>JAEWTV010000080.1 GCA_023397675.1 Bacillota bacterium | reverse complement strand
CCGCCCGGAGGGGCGGCCGCTGTAAAAGTTTTGCGATTGGCAGTAATTTCGGGCGCGAGTAGCGCCGCCAGTATTATGCCCTTATAGGGCTTAATCAAGCCACCGGCTAAGCCGGTGGTACATGACTGTTAATTAAAGGTTTATAGTTTTTAACCATATTTCCATATAACAGGCTTCAGGTGTTGTTTTAAAGTATAACTCTGCCATAAACGGTTCAGAGGTAAGCTTATGGTTTGGGAGCCATACCCCGAACATATAATCCCGGGCTTTATTCAGGGCATTTGTTGTGAGTTCATAAAAATTTTCTGCTTCAATTTGGCATATGGCATAATCTCCTACAGGCATTATCCATTGTGTAAAGCCGTTTCCTCTTTTGCTGTCACATACTTCTGCACCCGCGAAATATGTAAAGCACCCTTCTGCTTCACCAGAATAGGATACTCCCAGTTCGTTACCATTATATATTAAATTTGTGATTTCTGCTTTTTTGTTATGAAAATGTGACCATAATTCACTTAAAAAGTCAATCCCTGGAGTATCGGTTATAGGATTTTGAACTTTAAGACCAGTAAAATACCTGTTGCTTTTAAGGCATGTTCTTCGTACTTCAAGTACAATACCATCTGAAATCAGCGGTACATTTTCATCAACAAGATAATAATTAAGTGAAAGGTCTGGTATAAGAAGATGAGAAAGAGGACGCGGTGAACTCCGGTATTCCTCAGGTGTTATACCATATGCTGCTTTAAATGCCCGTGTAAAAGTTTCATGACTTTCAAAACCGAATTTAAAGGCAGTATCAATAATTTTGATATCATTCCCTGATAAAAAATCTGCTGCATTTGCCAGACGGCGAAGCTTTATATATTCCATGACGGATTTGCCGACCAGGCTGTTAAATAGCCTCTGATAGTAGAATGGAGATAAGTGAGCAATGTCTGCCAGCTTCTCTGTTTGGATATTCTCAGACAAGTTTTGTTCAATCCATTCCAAAGAATTTTGTATAGATTCCCATGCTTTCATATTAAAGCACCTCCTTGAGGTAATGTTAACAGGAAATGAATTGTGGGTCTTGATGTACAGTGCCTTTTTTGTATTGACAAATATATTTTTAAGTATAATACATTTGTGCTGTTGGTCATACCCACAGCATTATAGTTCCATACCTTCTATGAATTTCAGGACTGTTCCTTATTGTAAAATCTCGAGTTGTTCTCTGAAGCGTCAATGCTGGACTTTGCCGCTTTTCCATCGACGAAAATCGGCGGAAAAGTCGCCGCTCGCCGCGGAGGCCAGCTACGGCACTGTGAAAAAACTTCTATGCATTTTTCAGTTCAAAAATGTTCCTTTGGCGGTCGGTGCATATTCCCCATCCATGGCTCACATGCACCTAAAATGTACATCCAGTCCATTTTCCCGCGTCGTCAATTTTTTCACTGAATGCATAACGAAGTGTTTTTCAAACACTTAACAGTGGCGTTGTAGGAGGAAAATGAATGCGGGTAAACTCTTGCGTAGTAACTGCGTTAGAACTTTGCTTGCAAAGTTCGGTATAGCCTCCAGTTATCTTAGCCCTGAAGGCGCTTGGTGGAGTGACTAGAAATTCCTGCATGCATTTATCAAGTCCGGCGAATCTGCCATGGATGGCAGATTCAGTTGGGTATGGAATGGATGCCATTGGAAACGGCCGGACAATAGCAGGTATGCAGGCTTGGAAGTTCTGTTACGGAATCCGTTGCGCCATGCTTTTGAAGCCTTTACGGCGCATGAGTGAGGAGTTTTACTCCGCTTTTGCTCCTTCAAAAGCGGATATCATAAATTAATATTAGAAGATTTTTTTATTATTATTCTAAAGCTATAATTAGAATAAATAGGTTTGAGTTTACTCAAACCTATTTAAGTAATTACTTTTATACGTTACAATAGACATATTCAAAAAACCAATCTTTGCTAATAAGGAACTACATATGACAAATGAGTTGGATGAACGCAAAGCTTTTTATAAAATGGCTTTTGTTCTTATAATGCCAATGGCGCTTCAGAATTTAATAAATGTAGGTGTTACCTCGATAGATGTTCTCATGCTGGGGAAAGTTGGGGAAACTGTGCTTTCAGCCGCATCACTTGCAAGTCAGGTGCAATTCATAATGATATTGGTTTTTTTCGGGCTAACTTCAGGTGCATCTGTTCTGACAGCCCAGTACTGGGGAAAAGGGGATACAGGCAGCATTGTTAAAATAATGGGAATATGCATGAGAATCTCATTAATAGTTGCTGTGTTTTTTACAATAATAGTATTTGTATTTCCAGCTCAGATTATGAGTATTTTTACCAATGATGAGCCTATTATCGCTGAAGGTGTAAAATACCTGAGAATCATTTCTTTTTCATATATATTTATATCTGTAACAATGATTTATCTGAATGTAATGCGAAGTGTTGAACGTGTTGTAATCTCAACGGTTGTTTACTTAATTTCATTGGTATTCAATGTTATAATTGCCGCACTGCTGATATTCGGGTTGTTTGGTTTGCCAAAGCTTGGTATACAAGGTGCTGCAATAGCATCACTTGCATCAAGGGTTATAGAACTTATTGTAGTTATAATTCATGCTAAAAAGTACAATAGGGTTTTACACTTTAAGCCTTCATTGCTGTTTGTCAGAGATAAGTACCTGTTCAGGGATTTTATGTTTTATTCGTTACCTGTAGTACTAAATGAACTTATGTGGGGTACAGGTGTATCGATAAATGCTGCTGTGATAGGACATATGGGAGAATCTGCGATATCAGCAAATTCAGTTGCACAGATAGCCAGGCAGCTTGCAACTGTAATAGCGTTTGGTCTTGCAAATGCAACAGCAATAAGTGTTGGTAAGGTTATTGGAGAGAATAACCTGGAAACAGCTAAACGGTATTCAAGTCGATTTATCAAAATGAGCGTACTTGCAGGAATATTCGGTGCCGTATTGATCCTTATTGCAAGGCCCGTTGCAGTATCTGCACTGGATCTTACTGCTCATACAAAGGATTATCTTTCAATAATGATGTACGTAATGTCCTACTTTGTAATTGCACAGGCAGTTAACACCACTCTTGTTGTTGGTGTATTCAGGGCTGGAGGAGATACCAGGTTTGGACTGTACCTTGACGTAACTACAATGTGGGGAGGCTCAATCCTGTTTGGCGCGTTGGCTGCGTTTGTGTTTAAATGGAGTGTCCCGGTTGTTTATGTAATACTGATGAGTGATGAGATAATTAAAATTCCTATTGTATATTTAAGATATAAAAGCCGAAGATGGCTGAATAATGTTACCAGGTAGGTTTTATAGTAAAAAATTAATTATTTTGGAAGGTGATTAATAATGGATTTTAATCAATTATATGAAATAGCAAAAGCAACATTGAATCCACGTGAACTGTCAAAAACCTCCACTGCAGGTGAGGTTGCAGCTGTATTGCTGACAGATAAGGGGAATGTATATAAAGGTGTTTGTATAGATGCTCCTTGTTCTATAGGGTTCTGTGCGGAACATGCAGCAATTTCTGCAATGATTACAGCAGGGGAAAACAGGATAGTAAAAATAGTTGCAGTTAGTGAAAGTGATGGAATAGTTCCGCCTTGCGGAAGGTGCAGAGAATTTATTAATCAAATACATGAGGAAAATAAATTCTGTGAAGTCATGCTCAAAGACAGAGTAATGACTATAGATGAGTTGCTTCCATTCAGGTGGGAGTAGGGTAAGGAAGGCATGGACAATTAATTAGGACATTTATCCTGAATATTGCATTAGAGAATAGTATCTCAAAAAAAAGGCTTTGTATGAACAAAGCCCAAAATAAGCTTCAAATAGTACCTCCACTTAGTTAAAACCCTCCACTTATTCATCAAACCCATTATTATGTAAAATGAATAGAAATGGTGGAAAAACGTTAGTTATTGTAAAAGATGATGTAAACAATGCTCAATTAAATGGAGAATGGATATTTTATACAAATCAAAAGGAAGAAACACTATATAAGGTTGACTTAAACGGAAATTACAAGCAAAAACTAAGTGATGACCCCGTTCGTATGTATTATATAAAAGAAAATTGGATATATCCGATTGACTATATTTCTGCTAAATTATATAAAATGAAAATAGATGGATCTAATAAATCATTAATATTAAAAGGACATGTAAGGTACCAGGTAATTGACAGCTTTATATATTATATTGATGAAGATAGTAAGCTATACAGAATTAATAACGACGGTTCAAACAAATTTTTGATACCCAATATAGATATTGTTCAGGATTTTGAAGTTACTGAAGAAAGCATTTATTTTTCTAATGGAAGTGATGATATTTATAAAATAAATCCTGACGGAAGTAATCCCACCCTTTTATATAAAGATCAACCAATACTGGGTATCACTTATCAGAATGGTTATATCTATTTACTAGAACAACATGAATCACCACATATTTTTAGACTTAAGGCTGATGGGACATCTAAGGAACCTGAGATGGTTAATTAATTTTAAATACATATGACAAAAAAGGAGCCCGTTATGAACATCCACTTAACCCCCTTTACCGATGCAGATATGCCGCTGTTTATTGCATGGCTTGAAACCGACTATGTTGAACCATGGTATACACCCACTGAAGACTGGATAAACGAAGTTAACAAACGAGAAAGTGAATACAGTTGGGTAAAACATTACATAATTTATGCCGATGATGTTCCAATCGGATTTTGTCAGTATTACCCCTATTGGATGAGTGGGGAGGACTGGAATGGGAGCATTCCGGTAGAAGATACATATAGCGTGGATTATTTAATCGGCGATGTGAACTTCCTGCGCAAAGGTTGCGCCTCTGCTGCATTAAAGCAACTTAATTCAATAATACTTGGCTTTACAAGTGCAAAAAGAATTATTGCACAGCCAGAAGAAGAAAATAATGCGTCTCAAAAGACTTTGCTTTCAGCTGGGTATAGGTATGACGAGGATAATAAACTGTATTTTATAGAACGATAAAATAGTCGGTGGAACCGATTATGTTTCCGCTTTTCGCGGCATATGTAAGCTGCTCGCTTGTTTTTATGCGGTACTGCAAAAAAATCTTCTTTGCCACTTTTCATCGACGAAAAAGAGATAGTGTCTGTATTATGTACCATTAGAGTTTTCGATTAAGAAGATAAGATTTCTGAAAATAATAGAGTAAATTTTTTATTATGATATTTCTCAAACAAATCATATATCTTCTTAAAGCTTATATCCTTTGATTTAACTATATTACCGTCTGTTTGTTTTATAACATCATTTTTATAAATATAAAACGTTTTTACCGCATTTTTTTTATGGAACAAAACTTCCATCCATAAACCTTCAGGTTTCATATCTGACTTTATATACTCAGTATTGTTAAAGAGATCTGTAAGCCTACTGATTATCTGTTTATCTTCTATCATAGCCAAATAGCTGCTGGGAGGATAACCTATAAGTACATATTCAGAGGTATCAGATTGACTTAAAGTAGAAGCATCTGAACTACCTCCGGAAGAACTTGTGCATCCGGTCAGCGTTACAATAAAAATCATGAGGAATAACAAAATCAAACAAACCTTTTTCATAATCATCACCTGTAATAAATGTTAACATATTTAATATAAGATTACCAATTAAAGTATGTCAACTAATCTTTTTTAGTCGGTGAAATCGACTTGGTTTGTGCTAGACGTGGGTTTTAAACCACGGGTTTATAGTTCCGCTTTTATAAAGCTAAGCAAAAGTTTTTCTGGGGCGAAACCTGTTCGCCGCCACGGTTTCCCCCAGACCCCACCTTCCATGGCTCGCCCTGGTGAAAGCCTACTGCGGCATCTGTAAGCTGCTCGCTCGTTCTCAAGCCGGTACGATGCAAC
>JAEWTV010000118.1 GCA_023397675.1 Bacillota bacterium | reverse complement strand
ATTAAATCATTTTTCCCCAGATATAGTGATTTTCGGCTTTTAGATTCATCTATCTCAGGCACAGATTAATTTTAATCTTTTTTGATTTTTATGTCAAGACAAAATAAAACCGATAAGCTTTACCGCTGTTAGGCTTGATAAGGAGACATGTCCTAAAACTGGGTTCTGTCATACATATATAGTATATTATCCAATTCCAAGGCAATATACAGAATTATAGATTTTTATTTTTTATTTCTTCTAACCTTAGCACTTTGCTTGATTTTCTTCGGTTTATTATTAGTTTTTTCTATTTGTTCGCCTTTTTGAGGTCTGATCAGGCACTTTCCGTCAAAGCCTATAAGATCCTTCCTTCCCGTAATTACCAACGCCTCATGTACCAGATTATAGTTTTCTTTTTTACGGAATTGCAGCAATGCCCTTTGCATTGCCTTTTCCTTTGGACTGATTGGAACATATACCTTCTTACCGGTAATTGGGTTTAAACCAGTATAAAACATGCAGGTGGAAAGTGTTCCAGGCGTCGGATAGAAATCCTGTACCTGCTCAGGAGTATGGCCTATGCTTTTTAAATACTCCGCAAGCTCAACCGCCGCTTTCAAATCGCTTCCCGGATGGCTTGAAATCATATAAGGCACAAGGTATTGCTCTTTATCTATTTTTTTATTTATTTCATAAAACTTTTTTACAAATCTGTCATAAACCTGTCTTTTTGGCTTCCCCATCTGTTCCAGTACACGATCTACAACGTGCTCTGGTGCAACCTTCAAGTGTCCGCTTATATGATGCTTGCAAAGCTCTATGAAAAAATCATCGTTTTTATCCAGCATCAGATAATCGTAACGTATTCCAGATCTGATAAACACCTTTTTTATTTCTGGAATTTTACGTATCTCTCTTAACAGTTTAAGGTATTCACTATGGTCTACAACAAGGTTTTTACAAGGGTTCGGGTAAAGACACTGTCTTTCCTTGCATGCACCCGACTCTTCCTGTTTTTCGCAGGCCTTATGTCTGAAATTTGCTGTAGGCCCTCCAACATCATGTATGTAACCTTTAAAGCCTTCCAGCTTTGTAAGCTGACGAGCCTCTTCAACGATGGATTCCTGGCTTCTGCTTTGTATAATGCGGCCCTGGTGATAGTTCAAAGCACAGAAATTACAGCCGCCATAGCAGCCTCGATGTCCAGTTATGCTGAATTCTACCTCTTTTATTGCCGGGATTCCTCCTGATTTTTTATACATAGGGTGAAATGTACGTTCATAAGGGAGAGAATATACCTTATCAAGTTCTTTCGTTGGCATTGGATAAGCAGGAGGATTCTGAACAACATACCTGTCACCGTGCTTTTGAATCAATATTCTACCGCTGTATGGATCCTGCTCTATGTATTGCAGTTTGAATGCTTCTGCGTACTTTTTCTTATCTGCAGCCACTTCTTCGTAAGATGCCAATAAAACAGGCGCAGTTTTACCTTTATTATTAATTTCTGAAACAGCTTCTTTTATATCATTGTTAAGGTCTCCAAAACCTGCTTCATAACAAGTGCCTCGTATACCTTTTATCTTACTTACAGGTGCTCCTTTTGCCAGTATCTCTGCAATTTCAAGAATAGGCTTTTCACCCATACCGTAAATCAATAAATCTGCCTTGGAATCCAAGAGTACAGATCTTCTTACCTTATCACTCCAGTAATCGTAATGGGCAAATCTTCTAAGGCTTGCTTCAATTCCACCAATAATGACAGGTATATCTTTGAAAGCTTCTCTGATCTTATTGGCATAAACTACTACAGCTCTGTCAGGCCTTAAACCTGCTTTGCCGCCTGGTGAGTATTCATCTGTGCTCCTGCGTTTTTTACTGACTGTGTAATGATTAACCATTGAATCAATGACACCTGATGAAATAAGTACTGCGTATTTAGGACGTCCTAATGTCATGAAGTCTTTAACATTTTTCCAATCAGGCTGGGCAATTATTCCTGCCCTATATCCCTTGCTTTCAAGCAGTCTGGTTAAGATTGCATGTCCAAAGCTGGGATGATCAACATAGGCATCTCCGCTGATGTAAAGGAAATCAAGCTCATCCCAGCCTCTTTCCTTCATATCCTCTTTTGTAACAGGTAAAAAACTCATTTTATCTCCATGTCCCCGATGTCGGGGTTAAATTTATTTTATTGGCCTAATTTTTATGGTGTGATAGTTTATTTTTAAAGAACATAGTGAAGCGGACGTAGAGCCTGTTAATCCGAGTGAGGAAAGCAAATTCACTGTTTGAAGGAATGATTTCCTTAATATTTAATAAGGATCATTCCTGAGTTTGAATTTGCCCGAACTGAATTTTACAGGCTCTAAAACGCTGAACGAAAGTTCTTGAAAATAAACTATCACACCATTTTATTAATTACTTTTTTAATTAAAATCTAGCTAACCATTTCCTTGTACCCTTCCATTCGTTTGAGGGCGTTAAATATCTTATTTCCCTTTGCTTCAACCTTGTATTCAGGATTTAATTCAATTGCCTTTTTCAAGTTGTCAAAAGCTATTTCATTCTTTTTGAGCAACGCATAAATAACTGCTATATTGTAGTATAAATCACTGTCTTCAGGCTTATACTTCATGGCCGTTTTATAAATACTGGCTGCCTCATCATATTTTTTAAGCTCAGTTAAGGCAGCTCCCAGATGGTAGCATATCTCATATTCATCAGGTTTGATCTCAAGTGCGCTCTTAAAAGCTTCCGCAGCTTCATCGTAACGCTCCATTTCGGACAGCGTAACACCCATATTATAATACAAGCTGTACTCCTCAGGATTTTTCTTAAGCCCACGCACATATACATCAAGCGCTTCCATATGTCTGTCCTGGGTTGAGAATATAATTCCGAGATTGTTATAAGCTTCTATGAAATCGGGTTTCAATTCGATAACATTTTTAAATGCATCTATCGCTTCATCCTGAACTCCCAGATCATCAAGTGCTACAGCAAGGTTATAATACCCTTTGTAGTTTTTGTTGTTAAACTCTACAGCCTTCTTGTAAGCTTCAACAGCCTCCATTTTCTGGCTTGACTGATAATATACCGCACCAAGGCTGTTATATACAGAATAATCATCAGGTCTGAACTTGGTAAGCTTTACATATTCGTTTATTGCTTCCGAATTTTTATCTGATTTTAAGTATATTTTTGCAAGCAACTCGATACCTTCATCATAATCAGGTTTTATATCCAGGCATTGCCTTACAGCATCAGCTGCTTCGTCATACTTTTTGTTGTCGTAATAAAGGCTTGCAAGCTTGTAATGAACATTATAGTTTTTGCTGTCGGTTTCAACAATATTCCTGAAATACTGCAGTGCCTCATCAGTCCTTCCAAGCATTATCAATGCTCTTGCAGTGTTTTCATTTGCATCTTCAAGTAATGGATTAAGTTCAAGAGATTTTTTGTAGGATTCTATAGCCTGATCAAACCTGTTAAGCTTGAATTGTACATTTCCCAGGTTATAATATACCATGAAGATTTCATAATTCATATCTTCCGATTTCTTTTCAATTGAAAGTTCCTTCATATTATGTACTGAGATAAGGCTGCTTTCCTTTTCCAGATTTTCAATCTGCTTTTCATTTATTTCGAGCACCTTTTTATAGCTTTGAGAAGCTTCACTATACTTTTGAAGGGAATAACACAGATTTCCATAATTGAAAAGAAGGCCGGGACAGTTTCTGATGAGTGCAACTATTGGCTGGTAGATTTCATAAGCATTTTCAAAGTCTTTGTTGTTTATGTATAACTGTGCCTGTGTAAGACTTTTTTTAACGTTCTTTACGAAATCATCCTTGTTTAGATTAATATCCTTTACAATATCAATAACCGGTCTTTCCTTAATTATTGGCCTCAGGTAATCGACGTTTGCAGAGGCATCATCTTCACTCGTCCTTGGCAATGGCTGAATAAGGCCTTCATATACTCCCTGCTTTTTAACCTTTTTTATCATGTTGATGTAATCGAAAACAAAGAGGCCGGCAGGAATTATAATACCAAGAATAACATAAAAGGCTTCAATAAGATTTGAGGTTTGAACACTTCCGTAGAAATTAAGAATTGCAGTAGTTAAAGCTATAATCTGAAATACTGCTACTATAAGCAGTTCCAGTTTTCTTCTTAAAAAAAGCCTGTAAGACATATAAGCAAGTAATGCTAACATTAAAACAATTGTAAAGCCAACAATAACTGTCAAACATATCCCTCACTTTCAACGAAGTTAATTTATATAAGTTTTTATATTTTCTTGTGTAGTGTTTTAAGGTCCAAATTATTTTGTCCCACTATTTTTATCCTTCGTTAAAAGCATTTCCTGTAATTGCAGCTTGGATATTAAAACCTGTCTTGGCTTACTTCCTTCAAACGCTCCTACAATACCCCTTTCTTCCATTTGGTCAATTATTCTTGCAGCTCTTGCATATCCTACTTTGAATTTTCTCTGAACAAGCGATACTGATGCCATTCCTGCCTCTACAACCATTTCTATGGCCTGTGGCAAAAGCTCATCATTATCACCCGGATCTTTGTCAATCGGAGAATCATTTTCACTGTCTATCTTTTCTATTATATTATCATCATATTCTGCTCTTCCCTGCATTTTAATGTTTTCAACAACACTTTCAACTTCCTTGTCCGAAATAAATGAACCTTTAACTCTTATCGGTTTTGGTTCGCCTACAGGGAAATAAAGCATGTCACCCTGACCCAAAAGTTTTTCAGCACCGGCCATATCAAGTATGGTTCTTGAATCCACCTGTGAAGAAACGGCAAAAGCTATTCTAGATGGTATATTAGCCTTTATAACACCTGTAATTACATCAACTGAAGGCCTTTGTGTTGCAATAACAAGATGCATACCCGCAGCTCTCGCCATTTGTGCAAGCCTGCATATTGCATCTTCGACATCATTCGGAGCAACCATCATGAGGTCTGCAAGCTCATCTATAATTATAACAACCTGAGGCAGCGGTTTCTCCTCGGTATTATTCTTTATAAAATTATTATAACCTTTAATGTCTCTTACACCCTTCTCGGCAAAGAGCTTGTACCTGTTGACCATTTCCTGAACCGCCCAATTTAAGGCTCCAGCAGATTTTCTGGGATCGGTTACAACAGGTATCAGAAGATGTGGTATACCGTTATATATACCAAGTTCAACCACCTTGGGGTCAATCATAAGTAATTTTACATCCTCAGGTGATGCTTTGTACAGCAGGCTTATAATCAGGCTATTTATACATACGCTCTTTCCTGAGCCTGTAGCTCCGGCAATAAGCAGGTGAGGCATTTTACCGATATCTGCTACAATGTTGTCTCCGGAAATATCTTTTCCAAGTGCGAAGGCCAAACTTGACCTGTGCTTCGTAAACTCCTCTGCTTCAAGTACTTCTCTGATATAAACGGGAGTCATTTCCTTGTTGGGTACCTCAATACCAATAGCTGCTTTTCCAGGGATAGGTGCTTCTATTCTTACGCCTGAAGCTGCAAGATTAAGCGATATATCATCTGCAAGATTGACTATTTTACTTACCTTAACTCCCGGGCTTGGCTGCAGCTCAAACCTTGTTACTGCAGGGCCCCTGCTTATGTTTATAACCTTCGCTTCAACACCAAAGCTTTCAAGAGTGCTTTCCAGCTTTTTAGCAGATTCAACGGCTGTGTTCTTGTAATTCTTAACATTCTTTCCCAATTCAGTGTTCTCATTTAATATATCAAGAGGCGGGAATACATATCCCGAGTCATTCTGTACAGCAATCGTATTTATAACCGGAATTACAGCCGGTTCAATTTTTTCAGATTTCTTTTCCTCAACTGCCGGTTGTGCTTCAGGCTCAATATTCATTTGGATAACAGGATTTTCTGGCTGCTTTTTAACTTTTTTCTTCGCATCACCTATGACTAAATCCTCAAGGTGTTCCCTTCCGGATTTTGTAGATGCTTTTGGTGCTGAGTTTGTAACTTCCTTAAGTTCTCTGGAGGTTTTTTCGATTTTAAAATCTATAACTTTGGGACGGTATTGAAATTCAAGGCTTAAATCATCGTTGTCACCGATTATATCGGGCTCCATACTGATGCTTCCATCTTCCTGAACCGTACTAAGCTTCTTTTCAGACTGCTCTTCGGCTTTCTGTTTCACCCTTCTTCTGATATTCCTTACAAAGTTTGCAATTGACATATTGGTTAATAAAATCATATCAATTAGAGATAGAGTCACAAGAACAATGACTGTTCCAAGAGGTTTCAGTAAGGCAATGAGTGGAGCACTGAGTATACCGCCAAGCGCGCCCCCTCCGGAATTTTCGGCTCCGTCAGTAAAAAATTTGGCAATACTTGATGTAGTTGACAGATTCTTATAATCAGCAGAATTATACATTATAGTATGTGTAAAAGATGATATAAGCAGTGTCAGAATTATGGCATAAAACAACCTCTTGTAGATTGTTTTTGAGGTTTTGTTAATTATAAGTACTATGCCGTATCCAATCACAAAAGGTGGAATAATATAAGCAGGTATTCCTATAAGGCCAAAAAACAGTTTTCTAAGTATCTGGCCGAATACCCCAATGGATGATGTAAAATAAAAACCAAAAAACATTAAAATACCGATAGAAATAAATATTATGCCTATCACTTCGTGATTAATCTTTAGTGTGCTCTTATTATTTACATTTGTATTTGTACTCTTCTTTTTCTTTTGCTGCTTCTTTGCTTTCACTTAATTGACACCTCCGGGAAAACGCCAAAAGAAGACTTTGCCTAAATATATCATATTTTTGAAGCATTTTCTACATGTAATTTGAGACCGTTATTATTACTAAAATTTGAATTCATTTTTGTAAAAAATAATTGTTGAATATAAAAGGAATTTGTTGATATTTGTCTAATATAATACATTATAACAAAATAATTTTATATGCCTAATACTATAAAAGAGAGAAGATGATAATGTTCAAAATAATTTCTTATTAAATTTTATTTATATTCTCATTTCCCGTAAACATATACCAAAAAATATTTAACTTTTTTCTAAATTTAATGTAATAAATATTAACTTTGTGATATTATTTAGAAGGAATTTTTAGAAGTTTGTCTAATATTATATAATAATGAACAAATATATTTTATAAGGGCGGATAAGAGATGAATCCTTTATTACAAAAAACAATCAAATCATTTAAAAACTTACCCAAAAATGTAAAAAATTTACCAGACTATGTAAAAGACTTTATTAAGAACAAACGCTACAGAAGTATAAGGTTTAAGCTTGTAGCATCATTTCTTATAATGATTATCCCTATTTGTCTTGTTGGATTTATTTCATATTTCAGTACAAAAAGCGCACTGCTAGACAATGCAATAAACTCCTCAATGGCAACAATGGAGCAATCAAAGAAAAACATAGACTCTATGTTTTCTTCTGCTAAAGAATATAGTATTCAGTTGTCAAATGATTCAAGCCTGATGAATTTCTTTCATTATGCTGTTATTGATGAGAAACAGGCTGATTTTCAGAATATGAAGCCTGAAATGCTCAACAAGGTGCAAAACAAAGTAGAATCGGGTAATACTTACAGTGATGTTCTTATCCTTACAGACAACAGGGATACATCCGTTTCAACAGGAAATTACGACAATAGAACACAGGATGTTACTATAAACCCTTTAAAGGAATCTAAATGGTATAAGGAATTAATGAGTAACGCTAACCATGAATTATGGCTTTCAAGCCATCCGGAACTTGATAAAGTAAAAATGCCGGAAGCCCTTACAGATCCAACCAGATCCAGTGCCTTTTCTTATGCAAGAACTATTTTTGATAATAATGATGCAAGTAAAGTTAACGGTATACTGGTAATGGATTTTAAATTATCTGCATTCATGGATTTTGTGAAGAAAGTATCCATCGGTAATGATTCTTTTGTTCATCTTATATTTGCAGATCGTGAAATTTCTTCGGATGGAGTACTTGATTCTTCTAAGAACTCTAAAAATATGTTCATGAAGCAAAGCTTTATAAAGGATATAAGCAGCAGTAAAAATATAACTGGTCATGATACCATAAACTTTGGTGGTACAAAATACCTTATGGTATATACAAAGTCTGAAGTAACAAATGCTACATTAATTGGAATGATCCCTTACTCCGTTCTGCTTCAAAGTGCAAACAGTATATTGGTAATAACTCTGCTTCTAATTTTATTAGGTATAGCCATCGCAACATTTATGGGTGTTTATATGTCAATGAGCATGGGACGTACAATTAACAGAATTATCAATGTTGCAGGTACAGCAGCACAGGGTGATTTGACTATTAACCCGACATCTAAGAAAAATGATGAGCTTGGTGTTCTTACAAAGAGCATAGCAACAATGATTACCAATATGAGAAATCTTATATCCAAGGTAACAACTATTACGCATAAGGTTGATGATGGTGTATCTCTTGTAGCATCTACCTCTCAGCAGGTTACGTCTGTTACCCGTGAAATCACCAGTGCAATACAGGAAATATCGCAAGGTTCTTCCGCTCAGGCTGCAGATTCAGAGCAAGGTGTTTCAAGAATGGAATCATTATCTGAAAGAATTGCTCATGTTTCCACAAGCTCAAAAGAGATTGAGAAAATATCCACTGATACAATGAATCTTACCAAGAACGGACTTTCGATAATCGAAGATCTTAGTAAAAAGGCTGATGAAACAACAAAGATTACACAGTCTATTGTAAATGACATTCAATCACTTGAAGCACAGTCAAAATCAATCAGTAAAATAATCAGGGTTATAACAGGTATAGCAGACCAAACCAACCTTCTTTCCTTCAATGCAGCAATTGAAGCTGCAAAAGCCGGTGAAGCAGGCCGTGGATTCGCGGTTGTTGCGGATGAGGTTAGGAAACTTGCTGAACAGTCTATGAATGCTGCTCGTGAAATAGGCGAAATAATAAAGGAAACCCAGAAACGTACTGCACAGACCGTTGAAAGAGCAATTTCAACAGAAGGAATAATTCAATCGCAGAATAATGCAGTTTCAACTACAAGCGAAGTATTCCACAAGATTGCTGAATCAATGAACATGCTTGTTGATAAGGTTACCAAGATAACTGACCATATTATTGAAGTTGAAGAAAACAAAAACCAGGTTGTTCTTTCAATTCAGAACATTTCAGCAGTTTCACAGCAAACTGCGGCTTCCTCACAGGAAGTTAATGCATCAACTGAAGAACAGCTTGCCAGTGTTGAAGAGCTTTCCAAGTTTGCTCTGGAGCTTAAGGAAATTGTTCAGGATCTTTCAGACGCAGTTGGAGCATTTAAGGTATAACAGTTTACAAAATATCAGAAGCATGAACAATAAATGTTCATGCTTCTTTTTTTCATTAAGTAAAACATATTTTTTAAAACCTTTGTTCTTGCTAACTGATAGTTTCCCCTGGCTGCAGTCTGGGATTTAAATAGTCCTTTGGAGAAGAACTTATAACCCTGTTAATGACCATTGCATTATCTATACCTTTTGTTACCTCAACCTTTACACCCATATAATCAATTTCCGTTATATCCCCTACTTTATATCCTGGATCACCAAATATGAATTCCAACGGCATTACTGTATAAAGAATCATTGAATTTCACTTCTTTCCGATGGTTTATCATTTTCAGCCTTTCTAAGTTTTATAAAATCATACAGCTTTTTTAAGGCATCTGCTAACCCGCCTGTTTGATCTATTAAACCGTTTTTTACTGCTTCATCACCGAATAGAACTGTTCCTACATCAGTTGCAAGTTCACCTGTTTTAAGCATAAGTTCTCTGAACCTGTTCCTTGTGATTTTTGAATTTTTGGAAACGAATTGCACTACCCTTTCCTGCATTTTATCAAAATATTCATAGGTCTGCGGAACACCAACTATCATACCGTTTAGCCTGATAGGATGTATTGTCATCGTTGCTGATGGTGCAATAAATGAAAAGTTTGTTGAAACAGCCATTGGAACACCTATACTGTGCCCACCGCCCAAAACCAGTGATACTGATGGTTTAGACATACTTGCAATCATTTCAGCAATTGCAAGACCGGCTTCAACATCACCTCCAACGGTATTCAATATCAAAAGAAGTCCGTCAATAGATTCATCTTCTTCTATTGCAACCAGCTGCGGAATTACATGCTCATACTTGGTTGTCTTATTTTGAGGAGGCAGTATTACATGCCCTTCAATTTGGCCTATTATCGTTAAACAATGTACATTTCCTTTTGGATTTGTAACAACTGATGTTCCCAATTCTTTAATTTCTTCAAGGTTCTGATTTTTATCTTTATCTTCATGTTCTGTTTCAGGAGTTGGTGCTTAAGCGTTTCCAAAAGTAACCTTATTATCTCCCGTCAATCTATCACATCCTTATATGTTCTGATGTTAATATCTTTCAATCTACTTCATATTATTTATATTTTTAATTGAATTAATTCACAAAATCTTACCAAATAACTACTGCTTCTACATTAAAATTTGATTTTTTGATATAATTAAGTAAACTATTTCATATGGGTGATTGAATGAAAAAAATACTGGTTATTGAAGATGATGAAAAGATCAGAGATATGATTTGCGGGCATTTAAAAAGATATGGCTTCGCTACTTTGTACACTGATGATTTCAGAAACATTGAGTCCTATCTTGAAAAAAATGATGCACACATTGTAATTTTAGATATAAATCTCCCCTACTTTGATGGTTTTTTTGTTCTCAGGCTGATACGTAAAAAATCAAATATACCTGTAATAATTTTATCCGCCAGAAATGGTGATATGGATCAAATACTTGGAATAGAGCTTGGTGCGGATGATTACATCGTAAAGCCCTTCAATCTTGATGTGCTGCTGGCTAAAATAAAATCGGCGGTAAGACGTACATACGGTGAGTATTCCTCCAAGGATGAAGATGTATTAACTGTAAATGGCTTATCTCTTGATGCTGACAGCTTTAAAATGAGTTATAACGGTAAGGTGTCTGACCTAAGTAAGAATGAATTCAAACTTTTAAAGGTTCTCATGGATAATTCAGATAAGGTTGTATCAAGGGAAAGAATTCTTGAAGAGCTGTGGGATGATACAACTTTTGTGGATGATAACACTCTTACAGTTAATGTTACACGAATTAAAGCCAAACTTTCAGATATCGGTATTTCCAACGTGATTAAGACTAAAAGAGGCGCAGGTTATATGCTTAGTTCTGATTTTACTCAAGGAGGCGCTGATGACTAAAAAACTTTTCATAAACTTTGTAAAGGATAAGCTGGCTTTATTTGTTATTTATTTTGCAAACAGTCTTCTGCTTATTGTCTTTTTCAAGCTTTCTGTAAGCAGTAAAATTGAAATTCTATATCCCCTGTGTATTTCAGTTTTCTTATTTTTAATCCTTTTCTTTATTGAGTGGTTTAAATATAAAACTTTCAATGAAAGCCTTATTAAAAGTGCTTCGAATCCTTACATATCCATAAAATCGTCTACCAATGAACAGGCAGCCGTTTGCAGTGTCCTTGACACCATCCATTCAAATTATTCGAATATAATTGATGGATTAAATTCAGATTTACAAAATAAGAGACGTTTTTTATCCCAATGGGTACACTGTATGAAAACACCTATATCTGTGATTGATCTGATTATTCAAAAGAACTCAAGTGAGAACACTGACATTAAGGAAGCTTTAATGAATATTCAATCTGAGAATTATAAACTTTCTTCAAGTCTTGACCAGGCCTTAAGTTATATGAGAATCGATGAGTTTTCTAAAGATTACGAGCCTCAAACAGTTGACCTGGCAGCATCAATAAAAAACATCATAAATAACAGGAAATCTCAATTCATTTATAATAATGTATTTCCTAAAGTAAACAATTCCAGTAATGAAATAATACCGGTTTTAACAGACTCGAAATGGAATGAAGTAATGATAGATCAGTTTATTTCAAATGCAATTAAATACTCATTTTCAGGCAATGAAGCAAAAAATATATATATTGAAATTTACAAGAAGGATTCCAATGTAATTCTTTCTATAAAAGATGAAGGTATTGGCATTCCTCCTTATGACATGAACAGAATATTTGAACCCTTTTTTACCGGTGAGAATGGCCGCAAGTCAAGGAATTCAACCGGTATCGGTCTTTATATATGTTCTGTAATAGCAGAAAAGCTCGGACACAAGATAAATATAGAATCTCAGGAAGGTCATGGCACAACAGTTACCATCTCCTACCTTTCAAAACTGTAAGCTTTCCATAAGGTTATTCTATGGTACACAATTCCTTTCGGCTTTAAACTTAAGATGTAAGTATTATTCAAAGTTTTTTGGGAGGTAAGTATTATGGCAATTTTAAATGTAGTTAACCTTAATAAGGTTTATGGCGGAAGGGATGAAGCAAATACAACACATGCTTTAAACGGTCTTGACCTGAAAATAGAGAACGGTGAATTTGTCGGTGTCATGGGACCATCAGGCAGCGGAAAGACTACACTTCTCAACCTGTTAAGCGGTATTGACAAGCCTACATCAGGTAAAATTGAAATCAGTGATAAAAATATAATATCTATGAGCAATGATGAATTGTCTGTTTTCAGAAGACAGAAACTAGGTTTTATTTTTCAGGATTTTAATCTTATAGACAGCCTTACTATCAGAGAAAATGTAATGCTTCCATTAATACTAGATAAAAAGAACGCGTCTGAAATGGAGCAAAAAGCAGATAAAATCTTGTCTTTATTTGACATTGATAACATTGCTTCAAAATATCCTTATAATGTCTCAGGTGGTCAACAGCAAAGAACAGCAGTAAGCAGAGCCGTTATAAATGATCCTGCAATAGTTTTTGCAGATGAGCCTACAGGAAATCTTGACTCAAAGTCATCAAACTCAGTAATGAAATGCTTTGAAAAAATGAATACAGAAAACAATACAACAATCTTAATGGTAACCCATGATTCCTTTGCTGCAAGCTTTTGCAAGAAGATAATTTTTATAAAAGACGGTACGATAAATATGGAAATAGTACGTAAGGGTACCAGGAAGGAGTTTTTTGACCGCATATTAGATTGCCTTGCGGTTCTGGGAGGTGAGCGTAATGACATTTAAGGATGTAGCTGTTAAAAACTTTAAAGCCAATATAAGAAAATATTCTGCTTATTTTCTTTGCAGCAGCTTTGCAGTAATGGTTATATTTATGTTCTCCACTCTGCTTTTTAACAAGCAGCTTACAGATTTCTGCAAAATGATAAATGTATCTTTTATAATATACTTTTCACTAATTGCAGTTATTGTTTTTTCAATATTCTTTATCAATTATGCTCATACAACCTTTATAAAATCAAGGCAAAAGGAATTTGCCCTTTATATGACACTTGGCATGACAAAAAAGGATATAAATAAAATCGTATTGCTTGAAAACAGCCTTATTCTTGCCTCTTCAATGCTTATTGGACTTATTGCAGGCATGATATTTTCAAGGTTTTTTCAAATGATTCTTTTGAATCTTATCGATATAGATAATATCAACTTTTCATTCGACATAAGAAGCTTTTTAATCACTTTTATAACTTTTACAGTTATATATGTTACAGTAATTTTTTTAAGCCGGGTTGCAACAAAAAAGCTTGAAATCTCAGAGCTTCTTAAAAGCGGTAGAAAAAACCTTAAGCAAAGCTATTCCCTTACAGTCGGTATAATTGGTATTCTTATAGTTTTACTCTCATCTGCAGCATTATTTATTATTTCAAATAACAAGGACCTTAACAATTTGCTTACCTTATTGCTCTATTTTGTAATCTGTTTTACTGGAATTTATTTAATCCTGTCAAACTTCGGAGTACTTATTGTAAGAGCCGTAAAAAGCAGAAGCAGTATTTATTACAGGAATCTTTTAAGTGTAAATGAAATAAGCTCAAAATTTG
Source organism: Bacillota bacterium (assembly GCA_023397675.1). GTDB lineage: Bacteria > Bacillota > Clostridia > Acetivibrionales > JANLFN01 > JAEZTC01. The sequence continues at coordinate 18,694 of JAEWTV010000118.1, read as the reverse complement.
CACAGAACAAAAAGATTATATTCATACTGTGTATTCTAAGTTCCATGATAATTTTCAGTATAGCATCCCCCTTCGCATTATACCAGCAGTCCGGAAACATAGCAGTTAAATCTATGCCAAACCATATACAATTTGCCCGTGTTTCAGGCATTAACAATATTTCGGATAAGACTTTAAACGATATTATAACAGGAAGCAATTTAAAACTTATAGACAGAAAGTCCTTTGAATTTCTTAAGGTAGATTATAAAGGCGGCGGAGATAGGTATGACTTTCTTCATATTAAGCCTGTAATATCAGCAACTACTTTTAATAAATCTCTTTCAAAGAATATTTTTGTTCCTGAAGGTCAGGCAATAAATTATATTACTGCATGGGAACCAAACAACCACGGTCTGAATCCTGGAGATAAAATCGAGCTTACCGGAGAAAGTAAAACCTTTAGTTTTATAGTTTTAGATACAAAAAGAGAGTCTTTTATTGCAAACGGTTCAGTTTTTCCGTCAAGTTCCGGAATAGTACTTAATGATAAAGATTATAATACTTTAAAGTCTTTGATGAATTCCAGTAATATAGGCACATTTGAAAACCTTATGTTTAGTGACTGGAAGCAAACCGAAAGTTTAATCAGCAGTCTTAAAAAAGAGCTTTCACAGCTAAATTCAAGTTTATCATTACCTGGTATGGATATATCAAAACTATACAGCCTGGCATCTACCCTTGGAAGCTATAAAGACTTTCAAAGTGTATACTCTGTAATGTTCTTTATATTCAGTTTTACAGGATTACTTTTCTTTATAACCTCAGGAAGCGTGCTTTATTTCAAGCAATACAGTGAGCTTTATGAAACCAAGGCAAAATTCTCCAAACTATATAAGATTGGAATTAAATCCAGAGAAATAAAAACAATAATCTCCCGCGAACTGGCTGTAACCTTCTTTACACCTTTAATATTCGGCACAATTGTAGGTTACTCAATGATGTATCTTATGACTTTCATGGTTGGTGGAGATTTTGTACTTGGTCCTTTCATGAAATTTGCAACCTTTGCAATAATAGCTTACTTTGTATTCCAGACAATATTTTACCTTATTACAAGGAAAAAATATGTACATGAAATAACAGGTTAAAATTCTAAATAACAGAGCCCCGTAAATAATTATTACGGGGCTCATATTAGAAAGGAGTTTTTGCTGAGGTTTTCTTTTCTAAACAAGAACAGGCTGGATTTGCTTTCCCTTTAGCGCTTCCTGTATTGTCGGTACTATCATATCATATTTCGCAATTATTGAATTACATTTCTTTATAGGATCATCCTGTCCAAAAGGAACAAGATAAACATTTTTCATAACCATTAATACTCCCAGGTTTTTAGCGTTAACTCCCAGACCGTCATTTGTCGATACAGCTATAACAACAGGCTTATTATTCCTCATATGTGCCTTGAAAGCCATTGTAACTGAGGTATCTGTAATAGCATTTGCAATCTTGCCCAATGTATTTCCTGTACACGGGGCTATTACCAGAATATCGAAAAGGTTTTTGGGACCTATTGGTTCTGCTTCAACAATTGTTCTGATAATATTATGTCCTGTCATCTTAATAAGTTTGTCTTTAAAAGAATCTGCTGTTCCAAATCTTGTATCAAAACTGTCTACTGAACTAGAAATAATCGGATAAACCTGGGCCCCCTCATTTACCACTATTTCGATTTCCTTTATGATACGGTCAAATGTACAAAAAGATCCGGTTACCGCAAACCCAATCTTCAAGCCTTCCAGCTGCATAATTTATACCCCCAGTTCATCCATTATATTATATACAGTTTCCTTTATATACTTTGCTGCTGTTACAGGTGCAACTTTACCCGGGAGTGATAAAGCCCATATAGCCTTCAATCCCATATCCTTTGCTTTTTCAAAGTCAATTCCGCCCGGCTTTGATGCCAGGTCTATAAGCAGGCTATCCTTTCTGACCAGTGAAAGCATCTGCTGATTCAGTATGATGTTGGGGATGGTATTTACTATGAGGTCCATCTGAGGCAGACATTTTGTTATATCGTTTATATGTACCGGAATATAGTTGTTGCTTCTGATCCATGCCAGATCCGAATATTTTCTTGCTTCAACATAAACCTCTGAACCAAGCGCATACAGCAGTTTTGCGACTAGCTTTCCAACTCTCCCATATCCAAGAACAAGGGCTTTGCTGTCATGGATTGTTATGGGCATTTCTTCCATAGCAATTTGTATAGCACCCTCAGCAGTTGGAATAGCGTTAAGTATAGCCATTTCTTCTCTTTCCAGCAGATCCATTATATAAACATTATAAATGTTTGACATGTTACGAACCTTTTCACTAATACGCCCTGCAAGAAACAGCTGATTCTTTGACATTTTCTTAAAAACATCGTGTATATAAATTTTATCCTGATGGAAGGGTGCATTTATGGTATCATTATCGTTTGAACATGGAATAGGCCCAATTACAACGTCAGAATCATCTATTGCCTCGGCCAGGTCTTCACATTCCATCATTCCCAGATCAAAGCCTGCTTTACTGAAACCGAATATATTGACTTCATTTCCATCTTCAATTATTTGATTTGCAAGTTTAATGTTTCTTAAGTCCCCGCCTATAATAGTTATTTTTTTCCCGTTCATGGGCATTCCTCCTGTAAAACAGACGCTGTAATAGCTTTTCATTATTCATTACAGTTTATGTTCAGCAGTATTTAGCAGTGCTTGTATAAGGCACAAAAAAAGAACCCCTTGAGGTTCTTTTTTGGAATTAAATTTATAGCAAGCTATTAAAATCTATTTCTTTTTTTATGTTACCAACGGCTGTAAAGCCTACCTTACTTAAATCAAAAACTCTTTCAAGCGTACTTGTCACTCTTTCAAGACTTATGCTGTCTATTTTTGCAAGCACCTCATCTGGAGTATTGATTCTTCCAAGCATCAGTTCGGCTTTTCCGATACTGTTCATACGGCTGCTTGTACTTTCAAGACCAAGAATGTAATTGCCTTTAAGCTGTTCCTTGGACTTTTCAAGCTCTTCCTTTTTAATGCCTTTTGACTTAAGCTGCCGTATTTCCTTGATAACCATTTTTATTACAATTTCAAGCTGTTCCGGCTTCATCCCTGCATAAACAGTAAACAAACCGGTATTCTTGTATGAAGATGGATATGAATATATTGAATATGCAAGTCCCTTTTCTTCTCTGATCTTCTGAAACAGTCTTGAACTCATTCCACCGCCAAAGATGTTATTAATTGCAAGTAGAGTATACAGTTCGTCATTTCCATGTTCAATTCCGTCAAAGCCCATGCACATGTGGACTTGTTCGGTTTCTTTTTCTCTGATTCTACTTTTGGCAATAAAATCTGCAGCATCGGTATTTGAAACTTCCTGTGGTTTTGCGTTCCATTCGCTGAAGCTGTTTTTTATTAGCTCAATGAGTTCATCATCATCGTAATTTCCGGCTACAGAAATAACTGTATTTGCAGGGGTATAATTCTTTGAAATGTAATCGGTTATGGTATCCCTGTTAATCTTTGTAAGAATCTCCCGGGTACCCAAAATAGGATACCCAAGAGCATTTCCATCCCAAACTGTTTCTGAAAGTATATCATGAACCAATTCTTCTGGAGAGTCTTCATACATTCCGATCTCTTCCATAATGACATTGCGTTCTGTGTTTATATCTTTTTTTGCAAACAGGGAATTGAAAAACATGTCTGACAGCACATCCACAGCAAGACCCAGATGAGTGTCCAGTGTTTTTGTGTAGTAACAGGTGCATTCCTTTCCCGTAAATGCATTTATCTGACCGCCTATATTATCTATTGTTTCTGCAATAGCCTTTGCAGTCCTCTTTTCAGTACCTTTAAAAAGCATGTGTTCAATAAAATGAGATACACCATTGTTGCTTTTATCTTCATTCCTTGAACCGGTTCCTACCCAGATACCCAGCGAAACCGACCTCATGTATGGTATTTTTTCGCATACCACTCTGAGACCGTTATCTAACGTTATTCTTTTATACATATTTCCTCCGGCGTTTTGGATAAGAAAGCATTACTGCTTTGCTTCTTCAGGCTTGGTCTCATCCGGCATCGCATCTTTCCTGGAAAGGTTTATTCTTCCCTGTTTATCTACTTCCATAACCTTGACAAGTATTTCGTCTCCGACATTTACTACATCTTCAACCTTCTCAACTCTCTTCTTATCAAGCTTTGAAATGTGAACAAGTCCTTCCTTACCAGGCAGGAATTCAACAAATGCTCCAAAAGCCATAATTCTTGTTACCTTACCATTGTATATCTGTCCAGGTTGTGCATCCTTTGCAATTCCCTCTATTATCTGAATTGCCTTCAGACCGGCTTTGGTATCGGTTGCAGCAACATAAACCTTGCCGTTTTCTTCTATATCTATCTTAACTCCGGTTTCTGCAATAATCTTATTGATCATCTTTCCACCAGGTCCGATAACGTCTCTGATCTTATCAGGATCTATAGAAGTTGTAAGAATCTTCGGTGCATACTGTGAAAGATCAGCTCTTGGCTTTTCAATAGCTTTAAGTATTACATCGTTGATTATCTGCAATCTTCCCTTTCTAGTGAGTTCAAAGGCCTGTCTGATTATTTCTTCGCTTAAGCCTTCAACCTTGATATCCATCTGAATTGCAGTAATACCGTCCTTTGTTCCTGCAACCTTGAAGTCCATATCTCCGAAGAAGTCTTCTATACCCTGAATATCCATGAAGGTTACGAACCTGTCAGGATTGTTTTCATCAATTACAAGACCTGAGGAAATTCCGGCAACAGGATTCTTTATCGGAACACCGGCATCCATAAGTGCCAGGGTGCTTCCGCAAACGCTTCCCTGTGAGGTTGAACCGTTTGACATAAGAACTTCCGAAACAAGTCTTAACGCATATGGGAATTCGTCTTCATTAGGAAGTACAGGTACTAATGCTCTTTCTGCAAGTGCTCCGTGACCGATTTCTCTCCTGCCTGGGCCTCTTGAAGTCTTTGCTTCTCCAACACTGTATCCAGGGAAGTTATAGTGATGCATGTAGCGTTTTGTTTCTTCAAGATCAAGTCCGTCAAGCATCTGAACATCGCCCATTGCACCAAGTGTAACAGTTGTAAGCACCTGAGTCTGTCCACGCTGGAAAAGTCCAGAACCGTGAGTCCTTGGGAGAATGCCAACATCGGCACTTAAAGTTCTTATTGCATCAAGGCTTCTTCCGTCAACCCTCTTATGCTCTTCAAGGATATATTCTCTTACAACTTTCTTTTCTAACTTATATATAGCTTCTTTTAGTAATCCTTCGCTTTCAGGATAGATTTCTGCAAAATGCTCTTTGACTTCATCTGTAAGTTTGCTTATGTTTTCATCTCTTACAGACTTGTCGTCAGTAAGTACAGCAACTCTCATTTTTGCATAAGCAAAGTCTTTGATTGCCTGGAATACATCTGCAGGTACTTCAGCAGATTTGTATTCAAATTTTGGTTTTCCAATTTCTTTTACAATGCTATCTATAAATTCTACTATCTTTTTGATTTCATCATGGCCTTTTTTGATTGCACCAAGCATTACCTCATCAGATACTTCATTTGCTCCTGCTTCTATCATTGCGATTTTGTCACGAGTGCCTGCAAGAGTAACATACATCTGGCTCTTTTCTCTCTGCTCTGCATTTGGATTGATTATAACCTCTCCATCAACCAATCCAAGGACAATTCCGCCGATAGGTCCTTTCCACGGTATATCTGAAATGGAAATTGCAACAGAAGTTCCTATCATTGCAGCTATTTCAGGTGAATTATCCTGGTCAACAGACATAACAGTATTAACAACTACTACATCGTTTCTTAAATCCTTGGGGAAAAGTGGACGAATAGGTCTATCTATAACTCTTGAGGTCAATATTGCCTTTTCTGTAGGCTTTCCTTCCCTTTTTATAAATCCACCTGGGATTTTTCCTACTGCATAAAGTCTTTCTTCGTAATCGACACTGAGCGGAAAGAAATCGATTCCATCACGTGGTTGAGTTGAAGCAGTTGCACTGGACATTACGACAGTGTCACCATAACGTACCATACATGAGCCGTTTGCGAACTGTGCAAGCTTACCTGTTTCAATAGTCAGGGTTCTTCCTGCAAGTTCCATAGTAAATGAGTTTTGCATATAAAATGCCTCCTTCATATTTTGCTACTACGGACTTATGGGAAGAAAATATGGCAGGTTTAAATCAAGGCTTTGGTTGAGGTTAAGGTAAGAATTGAAATTAATTAAAACAATTGTTAATTGAAATTATGCTTTCAACTGTAAATTGTACATTGTACATTGCCAACTAATTTTCAATGCTTGCCTTAGCCTTAACCCTGCCTGTTCTTTTTTATTTCTGTCATAAGTTTGCCGTAGCGCTTTTTTTAATTTTTATTTTTTATATCTACATTATTTTAATCAGAATACAATTTAATTAAACATAGAAAAAATTCCTTAATGTACTCTGATAAATAATGTTTATACCAAAATGAAAAAAGAGCGGAAAGCTCCGCCCTGTTTTTTTATTTTCTCAAATTGAGTTTTTCAACTATTGCACGGTATCTTTCAATATCTACCTTTGCAAGATAATCAAGTAAACCCCTTCTCTGACCAACCATCTTAAGAAGTCCTCTTCTTGAATGATGATCCTTCTTATGAATTTTTAAATGTTCATTAAGATGATTGATTCTCTCAGTGAGAATAGCTATCTGCACTTCCGGGGATCCGGTATCATTTTCATGCAGTCTGTACTGTCCAATAATTCCTTGTTTTTGTTCTTTTATCATATTAACCCTCCTAGGTTTAATCGCCGAAAGCCAGGTACACGGTCGGAGTCTTCCGCAAACTCAGCATTCGGTTAACATACATGAAGTATTCTAGCATAGATGAAATAAATTGTAAATAAAAATCTCTTATATCTACAATAAATTTAATTTCCTTCCTCAAGCTTCAAATCTATCCCTATAACTCCGATAATCTTTCCCTCAGAATTTTTTATTGGCATTGAGTAAGTTATACAGGGATTTTTAGTAATTGCGGAAACATAAATCTTTGATATGTACTCTTCCCCTTTTATACTTGATTTAAACCAGTCTCTTACACCTGCATTTGCAATTCCTGCAGGAGGATTCGAGTATATGAATCGTCCTTTTGCATCATTGGTCCATGCGGCTTCTATATAATCAGTTCTTAATACAAGTTCATCAAGAAGCGTTTTATGAACAGTGCTGTCAAGCTTTTCATATCCCGGATTTTTAAGGAACTCTTCCGATGATCTTTTGAAATCATTTATTTTATGCTTTATAACATCGAGATTTTTAACCTTAAACTGCTGTATAGATGAGCTGTCAATAAGCTTTTCCAGGTTCTCAGCTGAAGACTTAAGCCTGTCACCCATTCCCGACATATCCCGTATGCTGTGTTTCTGAGTATGTATTGATTTTTTAACATCTTCAAACATTTCAGTTGTAACAGATATTATATTTCCTACATTCAATATCTTGTTCTGAACGTTTTTATTAAGTTCAGCCTCTTCCTTTGAAAGCTCATTGATTTTATTGATCATTCCAGCTACCTTCTCAAAGGAAGTATTAATAGTTTCAAGACTGTTTCCTACACTTTGAGAAGCTTCAACGCCCTTCGCAACGTTTTGTGCATTTTCATTTACTATGGAATGCATTTCATCAACTTCACTCTGTATATTGGTTATGAGAGCATTAATGTTTTTAACAGATGCTTCAGTTTCCATTGAAAGCTTTCTGATTTCTTCTGCAACAACTGAGAAGCCCTTTCCGGCTTCACCGGCTCTTGCCGATTCTATGGAAGCGTTAAGTGCCAGAAGATGTGTCTGTTTTGAAATATTATTTACCGTTTCAAGTATTCCTATTATCTCTTTAGAGGTTGTATTTAATTTCTCCATGTTATCCATAGTTTTGCCGGTAGAATTCTTAATTAACCCAATAGTTTCAACTATATCCATTATCTGACCGAGACTGTTTTTTATGGTCTTGTCCGATGTTTCGCTTATTTCGCCGGCTTCAAGGGTTGTTGAATTAACGTTTTCCAAAAGCTCCATTGCAGAGTTTACTACGCTTGTAGTATCCTTCATTTCCTTTTCAACCATTCTTTCATGTTCAGACATTTCTATTGCCTGTGAATACAGGTTACTTGTAAAGCTTTCACTTTCGTCAATTGTAAGCAGTAATTGTTCAGATACTGAAGATACCTGACTTGAAGCAACCTGTATTTCATAGTTGAAATTGGAAAGTTTCTTGTTTAAAACCTTCTTTTCCTTGTTCAAAGAATCACTGGTATTTTTAATAGACCGGTATATCAACAAATCAATTATTAATAGAACAGCTAAAACAGCTGTTACATACCACTTACCCGTTCCGAGCACCACAAACTGAAAAATCCCGACAAGCACTGTAAAAATAACCTGAACCATTAAAAGATAAAAAGCCTTCTTCACATTACACTCCTCCTTAAAAACAAAAAAGGCGCATAAAAATAATAATTTTTAAGCGCCCATTGCTCATAATTTTTCTATTTATTTTTTTTAATATTATCATAATTCTCTTCTATTTTCAATAAGATTTTATGTAAATCTTACCTTCTCAAATGTCATTAATTAACCTTTCCATAGAAATTTTTTCATGTAGATAATTATTTATATGGCAATAAGGATGATAATTTTTCTTCCTCTTCTAATGTAAAACTTCCAGTTTCAGTTATATAGTTAATGTACTACGAAGGAAAGAAATATTTTAGCCATTCATCATTGAAACAAGCAGTTTTCAAGGGAATGTGTCAAAATTCAATTCTAAATAGCTGCATTCTACTTTTCCTACTACTTATTAGTTATTCATCAATAAGATTAATTTCTTCCCCTTTATAGTTTATGGTTATATCTGGCCAACCTAAATATTTGTCGAAGAAAATTAACCTCCATTCTTTGTCTTTAGTTTCTGGGGTTTGAGAGTATGACCTTTTATAATTTGTAAAGTATTTGTTTAATTTTTCGATATCAGGTTTTTCAATTATTTTTGAATCAAATTTGCTTGAGCCATCCAAATATGATATAGATATATCATATTTAATATTATCGCTCTTATTAGTTAAGTCTTCCGCAAAAACATCGAGTATCCTAAAATCATTTTCAATGCAAATATAAGAAGTATCATTAAGAAAATTCATTTCATTTGAATCATTTCGAATTTTATTAATAGCACTTTTAAATCCTCCATCGCCTGTTACAAAGTTAGGACTTATAACTATAAAATGCAATCCCGCTTTCGAGTATCCATAATAAATAGGAAAGCCGTTTCCAAATTCATCTTGAATTTTCTTATATCTGCTATTAACCTTAACGATTTCTTCATCAGTAAAATAAGGTTTATAAACTCCAAGTATTCCAGTGGCTCTATCAATTGCCATTACTGCATCATACGCCGATGTGTTGTCAGACCCTCTTATATAATTTTTCTTTAAGAACACTTTATCATCATTTGCATACATATCCGAATACTCAATAAATTCTTTGTACAATTTCTTCGCAATTTCTCTCATTTCATGTTCATCGACTGGAGGTGTACTTTTAGTTTCGGATGATACTGTTATTAAAGTACTACTATTGGATGAATTAACTGAATTATTTTCATCTTGTATAAGTTTTACATTATTACTTTTGCCTGATATTGGAGAAACTGTAGAATCAGAATTTGCTTTACAAGAAATAATTATTGTTGATAATAGAATTGTTAATACAATCAAATAAATCTTTTTGAAATTTATTTTTACAATTATTTTTGGTTTTTGCATAATCTATACCTTCTTTTAAAATTGCAACTTCAAATTTTATCATATAATTCTGTTAACAAACCATTTCCTTAACAGATTACTCATAATATTGAAATTATATAGAATTTTGTAAATGATTACAATAAAGAATTATTTTGAACATTATTTTTAAATAATTCAATTTGAAGGAATAGACAATTGGCGGTGAATGTGTTATGGAATTTGCTGTAGGTTGGGTTTATTACGACACCTTGTTTAAATCCTTCAGGGTATGAAAACATACTTTTCCATTCATTCATAATATTCATAATTAAATAGTCTGTCGTAGAAGCTTTGCCACCAAAATTCTTGCCAATAAAATTATTATTAACAAAATCCCATATTGTTTCAGTTTCTTTGAGTTTCTCACTTTTTTGCATGATAAGTAGTTCTCGCAAGTTTTCTATTTTGTTACTTGATTTTTTTACACCAAACATATTAACTCCTATTTGCTTTAAATTAATCATTTAAAAAAATTAAGATTCTCTACAGCAATATTATCAATAATTTTCCATGTGGTCAAACAAAAAAGCAAGCTCACCCAGCTTTTGATAACTTGTTTTATAGTTATTTGATAACATTAATCAAAGAACACTTAGTTCACATTATGAATATTATGTTAATACGATTATTTCTAATTGGAGGGTTATTTATGGATCCCATGATTGAAGCTAAATGCTGTTCCCCAATGGAACCAACTGCCATCATGCCCGCGCAATCTCAAATGCCGGTTTTCAAGCTTGCCCATTCATATGTACCATATCAACAATTGACTTGCATATTTCCGCCCTTGAAGGGCTTAAAATGCGGAACTATCTTTCCGGAGCTTTCAAGACCATATGGAACCGATCCGGAATATACCGTAGATCAATAAGGAGGTGAACCCAGATGGATATGAACCAGCGTAATGCAATGAAGGAATTAATGGCTGCTGATTTTACTGCTCTTGATTTAGCATTATATCTTAATACTCACCCCTGCGACAGGCAGGCACTTGCTCTGTACTGTAACGCAGTTCAACGCGCAAAAGCACTCCTGATGAATTATGAAAAATGTTATGGTCCTATTACGCATTATGGTGCTGCGAATTACACTAATTCATGGCTTTGGGCTTTAACTCCATGGCCGTGGGAATGTTAAAGGAGGTATGAGGAATGTGGGTCTATGAGAAAAAACTTCAATATCCTGTTCATATAAAATGTGCAAATCCTAAAATGGCAAAATATATTATTACTCAATATGGGGGCCCTGACGGTGAGCTTGCTGCATCCTTAAGATATTTGAGCCAAAGGTTCAGCATGCCTACAAATGATGGAAAGGCTGTGCTTAACGATATAGGGACTGAGGAACTCGCCCACCTTGAGATGGTTGGTGCAATGGTATTTCAGCTTACAAAAGGTGTCCCGGCAAAAGAGCTTGAAAAGCTCGGACTTGGTGCTTATTATGCTGATCATGACCATGCAGTTTATCCTATGAGTGCAGGAGGTAGTCCCTTTACCGCGGCTTATATACAATCAAAGGGCGATCCGGTTGCCGACCTTCAGGAAGACCTTGCAGCCGAGGCAAAGGCAAGAGCAACTTATGAAAACCTTATAAATCTTTCCGATGACCCAGATGTAATAGATCCTCTGAGATTTCTGAGAGCCAGAGAAATAGTACACTTCCAGCGTTTTGGAGAACTTTTGAACACAATCCAGTTCAGACTTGGCGAGCAGAAGGTTTTTACGATGAGGCCATAAAGTTAAAATGCGGCGGTTGTTTATAATCGTCGCATTTTTGTTAAAAAGATTTAAAATGTATTATTTAAATGATAGTACAGTTCCATCGGCAAAGCGAAACTCATTTTTAATATTTGTATAAAAAGAACTATCCTTGGCAATATTTATCATTTTATCCCTTTTTAGAATTCCTGGTACAATTACTTTTTTGGGAACATCTCCAATTAAAAGAATACTCCAGCCATTAATAATTCCTTCAAAGTATTCAGGGTCATTTGTTTTATAGTAATCTAAATATTGCTTTTCATTAGAATTCAAATTTCGTGGAGGTACATAAAAAAAGATTGCATACCTTTTATCTATATCACTAAGGAAATTACTCTTATCATAAAAACCATTCAAACCACAAATTATATCTGATACAGAAATACTACAATTAAATGAATCATAAAACTTATATAATGAATTTTCTTCGCTACTCATATAATCATTGTCCCAGCAATTATAACTACCTCTACTAAATATCCCCAATTTAGGATGTATTAATAATGGGTCTAGATCCCAAATCTCTGTAATTGACCCAATGTCTATAGATATTGCTCTTTTACCTAAAGTAACGTTATTTGAATAATCTATCTGATTTTCATTAAAAAATGTTCGCATTTCTATATGCAAAGTATTATATAATTTTTCTGGGACAAAGGGTAATAAATTTGTTACGAAATCATATTCTTTATATCTTCCCTCCCAAGTATCAGTCGCAATTGCATAAATAGTATCAGATATTTTTTCATCTTTATCAAAATCTGATTCAATAATAATGTCTGAATTACTAACAGTTATTGTCTTTGCAGTGACAGATTTTCTTGTTAAAATCTGCTTTGATAAATAAGTAAGATTTCTTATGTCAATGTTCCTAAACTTAACTTCACTGCCTCTTATAATATCCTTTATCGACAAACTATCGCTTAGATAATGACCTAAATCTTTAGGTGAAAAATCAACATCTTTAGTTTTAATTATAGAATCTATAAGTTGTTGTATGATCCCTCGAAACTTAATAGCTATGTATTCCCATGTAAAATTGTAAACTTCTGATTCAAAAGTAAATTTATATTTATTAAAGTATTCTTTCATGATATCAACTATTTTCCCACATATTTCATTTATTAATTTTTTCGGTAGATCTTCTATTATTTTCTTTGAAATTTCTGTTACATTATTTCTGTCAACAGATAACTGGGGACGATTATTGCCAATAAAGTTAATTATTCCACCGTACAGTTCTATATTACGGAACTTAGACTTATCTAATCTACTGTCGGATAATGAAAATTCTTTTACTCTTACACCGTCTACTAATACTTTTGTAATTACGCCATCAATTAATCTATGGACTGTATTATCAGCAATTAATAAACTAATTAAACTCAACATTGGAATTTCTGGTTTTGGTAAGCTAAGAGAGAAATAATATTCTGTATCTTCACATACAACTTTTAGATCTTTATGATCTATAAATTCCTTGCAGCTTATATATTTTTTATAATTATCCTCTTCTTGATCTGATGGAGAATAGTATTCAATTGTTTTATTCCATGGAATTAAGCTCAATTTTTTATCATTTGAACATATAACCTCTAAATCAATGCTTTCATTTACAATACCAATATTAAAGAGAAGTATCCTATATAAATTATTCTGCCACGTCTTATAAAGTTCAGTATCTCTCCAATAGTTATGATCAAACAGTAGTTCTAAGTTCTCAAAAAAATCACAATTAATTTTGTTTTTTTCATTATCATTTAGATATATTCTCACAATTGTTCCATGCGAACCTATTTTTTCAATTTCCATTTCTTCTGCGGTTAAATAATAAAACCGTTCATGTGGACCATCAATAAAAAATCTAACGGTTTCAAATCTTTTTTCACAATCATCAGCAGCTCTTGTAATAATCTCAATTTTATCTCCTATCATAAAGCATGACAAAACACCTATACCAAACTGAGAAGTAGCTTTAAAAGAATTCTTCCATTTAACACTTTTTCTTTTAAATTCTCTTGAATTATAGTATGAATTGCCGATTTTTAAAAAGAACTTTTCTATAATTTCTTTTGTCATTCCTATACCATTGTCTTGACAATAGATATATTTCATTTTTTTATTGTCAATAACTGATTCTCCAATTCCAAATTCAATTTTACCTTTGAAGTTGTAGATATTGGGATTTGAAGAGTATATAGAAATCATACATCTACAAGCATCTAAAGAATTTTGATATAGTTCTCTAATACATAAGAATTTGTCTTTATATAAATTAACTCCCATTAGCAAATTTAGTATTTTCTTTTGATTCAATGTAAATCTCATATTAGAAACAGGTTCAAATTTTTGTTTATTATATCTTATATGATCTCTATCAACTTTTTCAGATATTGATAATTCATACCGATTTACTAACTTCTGTGTGTCACGGCAATATTGTAAGCCATGTATAAATTTAAAATAGTTATTAATCTCTTCATCTACTAAATCAAAATAACTCTGGATAAAATAATAATAACTTGGTTCTTCACAGTAATCAGTATATTTTATTTTTACTCTAGCGTTATCATCTATTTCACTAAGATCATAGTTTAATCCTTTATATTTTATTTTCCAATGCTTTCTACTTTCTTCTGATTCTATTAATTTTTCTGCAAATAATGATCTTGAGGCTCTATCATAACTGAAGTGTATGACATCACCCAATCTTAATAATATAGAAATAAACTGTAGATTTGCAGTCTGACATCCCAAATAGCTTACTTGCAAATTTTTCTCCATATTTTTAATGTAATCATAGTCCTCTCCATGCGATCGACATATTTTGGCTAAGTCATTAGCTAATGCAATTCCCCATGCACCTCCTAATCTTTTTTCAAACATTGGTGCTAAGTTCTGTATATATTTTTCAACCCTTTGTGGGTGTGTAGAACGTATATATTCATATCTGATTTCATCACTAACCATTTTATATTTATCATCATCTGACATATACTCTATTAATTCATCTGAATAACCGTTTCTAAATTCTTGGTAACTGATTAATCTCTCACATAAATCTCTGCGAAATTCTTTTTCATCTATATTACAAAAAATAAATTCTTTTGCATCATTAAAAATACCGTATAATTCTATATATTTGTCATTAATATATTGTTTTGCTTCGGAAGTTTTAAATGGAGGTTTATTATCATGTTTTATTGAATTCTTATATTCCAACAACTTTATATCTTTATGTCCTTCAGTATTTTGCAATAATCTAAGTTCCCATATTGGTAAAGCCATCGCGCAATCATGTAAATAAGCAGACAAATAGAGTAAAAATAATTCATAAAATGATAAACCTAGAATTACTTTTTCACCCATCAATGCTTCCATATTTTCAAGTACTTTTTTACTATGGTTTGAATCGTGGTTATCAAAATTTGGTAGTTGTGAAACTATTAATTTTAAATGTTCTGAAGCATCCTTTTCAATATCTTTTGCTAAATCAAATAATTTTGAACATATGTGTTCATCCTCTTCACTTGTAAATTCGTTTTTCTTTTTCCTGAATACTTCTAATATAGTCAAAGCGAGGTCCTCCCCAAATAAAAAATAATACAATATAAAAATCCATTAATATAATTACTTGTAATTTATACTCTATATTATATATTTCTATTATATTTATGTCTACATATTAATCCCTTATCTTCCACTATTTTCTATTGAATTATTAATAAACAGAAGTTATTGATTTCACCAATTAACTTGAATAATCTAACATTATTGCCGCCGAAGCAAAAGAAAGAGCAACTTATGAAAACCTTATAAATCTTTTCGATGACCCAGATGTAATTGATCCTCTAAATTTTCTTAGAGCAAGAGAAATAGTACACTTCCAGCGTTTTGGAGAGTTGTTGAACACAATCCAGTTTAGACTTGGGGAGCAGAATGTTTTTACAATGAGGCCATAATATGAATTTAAAAATGCGACGGTTGTTTATCATCGTCGCATTTTTGTGTTGTTTAAACCTTTTCTGTGGCTTTCACATAATTTCTACCATTTAATTTGATGGAAAATTATGATAATATTGTGGCATATTACTTAAAAATTATGTTGGAGGATATAATGAATATAATTTTTAGAGAAGCAGATTTGGCAAATAGCAGAGATAGCAAAGCGTTAGTAGTTTTACTAAATGAATTTATGCATGGAAAAAATACAACAAATGTGAAGATTATTGATTGTGGTATTATTCAGAAATTAACAAAACTTGGTACTTCAAAAGTATATTTATGTGAATACAGCGAAGATATAATCGGGATAGCAGTGTGCTTTATTGGATTTTCTACTTTTAAACAAAAAGAGTTATTAAATATTCATGATTTATTTATTAAAGAGGAATTTCAAGGGAAAGGGATTGGAACAAAATTTCTTAAATACATAGAAAAAGAATGCTTAAAAAATGACTTCTGTAGAATAACCTTAAAAGCATATGATGATAATTTGAACGCAATCAAGTTGTATGAAAAAAGTGGGTTTATTGGAAGTAAAAATAGCCAGCACAATTTAATTTATGCTATGAAGAAAGATCTGGAATAAGTCTCTATAACCAATACTTTATAGAATGTCGCATTATTTATAGGCTCATATCCGTGGGCACCGATTGGTGCATATGTAAAAGATAAATACGGAGTGAGTTGGTGGCTTCGCACTTAATATTAAGTTTATAAAATCTAGGAGGATTTGATTGGGCATGAAGACAAAAAAGCAACAAGAACTGGTTGATTCATTTTTGAATACTCTTGATAATGAACTCGGTTCATTGTATCAAGAAATCGTAATATGTTTGTCCGAACTTGGCTATTATCCGCGTAAACAACGCTCCTACATCGTGTTTAAACACGATGTACATAATAAAGAAATGGCAAAAATGGGTACAACATGGACGAAGGATGCTTCCCCGTATTTTGCCTTGCGGTTTTCGGCTTGCAAAGGTTATACGAAAAGGTTTGCAGACGTAGTTAAAGATTATATTGATAAGAATCCGGGTAAATTATTTCCGCACTGCAAGAACGAAAGATGTGTTTTCCGTGAGGACGGAAATAGAACCCCTTTATATGAATATACTTCTCCTGATGGTGAATCACAATCTTGTTGTGGTGCAAAAGCTCTTGTAATACCGGACATAACAGCAGATGACATAGAAGAAATTAATAAGCTCATCAAAGAAGAACATGAATACTTATTAAAGCATGAAGCAAACGTATAGAGTATAAGCATTTCGATAACATATATTCATGCTTCAAGTTGTTTAAAAATGCATAGGAGGCCAGCTAATGAGTAACATTCGATTAGCGAAAAACGAAGATAAAGTATCAATTCTTGGTCTATATCAATCACTTATTGGGACACCCGGTTGCACATGGAGTGTTGAATATCCTACGATTTCGGAAATACAGCATGATATTGATAATAGTTCCCTGTATTGTATATGTAATGACAATGGAATTATTATTGCAGTTGCATCTGCAGAAAATAGCGATGAACTTAGTGACCTTTCATGGGATGAAAGGGTAAAAAATCCCTGTGAATTGGCCAGGGTTGGCGTCAAACAGTCCATGCAAAATCATGGATTAGGGTATACCATCGTAGGATATGTGATTAACGATGTGAAAAAACGTGGGTTTGATGGGATTCATATGCTTGTAAGCAAAACAAATCCGTCTGCCTTGGCTTTATATGAAAAGTTGAATTTTCATCGCTGCGGTGAAACGATAATGTATAACAGGGATTGGTATTGTTATGAAATGGTGTTAGAGTAATGAAAATAAAACATATCTTTGCTATAATATAAATGATAGAGGTGATGAACTATTAGGAAAAGCAGGAAGCATTGTGCATAGCAAGGGCTATTGCATATCACTAAAAACAGAATATCAATAGCCTTTGCTATCCTAAAGAATAATTTTTAGGAGGGCACAATGGGCTATATTCACGCTTTGGAAATTCTGCCCGAAGGATTGATTGAAAAAATCCAGGAATATGTTGACGGGCAAGTTATATACATTCCAAAATTAAAATCAAAAAGATGTAATTGGGGAGAAAAGACAGATACGAAAGCATATTTCAAAGAAAGAAATTTTGAAATATACAATAGTTACAAAAACGGCACAACTGTTTTTGAACTGTCAGAGAAATATTTTTTAACTCCCAAAAGTATTCAACGCATTATACGGAGTATGCAAATTTTATGAGTAGGTGTGCCATTTTACAAAGTGGCACATCTATTTTTTATAACGATGTGTGCTCCCCTATTTGAAGTTGAAAAGTGTATAATGTATTTATAAAGATAATAAAGAAGAGGAAAAGGAAGATATCAAATGGAAATTTTAAAAATTATTGATAATGATAAAACAAAGTACATGGATTTGCTGCTTATAGCAGATGAACAGGTAGATATGATAGAAAAATATTTGTATCGTGGTGATATGTTCGCCTTGTGTGATGATAACATTAAAGCTATTTGCATTGTTACACAAGAACAACCCGGAGTTTATGAAATTAAGAATATTGTTACCGTTCCAGAATATCAACGCAAAGGATATGGACAACATCTAATCTCATTTGTTGCCGATTACTACAAAAAACCTGGTAACGAGTTATATGTTGGAACAGGCGATTGCCCTTCGATACTTCATTTCTACGAGAAATGCGGATTTGAAAAATCACATGTTGATAAAAACTTTTTTATAGACAATTACGACCACCCTATGTTTGAAGATGGAAAACAGTTAGTGGATATGATTTATTTGAAAAGACATCTATAAAATGGAGCCAAAAACGGCCCCTCTTATAAAAATATGTTAAATAATACAATCAATAATCTTATTCATTTTAACCTTTTACAAGTGAAAGTGAATTTTTAGGACATTTTTTTACACAGCGTTGACACCGAAAGCAATTTTCGCTGATATATTTCCATTCTTTATTTTGGCGATTTACAATAATCCCTTTTGAGTGGCAGCTTTTTTGACACAAGCCA
>JAEWTV010000022.1 GCA_023397675.1 Bacillota bacterium | reverse complement strand
TGTCAGGCCATTCAAAATGGGCAAACATTAAAAATAAAAAGGAAAAGTCAGATGCCAAGAAGGGCAAGATCTTTACAAAATTGGGAAGAGAAATAGCAGTTATAGTAAAACAGGGGGGTCCCGATCCTGAAGCAAATTCAAAACTTAAGGATGCAATTGCCAAAGCTAAAGCTGCAAACATGCCAAATGATAATATTGAGCGCAGTATAAAAAAGGCTGCAGGCTCAACTGATTCGGCAGATTATGAAGAAATCCAGTATGAAGGTTATGGCCCGGGCGGAGTTGCAGTTATAGTTGAAACCATGACTGATAACAGAAATAGAACTGCCGGAGATTTAAGGCATTATTTCGATAAATTCGGCGGAAACCTTGGACAAACAGGCTGCGTAGGCTTCATGTTCAATAAGAAGGGGATTATTCTTATAGAGCAGAACGGCAAAATAGATGAAGACACATTGATGATGGAAGCTCTTGATGCAGGTGCTGAAGACTTTAGTGCCAATGAGGATTATTTTGAAATAACAACAGCTCCTGAAGACTTCTCAAAAGTAAGAGAAGCGCTTGAAAATAAGGGTTACGAGTTTGCTGAAGCTGAAATTGAGGCTGTTCCGACTATGACTACCAAATTGACTGATCCTAAGCAGATTGAGTTTATGGATAAGCTGATTGATAACCTTGAGGACCTGGATGACGTCCAGAACGTGTACCACAACTGGGAGCAGGAGTAATATTAATAAGACATAAAACACACCTTTTTAAATGTATTATTACATATGGAAAGGTGTTTTTTTCAGTTGGCGAAACCATATGACTATGGTGTGAAGAGTGCACAATTTTTTTATGAAAGGTTAAGGTTCCAAATGAAGGTGTTACTATACTTGCATGGAACAATAATAATGCATAAAAGCGGGGGAGATAAAACTCCGATTGAAAGAGGGAATCAAGTGTTGGATCCATCAGATCAAACAATTTTTGACTTTGAAAACTATATTCCAATCGGGAAAGCAAATGAAATACTAAGTAATTGGAGTAAAAATAAAAATGAAGTGATTTACATGAGCTCTCATCGAAATAAAAAAGATATGGAAAAAGATATCGCTGTTTTGAAAAAGTATAACTTCCCATTAGGAAAAGTATTGCACAGGGAAAAGTTCTCCGGGTATAAAAAATTAGTGAAACAGGAAGCCCCTGATGTAATTATTGAGGATGATTGTAAGTGTATAGGCCAGTGGATTAAAAATAAATACCCTTATTTACCGATGCCAATGGTCAACTGGCTAAAAACAAGAGAAATGGTTTATCCTCATTTGCCTAACAGGTTAAAGAAAAAAATTCAATCAATTGTTTTAGAAGAGTTTATTGGAATTGACAACATTCAGAACATCTATCACAACTGGGAATAGGAATAAAAAAATGAAAAAGAAAATACTTATATCTGTTTTTATAATTCTATATGCATTTTTACTTATGACAGGCTGCAGTAGCAAGCAAAGTGATAAAAATACCGACACCACAACAGAAGTATCAATCACAAAAACAGAAGAGACTGTTACAATTAAGGCTGGTAGATATTTTGGCGAGCCATATAGCGTGACATCCTCTTTTTTGCCCATTCTGACATTAGAAGATGGCAATAAATTTAAATTTGAAATAAAAACTAGCACAACTATTGAAGGTACTTACAAAATTGACAATAATAAATTGGTTTTGACCTCTTCAGACCAAGCTGAAACTTATAAATTCAGTATTACAGATAAGACACTTATAATTGAAGAGGAAATACCAAACTGGGTAAAGAAGAATAGCGGGTTTAGACTTGCAGAGCAATACATATTTGAATAAACAGAGAAAAACCTTCCAAAGCCCAGAGCCTGGAAGGTTTTATTGGTTTAAGAAACTTTTGTTTATTTCCTTTAATTCATTGATACTTTGCTCAATATTTTTAAAATTCTCTTCAATTTGTTTTCTCAAAGACTCTGCATCATAATTTTCCAAATAAGCTGATATTGAAGAAATTTTGCTCATCATTTTATATTCTCCTTTACATTCCAAGTAAGCTTTCATAGCTTAACCTTCTTAATAATGTGTCACTTTCCTTTTTCTTTTTAAATTCAAATTTATCAAGCAGATTGCGGTGACCACAGTACTCACAGGTAAAACTGAGCCCATCAAGCTTTTGAATTTCTTCAATCGGAAGATTAAGTATCACCGAATTACAGCTGGAACATATTAAGGTTTTGTAATTGTACATTGCTTCAAACACTCCCTTTCTTTATTGTTAAATTCAGTATAATTTAATATTGTTATGGCAGTTTATTTATTTTGTAAAATCGGTGTAAAAAAAGGGGACGGTTCTAGAAGAACCGTCCCCTTTGTAAATTAAGACTTTAAGCTCTGTGCTCTGCCGGCTCATGCTCCCTGAACAGTAGGCTGATGGTGTATAACCCTGCCAAACCCACTATTGTATAAACAGCCCTGCTAAGGAACTTTGTTGAACCTCCGAATATGATACCTACGAGGTCATACTGGAAAAGTCCTATAAGGAGCCAGTTTAATGCTCCGATTATTACAATTGTCAACGCTATATTATCAAAAGGCCTTCTCATATCAACAACTCCTTTTTACATTCTTTTTAAAATTATTATTACCGCATATATCTTAAAAATACGCGCATGTATAACTTCTCAAATAGCTATAAAAATTCATTAAATACTAGAAAATGTTTTTGGATATACTGTATTTATGATTTCTTCAATGATATTATTATATAGGATAAAGTAAGTTGAATTAAAATCATTTATCATACCATCATGGCCGGTATTAAGGACATGATGCATATTAAATATTTAATTCAACTTATATAATGTAAAATTACTAGTCGGAGGCAATATGGCAGATTTTTGGGATAAGGAAGAACTACTCGGCAAAATTGAGAAAAATAACCGTGAAGAAATACAGATAAAAAAAGTTGAGAAAAAGGGTAAGGAATATATAGATATAAGGGTTTTCTGGTCAGACGGGACAAGTGATGACTTTAAACCAAGTCAAAAAGGCGTTGCAATACCTGCTGAACATTTGGATGAGCTAAAAGGGATTATTGAAAGTATAAAATAAAATTAATGCTGCTCTTCAAGAGACTGCGCTGATGGGCTTTTTTCCTGAAAAAAAATACAGTCTGATACCATTGATACTGTATTAATTGAGGTGTTTTCCAATGTACACGTTCCATCCTTCTGGTGAATGCATTTTGATGAGCAGTTAATCATTGTCATACTTTATCCTCCCATGAATGATTGCGTTATTGGACATTAAATATATTATGCGCAGAATCCTTAAAACTAAGCAGTAATATATTTCAATTTTGTAAAAAAACAAGACTTTCCTCATTTTAAGAAAAGTCTTGTTTTACTTCAACCTAAGCTGTGATTTCAATAATATTACCATCGGGATCAAAGAAACTGCTTTCATAATATCCGTCACCCGTTACACGAGGGTTGTTTAAAATTTCATACCCATCTGATTTTAACTGATTTGTTAAACTATCTACCTTCTCACGACTGCATACGGAAAAAGCAAGATGTGTAAAACCGGAAAAATTATCATATATGTTTTGCTTGGGTATTATTGGTGGCCTTCTCATCAGTTCAAGCCTTGCACCTGATTCAAAAGTTATAAAATATGATTCAAATCCATCTTCTTCCCTGTATTTTTGATTGCTTTTACCTTCTAAATATTTTACATAGAAATCCTTTAATAAATCTAAATTCTCAGTCCATATTGCAATGTGTTCTATCTTCATTTTTATCCCCCTTTACACGGTGTTAACAGTATATAATATATTATAAATCATGGAACAAAAGTTAACAATATGTTTTGACGAGAAACTTTATCAAGGATAAATTGATAGCCGCGCCTGTAGAAACAGGCGCGGTTTATTTAAATAACCGCCGATTCCCGCGGCAACCGACAGTTAGTCCTGATATTATATTATTTATGTAGGATAATAATTATGTTATATATGCTGCATTAATTTTAATCTGCGGCATATACCTGGATTTATTGTTTATATGTAAAGCCTGAAGTATCCAAAGAGTAACTTTTATGTTTATCTGTAAATCTATAGTATAATATGAAGTGATTATTAAGGTTGTTACCATGCTAAATCCAATTAATTAATAAAGGTGCCGTATGAGTTTTATTGATATACCAAACATTCCCCATAAAGAAGTGACACATGTCTTAGCTGACGGACGAATTTCTGCAGAGGCGGAAATGAGCCTTAACAGGCTGGGTATTTGTGTTGTCAAAACAATAAGGCATCCTTCATTGTACGAGGCAATATCCTGTCATCCGGATGTAGTATTTTACCATGTTGGGGTGAATTTGGCAATTTGCGCTCCAGGTATTGATGTTACAATTCTGGAAAGCCTTTCGAATTTGGGCTTTAATCTTATTAAAGGCAGTTGTGTTCTGGCATCGGATTACCCGCTGGACATTCCATATAACGCTGCCAGGGTCGGCAATTTTGTTATACACAATTTTAAGCACACCGACACTGCTTTGCTGAATACCTTTGAACAGCACGCCCTTACCAGGATAGACGTCAAACAGGGCTATTCAAAGTGTTTAATTTCGATTGTTGATGAAAAAAGTATAATAACCGCAGATAAGGGAATAGCTCAGGCGGCCGAAAAAAAGGGCCTTGATGTATTACTTATAGACCAGAATGAAAATATTGAACTTCCAGGTTTGAACAGAGGTTTCATAGGAGGGGCGACAGGCCTTATAGGGCCTAAGCTTTGGGCATTAAACGGCAAGTTTGAAAATCTCAAATGCTGCAAACAAATAGCGGAATTTCTTGATAAAAGGGGAATTACGCCAATTTCTCTTACACATGATACTGTTATAGATATAGGTTCAATTATCCCTCTTTTAACCAAATGAACTTATGCTTGTACCAAAAAGTCAATCACCCAATAGTTTTTATACTCGGCACATCTCATAAAACCTTATTTTTAAAGGTTTTAAGCTTTATTGTACAAAATCTTAAACTTTCCAAAAACTTTATGTAAATTTATGAGCACATTAAACAAGCCATTAAAACATAGTAAATAGTGGCTTCAATTACATTATATAATGTTCGTTTTTTTGTAACTTACTAATTGTAATTACATATAATATATATAGAAAACGAACGTTCAAATGCTGCAAAATAAGGCAGTAGCGGTTTTTTACCGTCGAATATGAGTGAAAAAATTGGTATTGCGCTTC
>JAEWTV010000130.1 GCA_023397675.1 Bacillota bacterium | reverse complement strand
CGTTTTCAATATATGGCTTCACCTGCTCCATACTATTTGTACCTGATTTACACCCTGCATTGCATTCTTTTAAAAGATTAATGGTATCTTCATTCATAGTTGTCATCCCTTCCAGTCGTTTTGGTATTAATATAAGGAGATGGCAGCTTTTTTATTCAATAAAGGTGTACGTTTCTCAAAAAACAAAACCTGTGATGAAGTAATTCTGCTCTAAGACCTCCTTGAAGCTTGACTTATCATTATTAATATGATATAAAAATATTGAACGTGAATTCAATGAATATAAAATCAATAATTTAAATTATAAGGAATGTATATGGGAATCAGAGAAGAACAAAAGGAACAAAGAAAGAAAGAAATTTTAGATGCAGCCTTAAATTTATTTGTTTCAAAAGGTTACATGGAAACTAAAATTTCTGATATTGCACAGAAAGTATCTATGAGTGTAGGATTACTATTCCATTATTTTGAATCAAAAGAAAAGTTTTATCTGGAATTAGTGAAAATTGGATTAGAGGGTACCAAATATCCATTAAACACAAAGTTTAATAGCGCAATTACTTATTTTGAAATATTTACAGAACAGTTATTTTTGGCAATGCAATCGCAGCCTTCCATTGCCAAAATGTTTGTTTTAATGGCAGAAGCACAGAGAAGTGAAGGGACTCCGAAGGAAGTAAAGAGAATTGCTCTGCAGGTTGATACAATTGAACAGTTTGTTCCAATTATTGAACAGGGACAAAAAGAAGGTACTATACGCGCTGGTGATCCAAGAGCATTATCTATGGCTTACTGGTGTAGTATTCAAGGTATTGCAGAACAATATGCAATCAATACAGAAATACAACTGCCAAAACCAGAATGGATTGTAGATATCGTGAGAGGAAGTATTATATGAAAAAAATTGTTATTATAGGTGGGGGAATAGCTGGATTATCAGCAGGTATTTATGCAAGAAAAGCTGGATTTGAAGTAGAAATATATGAAAAAAATCAGATAGCGGGTGGGCAGTGTATTGGATGGAATAGGAAAGATCATCATATTGACAATTGCATTCATTGGTTAACTGGCACTAAACAAAATACCGAACTTCGAAAACTATGGGAAGATATTGGAGCTTTATCCCAAGACACGAGGTTTGTTGAGAATGAAAAATTCTATACAACTTATATTGGAGACGAATGTGTAACTCTTTGGAAAGATCTTGAAAGAACTCAAAGGGAACTTCTGGCTATATCGCCAGAAGATGAGCAGGAAATTAACACATTTATTAACCATGTAAAATATGCCTCTTGTTGTGAGATGCCCGTGAAAAAGCCAGTGGATATGATGAATTTGTTTGATTACATAAAGTTGGGTAGAGCAATGGCGGATATGCCAAAAGTGTTAAAGGAATATGGGAAAATTAATATTAAAGAAATGGCTAACAGGTTTAAACATCCATTGCTAAAAGCACTTTTTTCAGATTATTTGCCTTATGAGTATCAGGCATCTTCTTTTATTGTATCATATGCAACAGTTGTAAGTGGAAATGGGGATATTCCAGCAGGTGGTTCTTTAGCAATGACTAAACGAATGCAGGATAAATTTATTAAGATGGGTGGAAGAATTTTTTGTAATAGTACTGTAAAACGTATAATTGTTGAAGGAAACAGAGTAACTGGCATAGAGCTTGGTAGTGGAGAAAGAATATATTCGGATTATGTCATATGCGCAACTGATACAATGGAGTTGTTCAATAATCTTATCGGGAAAAAATATATGAATAGTAAATGGGAAAACTGCTATAAAGATGAAGAGAACTACCCATTATTTAGCGGGTTTCAGGTTGCTTTTTCAATAAACAAAGAAGTTTACCCCAACACAGAAACCGTATTTTTTGATTGCAAACCGTTTGAATTAAATGGAAATATGATTGAGCGAATGTCAGTAAAATCATATCAGTATGAGCCTGCATTTGCACCGGAAGGAAAAACAGTTTTACAAGCAAATATAACACAATATGATGCTGACTACAGGTACTGGAAATCAATGAATAAGGAAGACTACAGAAGAAAGAAATATGAGTTGGCACAAACCGTAGAGGGAAAAATATTAGAGAAGTTTCCAGAACTGATTGGCCATATAGAATTCATAGATTGCTGGACACCCATTACATATGAGAGATATTGCAACTCATATCATGGTGCATTTATGAGCTTTATCACAAAAAAGAATGTGAAATCATTCAGTATGAAAGGTATAGTAAAAGGGTTATCCAATGTATATATTGCAAGCCAGTGGTTACAGGCTCCTGGTGGCTTACCGGTTGCAGCGGCTACTGGGAAATTTGCAGTACAAAGGATATTAAAAAAAGAAAAGCAAAACTATATTATTTAAATAATTGTACATAAAGCTGGGGAGAAATCCTCAGCTGATTTTTTATTCAGATTAAAAACCAGAATTACAGTAGAATGTGTTTCAGCTCATCGAACACTTTAGGACTTCAAATGTAGCAGTTCAACGAGACTTGTTGTAAGTATCTTCGAATGAATTTCTGTAAATTGCTCTAAAGAAATCTGTCTGTTGCTCTGAAACCAATAGATTATTATGCCAACCATCGCCGAAATTGTGTATTCAATATAATAATCCGACTCAATGGATTCGCTGTATAAATTGTAACGTTTGAGATAATCGCAGAACATTTTCTTGATTGTTTCCTTCACTTCGATATAAAAATTCGGGTCGCCATGTTTACCGAGAAGAATGTTATAATATTTCGCATTCTTGTTACATATTTCAATCATTGCCATAAATGCTTGATTGGAGTTTTTGCTCAAAGAACTGATTGCATGTTCAAAATCATCCTTGCGTGGTATAACAGATTGTTCCAGTTGTTCCAATAGGTCATAAACGTCAGTGAAGTAGACGTAAAATGTACCTCGATTGTAGCCAGCTCTATCAGTTATTTCCTTTATAGAGATTTTTTCTATTCGTTTGACCTCATAAAGGCTCCAGAATGCATCGACCAGTTTTTGCTTTGTTGCTGCGGTCACTTCCGGTTGCTTGTTCATTATTATCCAACACTTCCTATCAGATTGTTCGTTGATGACTTACAAAGAATATAATACCATTATAACACAACAAGCTGTTGGATAATAAAAGGTTTAACGCAAAGGGTATTTTATTAAGTTTTAAGATAAAACTGAAGGGAAAATAAAAAACGAATATGAAAAAATTTATAATCAAATTATTTAGGTCAAAAGCTGGTCATATTCATAATAATTCTGACAAATGCGATTTTTGTGGCTTGTGTCAAA
>JAEWTV010000096.1 GCA_023397675.1 Bacillota bacterium | reverse complement strand
CATCTGACGATGGATTAGCCCCATAAATTTGGTTCCTCCGTACCTCTCTTTAGAGAGGATTCAGCTTTATAAAGTTTTTACACAGATATTATACCTGTCCAATTTTGGTTTGTCAAACCTGTATTGGTATATTTTTCTTAAGATTCGCCTGTAAGCCTGCAAAATAAAGGCTAAAAAAATAATATTTATTATTATTATATTCCGGGTGGTGCATATATTGCCAGAAGAAGCCTTATGCCAGTTGCCTTGTCATGATAATTACATTCTGACGTCTTTCATTTAACTTATAGCGGCCCTGCATAACTCTCATTTCTGTGAATCCAAGTCTTTTCCAGAAGGACCTGCCTTGTAAGTTTTCTTCCACTACAGCAAGGAATGCCGTTTTTGTTCCGTGCCTGGAACCAAGGTAATTGAGGAGCAGGTTTACTGCAGCTGTTCCATAGCCACAATCCTGAAAGGAAGTGTCTATTACTATGGAACTTATCCACACAGCATCACTGTCTTCATACTTTATGTTACCCTTGATAATCCCTATCATGGTGTTGTCTGCGAAATTATATATCCCGGCAAAAAATTCTTTGCTGCAAATTGCAGTTTCAGCATACTTTCGTGTAAGATCATCTATTGTTATTTCAGTATCAATTCCAGTAGCATATTTAAATTCTTCGGTTTTGTTATACCATTTCAATATCTGAGGCAGGTGTTCTATTCTTATGTCTTTGAAATATATCCTGTCATTGCTGAGGTTAAGCGGAAACATATTGCCTCCCGATTTCTTTACACATTTATTGTCAGATTATAATTTATATATTCGTTAATATTTGCTAAATTCCTGCAAGACTTTAAAACATGAAAACCTTCCACGAACTTCCTGCAATATTTTCTTTGTTTTTAATAAAAATAATTAATGAAGCTTGAATCCAAAAAGTGATTCTTGCCTTCAATAAAATTTAATTACCATAAGGTAAAAATCATCCGGAGGTGAATTCTAATGGCAGATACAAACGAAAAGGTAGTTCCATCCGCTAAAGGTGCTCTTGACAAGATGAAATACGAAATAGCTTCACAGGTGGGAGTTAATCTTAAACAGGGTTATAATGGTGACATATCAGCTCGTGATGCAGGTAGAGTTGGTGGAAATATAACCAGGAAGTTGATACAAATGGCTGAATCACAGTTAACAGGCAAGTAAGCTTTACAAATCAAAGGTCATGCATTTAATGCATGACCTTTTAAATTTACTTTTTCAGAAGCCCGAGCATCATTCTTGCGTTTTCAACTGCTTTGCCCTTGGGATGGTTATTGAATGCAACTACCGTAATCATCGAGTCACCGTCCAGGCTTTTTATACGGGGAACCCATTGTGTAAGTTCTTGTGTGTTATACATGTAATCGTAGCGCTCAGAGCCTTCTCCTTCATACCATTTCTCTGCGTTTCTGCCATGCAGTCTCAGATACGCAATATTTGAGGTTGCTGCGACGACATTCTTGATAAGTCCCTTGATATGCGGCTCATCGACGCATACATAACCTATGTCTTCTGCTTTTAAGGTCTTCATTACCTGTTCAGAAATCCATGCCTGGTTTCTGAATTCCACATTTAAAGGTATATCTTTAAACCAGCTTCTCATTCTTTTCATATAATCCATATTCTGCGCATTAAAGTGAAATGAATATGGGAACTGTGCCAGAAGACACAGAAGCTTTTTAGCTTCCGCCAGCGGTTTTACCGAATACATGAAATTATCGGCGGATGTGCCGTTTGAATCCCTTAAATGTGTAAAGCCCTGATAAAGCTTCACTGCCACCTTAAAGTCATCAGGCGTCTTTTTTGTAATACTGTCGAACAATTTTAATCCAGGCATATGGTAAAATGACGAGTTCAATTCTACGAAGCCGAGATTTGCTGAATAATATTCAAGCATTTGGGAATCCTTAGTCCCTTGGGGGTAAAACGGTCCTACCCAATCCTTATATGAGTAGCCGCAGGTGCCGACACATATCATAAATCCTCCGCGAAAAGCTGTCCGTCATTAACAAAATCCAACGGTACAAACCATTTAAATTATAACATAATTTACCCCTTTACAAAAAAGTTGTCCGGGTATTATAATAATTTTATCGAACACGTGTTCGATTTGCAATAGTAAATTTTTTACCGGGAATGATGGCGTTATGAAGGGTATTAACAGGCTTACAAGGGTTCTGGTTGATTTTTATCCCGGCTATCCCCCCGTCCCTGCCTTTTTTTTGCTTGACGGGAACCGGTTCAAGGTTGACAAGGTGATTTCCCAAACCGATATGCGTAAAACCTTTAACCGGTGTATATTGTACAAATGCCGGTCTGCAGAAAAAATAGTCGAACTGAGATGGGACAGGGATAAAGACAGGTGGTTTATAGAGAAGATCGGGGAATAGTATGAGAAGCATATTTCATATTGACTTAAATTCCTTCTATGCCAGCTGCGAAATAGTGGAAAGTGGAGGAAAATATAACTATGACAGTCTTATTGCTGTTACAGGCAATCCCGATGCACGATGCGGAATAGTTCTTGCTGCTTCACGGCCCGCAAAAAAATTTGGTATTACAGCGGGTATGCCGTTAAAGGATGCACGGGATTTATGCCCGGATATAAGCTTCGTCAAAGCAAGGTTTCCGCTGTACTTTAGGATGTCAAACCATGTAATGTCTATAATAAGGCAGTATTCACCCCTTATGGAGCGCTACGGGATTGACGAAGCATTTATTGACTATACAGGCTGTGAAAGGCTGTTCGGTACCCCTGAACATACAGCCCATGTCATAAGGGAAAGAATCAGGAGGGAAACAGGTCTTACGGTTTCCATAGGAGTTTCCTATAACAAACTACTTGCTAAAATGGGTTCCGATTACAATAAACCTGATGCGGTAACTGTAATAAATCCAGAAGACCTTCATTCAAAGATATGGCCTCTTCCTGTAAAAGATCTTATATTTGTCGGCAGAAGAACAGCCGTAAAGCTTTATTCCATGGGTATCCAAACAATCGGTGACCTTGCAGCGGCACCGCTTCAAATGCTGAAGGACAAATTCGGCATTATAGGGATAACGCTGTGGATGAACGCCAATGGAATGGATGAAGAAAAAGTACGAAGCGTACAGGACCCTGTAAAGGGCATAGGAAACAGCAGCACACTGCCAAATGATGCGCTTACTCTTGATGAAATAAACGTGATGCTATTGGTACACAGTGAACAGGTCGCAAAGAGGCTGCGTGAAATAAACAAGTGCTGCCGTACTGTACAAATACACCTTAAGGATTCAGCCCTGAACTCACAACAGCATCAGACCACGCTCCAATGCCCTACAGATCTTACTGAAGATATATACTCTGCAGCGTCAAAGCTTGCAGCCGAAATATGGAACAAACAAAAAGTCCGTCAAATAGGTGTCAGAGTGACAGGTCTGAGTGATACAGCAGATTTTGAACAGCTCACCATTTTTTATGAAGAGAAGCGGGACAAAAAAAGGCAGCTAAATATCTGCATGGACAAATTACGCGAAAGATATGGAAATAATGCACTTATAAGAGGAACAGTGCTTGCAGAAGGCCTCCAGAATTCAATATGGTATGAAGATGTATTTATGGACAGAACATAACATTTTTTTCAAAAAAAATATAATAATTTGTTTAAACATTTGATACGGTGGTATTAATATAATAGTTCCTTAAGGATAATTTGAAGAAGAATCACAAACATATACAGAAACAGCTGAAGCCTTTAAGCAGAAGCATCCTTGGTAATTTTCGATACAATAATTATAATAACGTTCAGCTGAACACCCCCCGAAAAGGCCTTACACGCAAGTGTAAGGCCTTTTACTGCTATAACCTTACTGTAACGGAATTCTTATTATAAACTGGGCCCCGCCCTCTGCCGAATTCAAAGCTGAAATAGTACCCCTGTGCTTCTCTATTATGACTTTTGTAATAGCCATTCCAAGGCCGGTATCTCCCTTACTTCCCTTATAAAACCTTTCAAATATGTTTTTAAGGTCGTTTTCTTCAAATCCATCACCATCATCAGAAATTACTATTTCATAATCTTTATCATTGGTTTGGGCAGCAACCGTAACCTTGCTTTTTGCATACCTGAGACAGTTGCCAAGTACATTGATAAGGGCTTGTATAAATTTGTCCTCATCAATGTATAAACTTATATTTTTACCAAGCTTTGTATCGACGGCAATGTTATTTTTAAGCGCGATACTGTTAATCTTATCAATGCTTTTTTCAATCAATTCGTTTATGCCTGTTGCTTTGAACTTGTAAAAACCTTCTATGGTCTCAAGTTTAGAAAGGAAAATTACTTCTTCCACTATCCGTTTAAGCCTTGTGCTTTCTTCAACTATAATATCAAGGGCCCGTGAATTATCATTGAATACCCCATCCTTAATACCCTCCGCATAACCTTGTATTGACATAAGAGGTGTTTTAAGCTCATGTGAGGCGTTCTGGATGAATTTTTTCTGCCCTACATCATATTGCTTCAAAACTTCAGCCATTTTGTTCATAGTATTGGCAAGTTCCTCAAGCTCATCCCCAGTACTGATTTCCACCTTACTGTCAAAGTCCCTGTTTGACAAAAGTTCCGCACGCTTCTTTAGCTTTACAATAGGTTTGGCTATGGACCTTGCAATAAAAATGCCAAATACTATTGCAACAATACTTGTTAAAGCCATTGCTGTCAAAAGCATCATAAACATACCCTGGTTAAGTTGCCTCATTGATGCTATAGGCGTGTATGTCAATATCCAATTCTGTATCCTGCTGCCGTCCTTTTGTATAACGGGATGCAAGAAGAGTGTATACTCTGCATTCTTGATTTTTATATTAATGCTTGAGTCTTCGTGTTTATCAAGCTTTTCCTTTATCTGAGGCAGAAAAAGCATCTTCATTCTGTTTATTTCGGGGGTATCTTTGGGAAAGACAATCCTCATATTTGAAGAAGAAAAAATAATGCAGTCACTTGAAATTGTTCCGATTCCCCTTCTCACTTCATCTCTTAACTGTCTTAACCTGTCCTGAATGTTTTGGTTGGTATCGACGGAGTTTTTAAGAAGAATCTGTTCAATATCGTAAGCATCGCTTTTAAGATACTTTATTGCCTGCTTTTCCATATAGCTTCTTCCAAAATTATTAAAAATAAATCCTACAGCTACCATTGATGTAACTATTATAAGGAAATATGAGGCTATTATTTTATAAGAAATACTTATTTTCATAGGTTCTCCGGTTAATCACAAATTTTATAGCCATAACCCCAGACAGTTATTATTTCAAGAATGGAGCCGGCTTCCGAAAGCTTTTTTCTTACTCTTTTTACAAGATCGTCTATTGCTCTGGCATCCC
Source organism: Bacillota bacterium (assembly GCA_023397675.1). Lineage (GTDB taxonomy): Bacteria > Bacillota > Clostridia > Acetivibrionales > JANLFN01 > JAEZTC01. The sequence goes on along the minus strand of JAEWTV010000096.1, from coordinate 11,224 downwards.
CAATATAATCATATCCCCAAATATTTGTTATGAGCTGGTCCCTGGTTAAAACCCTGTTTCTGTTTTCTATGAGGTATATCACCAGATCAAACTCTTTAGCCGTCAATTCTATCTCATTACTACCAGCAATAATCCTTCTCTCATCAGGATATGCCATTACATCCTTGCATCTGAGCTCTCTCCTTAGAATATTGGCTGCAGGTACTTCATTCCTTATTCTTTTAAATATATTTTTTACTCTTGCCACAAGTTCCCTTGGACTAAACGGTTTTGATATATAATCGTCGCTTCCCAGTTCCAGCCCAAGTACCCTGTCAATTTCCTCGTCTTTCGCCGAAACCATAATAATAGGAACACTCTCATCAATATTACGAATTTCTCTGCACAGGGCATATCCGTCAAGCCCCGGCATCATTATATCCATTATGACCATATCTGCATGAACAGCCTTGAATTTATCATATGTTTCAGAACCGTCTGCAAAAACCTCAACGTCATAGCCTTCCTTTATAAGGTATGATTTTATAAGGTCTCGTATATTCTGTTCATCATCAACTACATATATCAGCTTACTGTGCATAAACGCCTCCGCTTCTAATTCATTTTATAACCTTAAGCTTTTAAAATCAATATTTACCAAAAGAGCTTACTTACATATTTTTCTCTAATATTTTCTCAGGATTTTACGCATTTTAATAACAAGCTGCTTTTATGGAGGATAATGAAAATGTCACATATGCATAAATATAAGCTTGACTCTGATATGAGAAACATCCATAAGCATAGAATTGTAGGTTATACAGAGAAGGTTATAGGCATTAACTCATTCCATTTCCATTCGTTTTACGGAATTTCTTCATACAGCAACCATACGCATTATTTTTCCGGAATAACCGGTTTACCTATAAAGACCGAAAATGGCCATATACACTATATCGAAGGGTTACTGGAAACCAATGCCCTGCATGAGCACTCGTTTTCCGGACAAACCTCTGAGGATATTGAATATACAGCCAAAGGAGTCCTTAGAGAAGCATATCTTTAAGATTATCACCATTCGCCCTGAACCTCGGCGTCTTTATGGTCTACATTAAAGTCAGACTTATCAAAATAATTACCGTTGACTCCAAAGGTAGTATCAATATTGATCCATCTGCCGCCTTCACTATAATATACCTGATTCCATGCATGATCTCCCCATATAACCCCGTTATAACCCAGTCCGGTTATCATTCTTACCTTTAGGCCGACCGCCCTGCACATTGAAATATAAAGCGAAGCATAATCAAAACAGATACCTTTCCTTGTATTGTAAGCTATGATTGATCCCGACTGGACACCCGGAGCCTCTTTGTTTACAAGCTCGACTTTTTCATAGTCGTATGCTATATTTCTGGTTATCCATACATATATGAGTTTTGCCTTCTTTCTGCTGTCTTTCTCGTTCCCCACTATCTTTTTTGCCATGTTATCTATTTCAGCATTTGATTTTATAGCTTGGTCAAGTGTAACCCCATTAAAATACTGTATAACAAACGGGTTACCTTTAAAATTAACAGGGTTTTGGCTCGATACCCCTTGGGCGCCCTGCTTTCTAAATGTATCATTCAAAACAATCGGGATTTGTTTTGCTATATTTGAGTTAAGTACCGGCGAAATGGCATTTTTATAAACTACCTGATATAACGACGACTCATTAATCCACCTTGATAAAGTCTGAGAAGGATTATAATAGTTATAAAAATTAAGCAAAAGTACAGAAATAAGCAGGATAAAAATTGATTTCGGGATTTGTGATATTACTCCAAGAATTTTTCTTCCGACATTACCCATTGAACTTACTTTTGTGTAAATCCAATCGGAGAAAGGAATTATTGCATGGTTATAAAGGGGTCTTGTAACAATTCTTATTAAAGCTAAATATATTAACAGCAGTAAAGGTACATTAATAATGTAAACAAATACATCCCGCCCATAAAAGGCTGCTTTTATTGCTTTTGGGATAATATCATAAACACTCTTAAAAAAGCCGCTTTCGTGTTCAAAATAAATCATTCGTACAAGACTAATAGACAGAATAAGCCCCAGAATGAGCATAATGTTTTCAAGCACCGAAGAAATCGAATAAAATACCTTTTCCCTTGTAAAATGTTTATATGCTCCGTAAATCAAAGGCATAACCGGCACTATTATTAATATTATTGTAACAAGATTTATTGCTGACAATAAATTACGCTCCTTTAATCTAATATTACATAATATTTTACTACTGTGCATTTATAAATGCCATGCTGTAAATTTACCCATCGTAAAATATTATTAACAATAAATATGAATTTCTTAAAATTACAGCTTGCATTTTCTATAAAAAAAAAGTAATATATTATATAAGAATAAAAAGTTAATAAGTATTACTTTTTAAACAATGGCGTTTAAAGTATTAAATTTTGAACTGACAAAGGTGTTTCAAATTTATTTTGATACACTTTTTTTATTTGTTCAAAATTGCTATAATATTTAAGGCGCTTTTAAAAAGAATACAATTTGTAAACAATTTAAATAATTTATTTCCTACGGAAAATTAATTTGAAAGGGGATATTAAAAAATGGAAAACACCAGTGTATTATCAAGTTTCAGTGGTATTTACGGTTCAAACGTTTTTAATGATGCAGTAATGAGAGAACGCCTTCCAAAAGCAACTTACAAAGCTTTAAAGAAGACTATAGATGAAGGGCTCCCTCTTACTTCTGATGTAGCAGAAGTTGTAGCAAACGCAATGAAGGATTGGGCAATAGAAAAAGGAGCTACTCACTTCACTCACTGGTTCCAGCCAATGACCGGAATCACAGCTGAAAAACACGACTCATTTATTTCACCTACTTCGGACGGTAAAGTAATATCTGAATTTTCAGGCAAGGAATTGATAAAAGGCGAACCTGATGCTTCTTCATTCCCATCCGGCGGACTTCGTGCAACATTTGAAGCGAGAGGTTATACTGCTTGGGATTGTACTTCACCTGCATTCTTCAAGGATGGTTCTCTTTGTATTCCAACAGCCTTTTGTTCATACACAGGAGTAGCTCTTGACAAGAAGACTCCTCTCTTAAGGTCAATGGAAGCTTTATCAAAACAAGCTATCAGAATTTTAAAATTATTTGGAAACACTACTGCAACCAGAGTGACTGCAACTGTTGGTGCTGAGCAGGAATACTTCCTCATTGATAAAGAACTCTATGATATGCGTAAAGACCTTATATATACAGGCCGTACGCTCTTTGGCGCAAAGCCTCCAAAGGGTCAGGAACTCGAGGATCACTACTTTGGGACTTTGAAAGAAAGAATATCTGCCTTCATGAAGGAATTGGATGAAGAATGCTGGAAGTTAGGTATTCCTGCAAAGACAAAACATAATGAAGTTGCTCCTGCACAGCATGAACTTGCTCCAATATTCGGAACTACCAACATAGCTACCGATCACAACCAGCTTTTAATGGAAATAATGAAGAAAGTTGCATTAAGACACGGTCTTGTTTGCCTCCTTCATGAAAAGCCATTTGCAGGCGTTAACGGTTCAGGTAAACACAACAACTGGTCTATGTCCTCCAATGACGGACAGAACCTTCTTGACCCAGGAAAAACTCCTCACGAAAATGCTCAGTTCCTCTTATTCCTTACAACAGTAATTAAAGCTGTTGATGAATATGCAGATTTACTCAGAGCATCAGCTGCAACTCCTGGAAATGACCACCGTCTTGGTGCTAACGAAGCTCCTCCGGCAATTATTTCAATATTCCTTGGAGAACAGCTTGCAGACATACTTGAACAGATTGAAAAAGGTAAGGCCTTAAACAGTAAGGACGGCGGTGTTCTTAAGATCGGAGTTTCAACTCTTCCTGTTCTTCCAAAGGATTCTACCGATAGAAACAGAACTTCACCTTTTGCATTCACAGGGAACAAATTTGAATTCAGAATGGTTGGTTCATCTGCATCTGTTGCTACACCTAACTATATTCTCAATACAATAGTTGCGGAAATTCTTGAACAGATTGCTGACAAACTTGAAAAAGCGAAGGATTTCGATAGCGAAGTTCAGAAGATAATCCTTGATATAGTTAAGAAGCATAAGAAAGTCATATTCAATGGAAACAACTACTCTGATGAGTGGGTTGCTGAAGCTGAAAAGAGAGGACTTCCAAACATCCGTAACACTGTTGAAGCAGTTGGTGCTTTCGTAGCTCCAAAGAATATTAAGATTCTGGAAAAGCATAACGTACTCAGCAAAATTGAGCTTGAGTCACGTTATGAAATAGCTCTCGAGAACTATGTAAAGACTATTAATATAGAAGCTCTTGCAGCTCTTGAAATATCTAAGCGCCAGATTCTCCCTGCTGCAATCACTTTTGTTTCAGATCTTGCTAACACTATAAATTCCGTTAAAGCAACAGGTATTGATGCTGACGTATCTGCTGAAGCAGATCTTTTAAAGACAGCTTCCAAGCTCGCTGCTTCCTTCAAGAAGAATATAGATTCACTTGAAAAGAAGCTTGATAAGGCTTCAAAACATTCAGGAAGCACTTATGACCATGCATGTTTCTACAGAGATGAAATATTCACTCTTATGTCAGCTTTAAGAGTAGATGCAGATAAGCTTGAAGAAATAGTAAGCGATGATATCTGGCCACTGCCAACTTACGGAGACATGCTTTTCAACGTATAATAAAACCCCTCAAAGCGGTTCTCCCCGGAGAACCGCTTTTTTATTTATCAAAATTTTTTTTTAAAATTATTTTACTATATTGAAACCTAAAGTATTAAGTGCTATAATTATATTGTTAAAAAATAAACAGTACGATCTTCAGGGATGGGTGTAATTCCCTATCGGCGGTAATATGGTTAATGCCATTAGCCCGCGAGCTTAAAGCAGACCCGGTTAGATTCCGGGGCCGACGGTAAAGTCCGGATGAAAGAAGAATTGCGTGCACAAAAAAGTGTATGGGTTCCCTGGGATTGTATCCCGGGGTTTTTTATTCCCCCGGAGATAAAATTATTAAAGGGGTGTTTTAAATGAGATTTTCAGTTAACAAAATGGTTAAAATGGGTGTGTTGTGTTCGTTGGCAATTATACTTATGCTTATTGTAAGATTTCCTATTATTCCCGCAGCTCCATATTTGGAGTATGAGCCCAGCGACATGCCTATACTTGTTGGTTCTTTTATGTTTGGTCCGGCTGCCGGACTTTTGATGACAGTTGTTGTATCCTTTATTCAAGCAATAACAGTAAGTGCTGCCAGCGGTTTTGTAGGCTTTTTGATGCATGTTATAGCAACTGGCACTTTAGTATTAGTTGCAGGTTTAATTTATAAGAAAATGCATAATTTTAAGGGTGCCATTGTTGCGTTGGTTGCAGGTTCATTAAGTATGGCTGCAATCATGATTCCGCTTAATATGATTATTGATCCCATATTATATGGTATGACTTTGGATGCGGTAATCAAGCTTATCTTACCTGCATTTCTACCGTTTAATCTTGCCAAGGCCGGTATAAATTCAGTAATAGTTGCGTGTGTTTATAAACCATTGGCGACATTTTTAAGAGCAACAGGCAAAGAAATAAAATATAACTAAAAAGCAATTTTTTACAAGGGGAGGTCAAAAGACTTCCTTTTTTTTGTACAAAATTTTATACAAAATAAAAAGTTTGTTTATTTGAATATGCTCCTTTAAAGTATATACTAGCATGTATATATATTTTTTAATGGAGGGTTATATGAAAAAGAGTATCAGGTTGCTTCTAACAGCAATAATTAGTATTTCATTGCCAATGCTATTCCTTACAGGATGTGGCAGTTCTGATTCAAAGGCATCCGGCACAACATCGACTAAAACCGAAGCAAGTACAACTGTAAGCACAACAACTCAGCCAACATCTGCACCTGCATCAACAAAAGACGAGAACAGTGCAATAAATAAAAACGATACAGGAAAAACAGTAATCAGGACCCTTTCTACAGATAAGACATACACAAACACATGTTATATGATTATTTCAAAAAACGGTACGGTCGCCGTTGCAGACCCATACGCAGTTGCACCTGGGGTTAAGTCTGATATAATCACATCCACTCATGCTCATCCGGACCACATTGATAGTGTATTCGATTTAACTGCAACAGGTAAGAAGTCATATTACACGGTTGAAAACTTCGAAGTAAAAGATATGAAGGTTTCAAGTATAGCATCTTCACACTTGGGTGATACAATAAATAAAGATACACCTGATAACATTATATATGTTTATGAAGTAGATGGATTAAGAATAGCTCACATGGGTGATATCGGGCAAACAAAGCTTACAGACGAGCAGATGAAAGCCCTGGGAAAAATTGATATCGCTATCATGCAATTTGATAACAGTTATTCCGATTACTCTCTCACCAATGGTAATGGCTTTAAGCTTATAGAACAGCTCAAACCGCAGATAATTATCCCTTCACATTCATCAGATGCTACAACAGATGAAATTGCGAAGATTGTAGGAGCAAAAGAAGTTGTAGATGATATTTATACGGTTAGCAAAGATGACCTTAAAGACGGCAAAAGGAAAGTTATCGTAATCAAAGACAACCTTGCAAAGTAAATTAAAGCTATAATATAGATTTTTGACAGCAAGCAGCCAGCATCTCAGGATGCTGGCTGTATTTTATTTAGGAAAAATTGATGTGGTTTTCATGCAGTTTAATAACAGCTTCTCAGACTATTCTCTGGAAAACAGAAAAGGATTTAACCTTATAGAACAGCTTAAACCTTAAATTATTATACCTAACATTCATCAGATGCTACAATAGATGAAATTGCGAAAATTGTAGGAGCAAAAGAGGTTGTTCAGGATATTTACACTATAAGTAAAGATGACCTTAAGGACGGTAAAAGAAAAGTTATAGTAATTAAAAACAACCTTAAAAAGTAAATAATGAATTAATTTAAAACATAAAAATAAAAAGATATGGTCTAAGTTAACTTTAATCATATCCTTTTTACACATCTTATAATATAATAAAACCTTCATTTTTTCGAAATGAAGGTTTTATTTCTAATTATTAATTATTATGCTACTGTATTAGTATTACTATTGTCTTTCGCAAGTAAAGTCAAAATTCCTGCAATAATAATTGCAGCTGTTGCTACAAAAGCCTTTGGAGCAAATATACCAGGTACGATACCTATTACTAATAATATTAATCCAGTAATAGTTTTTCCGATTTTTTTAGATAAAAGGAAAGCTGCGAATGCTAAAACTCCACCAATAATCAATGCATAAGATGATGTGCCTGCATTGTCATAAGTTGATACCGCATCATTGAATTCATCACTGGCGCCACCTACTGAATCCACTAAATCTTTGGCAGAATTTACCATATCCTTAGTGTCGTTATAATCTGATAACCATACTATGCCTAATAATAATGATGCTACTGTACCAATAATTACAAGAATAAGAGCTGCCTTTTTCATTTTTTAACCCCCTATGGTATTTTATACTTGACACGCGGTATTCTATCATATTCCAACTTTATCGTCAAGAAATGACTAAATAGTTGTCAATTTTGCAATACAGACAGCAATATTTTATAAATACAAAACATAATTTTACCACTAAATATATTGGATACTTCCTAAAAGAAATTTAACTCCAAACCCAATTAGACATAAAGCCAAAACTACTATTAAAATCCTATAAACTTTTATATTTATAAGGTGACTTGTCTTACTTATTAATGCAGCTACAAAGATAAACCAGGAAAAATCAGCCAATATATGTCCTAAATAAAAGAATATTATACCTATAAGTCCAAACGAATTATATGAACTGATTATAAATGTCAAACCTACTGCAGACCACCATATTAGGAAGTAAGGGTTTGTTGCACTCAATACAATACCTGCAAAGAAAGCACTCCCATGTTTGTCTTTACCTGTATCTTCGCTTTTTATAGAAACCCTGTCAAAGTAGACATCCTTTATCATACCAAATCCAAAATAGAGTAAAATCAGCCCCCCAATTAAGCCTATTATCATTTTGGAAATATCTTTTTCAAAGAATTTCCCTGCGCCAATAAACAACAGGACTACAATAAGTAATTCGAAAAGAACATGTCCCAAGGCCAGGAAAAGTCCTGTTTTATAATTCTTGTGCATACTTTTTTCTATTGTATATGTAAGCATAGGACCGGGCATTAGTGCCCCTGAATATCCCACTATAAGTGAATTTAAAAAAATGGACAGCATTTGGAACCCCACTGATTATTTAATCACCTTATTATACCATACATAAATTATCTATTTTTTTGAAGCAGGACAATAAAAAAACAAGAGAAGCTTATACAAGCTTCTCTTGTTATAAATACAATCTTACTTCTGCCCAAGGTCTCCCTCTTTCTTGATTGCAGCATGTGCAGCTGCAAGTCTTGCTATCGGGACACGGAAAGGTGAACACGATACATAGTTAAGTCCTGCCTTATGACAGAATTCTATGGATGATGGATCTCCACCGTGTTCTCCACAGATACCAAGCTTAATGTCAGGTCTTGTTTTCTTACCGAGCTCTGCAGCCATCTTAACAAGCTTGCCAACACCTGTCTGGTCAAGTCTTGCAAATGGATCTGATTCATATATCTTCTTGTTGTAGTATTCGTCAAGGAACTTACCGGCATCATCACGGCTGAAGCCGAATGTCATCTGGGTAAGGTCGTTTGTACCAAATGAGAAGAATTCAGCTTCCTTCGCAATTTCGTCAGCAGTAATTGCAGCTCTTGGTATTTCAATCATTGTACCAACCTTATACTTAAGGTCAACGCCTGCGTTCTTTATAACCGCATCAGCTGTCTTCACTACAACGTCCTTAACGAATTTTAATTCCTTAATTTCACCAACCAGAGGAATCATTATTTCAGGTATAATGCTCATACCCTTTTTGTTTACATTAATAGCAGCTTCTATAACAGCTCTTGTCTGCATTTCAGCAATTTCAGGGTAAGTAACTGCAAGACGGCAGCCTCTGTGGCCCATCATTGGGTTAAATTCATGTAGGTCAGCAACTATTCCCTTGAGATCATCAAAGGTCATTCCCATTTCTTTTGCAAGAGCAGCTATATCGTCATTTTCCTGTGGGAGGAATTCATGAAGTGGAGGATCCAGGAACCTGATGGTTACAGGGAAACCTTTCATAGCTGTGAAGAGGCCTTCAAAGTCGCTTCTCTGCATTGGAAGCAGCTTATCAAGAGCTTTTCTTCTCTGTTCTTCAGTCCTTGCAACTATCATTTCTCTCATTGCAGGGATTCTATCAGGTTCGAAGAACATGTGCTCTGTACGGCAGAGACCTATACCTTCTGCTCCAAATTTCATTGCCTGTTCAGCATCCTTTGGAGTATCTGCATTGGTTCTTACCTTTAATGTTCTGAGTTCATCAGCCCATCCCATAAGGGTTCCGAAATCACCTGTCATTTCAGGAGCAATTGTAGGTAGCTTTTCACCGTAAACATTACCTGTAGAACCATCGAGAGATATCCAGTCTCCTTCAACATATCTCTTTCCGTTCTTATCTATGAAATATTTCTCTTCTTCATTTATTTTTACTTCACTGCAGCCTGCAACACAGCAAGTACCCATACCACGGGCAACAACTGCTGCGTGAGATGTCATACCACCGCGGCCTGTAAGTATACCCTTTGAAACATGCATACCTTCAATATCCTCAGGTGAAGTTTCAAGCCTTACAAGTACTATATTCTTTTCTCCGCCTTTTGCAGCTTCTACAGCATCATCAGCGAAGAAGAATACTCTTCCTGTTGCAGCTCCAGGTGATGCTGGAAGTCCCTTTGCGATAGGAGTTGCAGCTTTTAATGCCTTCGGTTCAAAATTAGGATGGAGAAGTGCATCAAGCTGTTTAGGATCAACTTTCATAACTGCTTCTTCCTTGGAAGCCATACCTTCGCTTACAAGATCAACCGCAATTTTTAATGCTGCGGTAGCAGTTCTCTTACCGTTTCTGGTCTGGAGCATGAAAAGTTTGCCTTTTTCAATAGTAAACTCCATGTCCTGCATATCTCTGTAGTGATTTTCCAAGGTTTGTGCAATGTTTGCAAACTGATCGTATACAGCAGGCATAACATCCTTTAACTGGTCTATTGACTGAGGTGTTCTGATACCTGCAACAACATCTTCTCCCTGTGCATTCATCAAGAATTCACCGTATAATTTTTTCTCACCTGTTGATGGATTTCTAGTAAACGCAACACCGGTGCCTGAATCATTACCCATGTTACCGTAAACCATCTCCTGAACGTTTACTGCAGTACCCCAATCGCTTGGTATGTCATTAAGCCTTCTGTAAACGTTTGCACGAGGGTTGTCCCATGAACGGAAAACGGCCTTTACAGCTTCCATCAGCTGAACCTTTGGATCCTGAGGGAATTCAGCACCTTTTTCCTTCTTGTACATTTCCAAGTATCTCTTAACAACTTCCTTTAAGTTAGCAGCAGTAAGATCGGTATCAAACTTTGCACCGTTCTCTTCTTTCACTGCATCAAGAATTTTTTCAAACTTAGGTTTTTCAACTTCCATAACAACATCGCTGAACATCTGAATGAATCTTCTGTAGCTGTCATATGCAAATCTTTCATTGTTTGTAAGCTTTGCAAGTCCATCGACTACAATATTGTTTAATCCAAGATTAAGTATTGTGTCCATCATGCCTGGCATTGAAGCCCTGGCACCTGAACGTACTGAAACAAGAAATGGGTTTTCGGGATCGCCAAATTTCTTTCCAACAGTAGCTTCAGTCTTAGCAAGTGCATCATAAATCTGGTCTTCAATTTCTTTAGAAATTGTCTTTCCGTCACTATAATACCTTGTGCAGGCTTCTGTTGATACAGTGAATCCTCTCGGAACCGGAAGGCCTAAACCTGTCATTTCTGCAAGGTTTGCACCCTTACCGCCAAGCAGGTTTTTCATTGAAGCGTTGCCTTCCTTAAACAGATAAACGTACTTTGTCATTCGGAAAACCTCCTATTACTTATTTGAATTTAAAGGATTAAATGTGTATGGAAGTTACAGATATGTAATTGTAAAAGCAAGATTCATTGTGATGTTTATAGAACATTTAACATCATAAATTCTTACAATAACACATCTATAATCAATCATAGCCGTTGTAAAAAAAACCAG
>JAEWTV010000045.1 GCA_023397675.1 Bacillota bacterium | reverse complement strand
CGCACATGGTGCGCAGCATTCAGAAGAATGTGGACTGGGCCGCGCTTGGTATCAATACGGTGTATACCGCCGGCAGCGCCAAACAGGCCAAGAGCGTCATGGACGTGTACCAGGTGGACGTGCTTCTGTGCGACATCGAGATGCCCCAGCAAAGCGGGCTGGACCTGCTGGCGTGGATGCGCGAGCGAGACATGGAGATTCAGGCTGTGTTCCTAACCAGCTACGCCAACTTTGAGTACGCCCGCCGCGCAATCTCGCTGCAGTCGGTCGAGTATTTCCTCAAGCCCGTTGACTACGAGGTGCTGACGGGCGGTCTGTCCAGGGCGCTGGATCGCGCGCGGCTCACGCGCGAGGCCAGCCTGCATCGCGACCTCAGCGGCCGGTGGGAGCGCAGCCGGGGCGAGGTCATCGAGCATTTTTGGCGCCAGGTGCTGGGCGGCCTGTTTCATGGAGACGCCGCCGCTGTGCAGGCGTGCCTTCGCAAGGGGCTTCTGCCCTATACGGTGAAGAGCCGGTTCGTGCCGGTGTTGATCCGGCCGCTGGATCGGTCCGGGGCGCTGTGCAGCGCGAGCCTTGCGGATATGGAGCGCGGCCTGCGCGAGCGCTGCGAGCTGCTGCTGCCAAGCCCGGAGTCGCTACTCGCCGCGCTGGCGCTAGCGGAGGGGGAGTGGGCGCTGGTGCTGGATTCGGGCGGCATGCCTGAATCCGCGCTGACGCGTTTCATGCAGGGGATGCGCGAATGGCTCGGAATCGAGCTGTTGCTGGGCTTGGGCGAAGCGTGTCTTATCCACGAGGTATACCAGGAAACCCAGGATTTGCTGGCGATGTTACTCGACTGCGTACGCGCTCAGGATGCCCCGCTGCGCCTGCGGGACTGGGAGTGCCGTGACACGGTCGAAGGCACCCCGCCCACCGAGGCGCTCAAGCGGGCGCTGGATGCGGGCGATCTCGGCGGTTTCGAGCGCGAGGCGCTGACATACCTGGATGAGCTGAGCAAGTCGCCCGTCAACGCCCGAACGCTGAGGATGCTGCGGCTGGACTTGACACAATTGATCTACGCCCGCCTGGAACAGGCCGGGCTGCAGGCGCGCGCGTTATTCAGCGGTGAGGTGGACGAGCGCCTGTACGCCCAGGCGGCCGCTTCCACCGATGGTATGACAGCTTACATCCGCCACTTGTCCGCCACCACCGCGCTGCACGTGCAGCCCTCGCCCAGGCGCGAGTGCGGCGTGGTGGACCGGCTAATCAGCTATATCGACGACAACTGCCTGCGCGAAATCAGCCGCGGCGAACTGGCCAAGTCGGTGTACCTGAACCAGGACTACATCTCGCGACTGTTCAAGCGCGCGATGGGGGAGTCCATTGGCGCGTACATCATTAATAAGCGGATGGACGCGGCGAAGGAACTGCTGCTTGGGAGCGATATGCCCATCCATGCGATAGCGTCGCGGGTGGGATACGATAGCTTCGCATACTTCTCTAAAATTTTCAAGCAAATTGTCGGGGTTACTCCGAATGAGTACCGACATGGAGTTCGTTGATATCATACATAGTTGCTCCTGCACAGCAAAATTCAAGCACGCATCAATCCATATATTCAGCAATCAATCGTGTATTCGCGTACTGAAAGACGCTTAGCAGGCTCCGGAGATACCATAAAAAAGCTGTAGCTTTCTACGGAGTTTTATTGTCAGGACGCCCCCGTATGCAACTTACCTCCGATATGCACTCCGGCTCACAGCAATGTCGCCTACCGTCACGATCCCATACTTACTACCTTCTACCAGAGAAAACGCACCGGGTTCAAGGTCGATACGACCGTAATTGGTGTCGTCGCCAGAAAGCTTACCTTTGTCGATTTCGGCATCCTTTGTGACAACAAGCCTTATGCTCGCCAATTAATTCCTTGACTTTCATAGCTGGTCTTTCCTCTCCCCGTTCACACCCCCACCGCCTGCCTGAGCGTATCGTCGATCTCCCCCTCGAAAAAGTGTATGTACCGGTTGTAGGTGATCTCCACGCTGGCGTGACCCAAGAGCTTCGAGATGATCTTCACCTCTACGCCTCGGGCATACAGGTTGCTGGCGAAGGAGTGCCGGAGCGCGTGCAGGCCCCGGTGCTCCACCCCCGCCGCCTTGCAGGCTTTCTCCATCGTGGCCAGCAGGTTTCGGTAGCTCAAGTGCCTACCGGTCTGGGTGGCGAACACATAGGGGCATCCCGCTACCTGTTGGGCTTTGAGGTGCTGGATGGCTTCCAAGGCTCTGCTGTTAAGGGGAATCGTCCGCCTGCCGGATTCGGTCTTTGTGGTGCGCTGGACGGTGTTCTTTCCGTCCACCCGCACCAGATTCTTGTTCACCTTCAGCATCCGCTTCTCCTCGTCAATGTCGCCCCACTCTAGCGCCAGCGCTTCGCCAGCCCGGAGACCGGTCTCCAAAATAAGAACAGCTCCCCATCCGTAACGGAAGCGGAGCTTGTTGCCTTTTATCTTGGTGAAAGTGGCCACCAGCTTTTCCTGTTCGTCCTTCTCGTAGGGGAAGATATCTTTGGTGTTGTGGGTCAGGGGTGGCATCTCGACGCCCTCGACGGGATTTGGTTGGATTACTTCGGTCAATACCGCGGGCTCCAACACCTGACTCAGCAGCAGTTTTTGCTTCCTGATGGTCGAGGCGCTCATGTTTTCCAGCCGGTTGACGTACTCAAGATGTACTCAAGCCGGTTCACACCTTCTATCCACCTTGAGCGCACTACCCCGGTAATGAACAGGAAATATGGAATCATCACAAAATGAATAAAAGTTAAATATTCTATATTCATCTATCCCGCGAATGTTGCTATACTTACAATAGGCTTTTAAAAATCATTGCGCGGTGCCACTGGAAATGGATGAGTCCGACAGGGTGAATGGGGAACGGAGGTGGCGGCGGGCAATCCTGCGCCATGGGCGCGAATCCGGCTGAAGTAGGGCGCCGCGGGCGCACGCGTATCCAAGATTGACGAAAGAGTGGAGGAAAAACAATGAAGCGCATCCGTCTCAATCTGCTTTCCGTCCTGGCCGTGCTTGCATTGCTGTTCTCGTCCATCCCGGCATTCGCAACGGATGGCGTCGTTCAAATTGAAGGGTATCCCGAGGACTACCTGATGGTGAACGGCAAGACCCCCGACCAGATTGACGCGACGATCACGATGTGGACATGGGACCCCAACTTCTTTACGATGGCGGAGAAGGTTTCCGCCTACTACCCCAACATCAAATGGAATTTCGTGAATGTCTCCGGCGACGACTACCTGCTCAAGTTGACCACCGCGCTGTCTTCCGGCGGCGAAGTGCCGGATTTGATCTGCATGGAGATTCAGCAGGTCGCCAAGTTCTACACGATGGACATTCTTGAGGACGTCGCGGCCTCTCCTTGGAACATCGACAAGAACCTCCTGGTGCCCTACCTGGCGGACATCGGCACCACGCCGGAGGGCATGTTCACGTCGATTCCCAACACCGCGGCGCCCGGGGGCATATACTATCGCCGCGATCTGGCCAAGGAGTACTTTGGAACCGACGATCCGGAGGTCATCGGCCAGCGCATGTCCACCTGGGACGGCTTCATTGAAATGGGGCAGGAGCTGAAGGAGAAATCCGACGGCAAGGTTTCGATGCTGGCCGGGTTGGACAGCAACATCACCGCCTGGGTCAACCAGAATCCGCTGCCCTGGGTGGATGGCAACAAGCTTCTGATTTCCGAAAACTACCTGGACACCTTCAAATTGATCGAGCGGCTGCGCGACGCGAAGATCGACGCCGGGCTGGACGACGGCACGCCCGCCTATTACGCCAGCTACTCGCAGGGCAACGTGTTCTGCTATTTCGGCGCCACCTGGACCGAGACCTTCGTGGTCGCGCCCAACGACCCGAACGGGGCCGGCAACTGGGCGGTTTGCCGGAATCCGGGCGCGCCCTACAACTGGGGCGGCATCTGGTGGGGCATGTACAAGGGCAGCAAGCCCGAGGTCAAGGAGGCGGTGGCCGCCTGGATGAAGTACGAGCTCACGCCGCTGGGCGCGCAGAACAAGTACGAGCTGATCCACTTCTATCCGGGCCTCCAGAGTTCCTATACGTCCGACTACCTGTACAAGCCCAATGAATTCCTGGGCGGCGAGCTCGTCGCCAACTACTACCTGGACGTGATGCAAAAGATGAAAATGCCCCCGCTCGAGCCAGAGACCGCCACGTTCATGGATACCATCGGCTTCTACTGCCGGGCGCTGGTCAAAGATCAGGGCAGCGCGGAGGAGTTGCTGGATCAGGCCGAGTCGGATCTGATCAGCAAGGTGCCGACCTTTACCAAGTAGGATTGCCTTCCAGGATGGGCGGCCGGCGGGATTTTCTCCGTCCGGCCGTCCGATTTCATTGGAAAGGGCGTTTGAGATGTCCAAAAAGCTTTGGCCCTATTTCTTTATCGCGCCGTTTTTCATCGTCTACATGGTGTTCAACGTGTTCCCGATGCTGTACAGCTTCTACATCAGCCTGACCCAGTGGAACGGATTCAGCGCGATGAAGTACGTGGGATTTCAAAACTACGCCACGCTGTTTCAGGACCAGGCGTTTTACCGCACGGTGGGGAACAGCTTCCTCATCGTGCTGGAGGCGATGATTCCCTGCCAGTTTTTCGCCCTTTGCATCGCGGTGATTTTGAATTATACTGTTACCGGGCGCGCCGGCGGCGCGCTCCGCAACATCTATTTTTTGCCCTACGTGACCACGCCGATTGCGATCGGCCTGATTTTCATGACCGCCTTTGACGCGCAGTACGGGCTGGTCAACCAGCTGCTCAAGGGCCTGGGCTTGATCGGGGCCGGCATCGACTGGCTGAATACGCCCCAGCTCAGCAAACCCCTGGTGGCGTTCGTGATCGTGTGGCGCTACGCCGGCTACGTGGCCTTCATGTATCTGGCGGGGCTTCAGGGCGTCAACCGCGAGATCTACGAGGCGGCGCGCATCGACGGCGCCGGTTACGTCCGGACGTTCATGTCCATCATCGTGCCGATCATGAAGCCGATCATCGGCTTCCAGGCCACCATCGGCGTGATCGGGTGCCTTCGCACGTTCGAGGAGCCGCTGATGATGTTCAACGGCGATTACAACGGCGGCATCGGGTACGCCGCGCAGACGATGAACATGCGCTACATCCAGATCTCGTTCCGGAGCGGCCAGTTTGGCTACGGCGCGGCGCTGGGCTACTCGATGTTCGTGGTCATCCTGGCGACGACGCTGCTGTTTTTCAACCTGTCGAACCGGGAAGAACGGCTGGGGAGGTGAGCACGATGCGGAGATATTTGCTGAAATCCCTTCTGTGGCTGGTGCTGAGCCTGGTGGCCGCGCTGGCCCTCGCGCCCTTCCTCATGATGCTGGCGATGTCCACGCAGAACAACTTCGAGATCTTCTCGGGCGCCTCGTTCGTGCCCGGCGACCATCTGCTTGCCAACTTTCGCACGATCCTTTCGGTGGACTTTCCGCGCGCCATCCGCAACAGCGGCGTGATCGCCGTCAGCACGATGATCCTGTCCGTGTTCTTCAGCGCGATGGCGGGATTCGGCTTCAGCAAGTACGATTTCCGGGGCAAGAAGCTGCTGTTCAACATCGTGCTGGGCACCATGATGG
>JAEWTV010000039.1 GCA_023397675.1 Bacillota bacterium | reverse complement strand
CTTCAGACACTTAATTTCCCTCCCTCCGATGGTAGCAATTGTGCCGGGAATAAGCCGCATCTTTTGCTTCATTCATTGATGGAGAAGTAAGCTAAATACAGCACACACTATATTATATATTAATTCGTAAAATAGTGTCAACATATAAATTTACTCTAACTTGCCATCTTTACTGTAATTAAATAAGCTGTTCTCCTAAAGTTATCCCGCCAATCAAATGATAATGCAAGTGCAGTACCGTTTGTCCGGCATCTTTCCCACAGTTGTTAATAAGTCTGAATCCCTTGTCAAGTATACCCAACTTTTCTGCAATTTTATTTGCTGCAAGGTGAATATCTACAACATACCCTGCAGTATCTGAGTTTATCTCTCTAACACTAGTAATGTGCTTTTTAGGAACTATAAGTACATGAACAGGTGCTTGTGGGTGTATATCGTTAAATGCAATTATATTATCATCTTCATATACTATAGTAGAAGGTAACTGTCTGTCAATAATTTTACAGAAAATACAGTCTTCCATAAACTAGCCTCCGATCTGGTTTTCTATTACTTTACTTGAATAGTGCAGGGCTTCGGATATTTTTGATACGTCCTTGCCGCCAGCCTGAGCCATATCCGGACGTCCACCTCCGCCACCTCCGGCAATTTTGGCAACGTCTCTGATAATGTTGCCGCAATGTATTCCTTTAGCAATAACATCCTTTGTAGCGGTTACAATAAAGCTTACCTTGTCTCCATAACCAGATGCAAGCACTACAACCCCTGAACCAAGCTTTGATTTAAGCATGTCTCCGGTATTCCTTAATCCGTCCATATCAAGCTGGTCAAACTGAGCAGCAATAACCTTAACACCTTTAATATCAACAGCCTTTGAAAGTATATCTCCCACTTCAGAACTTACAAGCTTGTTTCTAAGCTGCTCTATTTCCTTTTCTGCATTTTTGAGTTCTGCAGTAAGACCTTCAACCTTTCTCAAACTATCCTGAGGCGAAGATTTCAATGTAGCCGCAAGATCGTTAAGCATTTTTTCCTTTTCATTAAAGTACTCAATAGCATTTTCACCTGTAAGCGCTTCAATTCTTCTTACACCTGCTGCTACACCGCTTTCAGCAACTATCTTAACCAACCCGGCTTGTGCAGAATTTCCAAGGTGTGTTCCTCCGCACAATTCAAGGCTGTAATCACCCATTTTAACAACTCTTACTACATTTCCGTATTTTTCACCGAACAATGCCATAGCTCCCAATTTTCTTGCTTCATCTATAGGCATTTCACGTACTTCAACCAGAAGTCCTTCAAGGATCTTTTCATTTACTTCCTTTTCTACCTTTTTTAACTCTTCAGCAGTCACACCTGAAAAATGAGTAAAGTCAAATCTCAACTTATCCGGTTCAACAAGTGAACCTGCCTGGTGAACATGTTCTCCAACAATATTTTTCAAGGCTTTTTGTAAAAGATGAGTTGTGGAATGATTTCTTGCTATTGCAATACGCCTCTTTGAATCTATCTTTGCAGTAACGCTTGCACCTTTTTCAATTATTCCATTTTCTATTATACCTTTATGAAGATATTTGCCATCAGCATTCTTTTTACAATCAAATACCTTAACAAAGCCTTCTTTTCCTTCAATTATTCCCGTATCTCCAACCTGTCCGCCGCTCTCTGCATAGAAGGATGTAGTATCAAGAATAACTGTCACTTCATCTCCTTCCTGAGCGTTATCAACTATTTCATCATCTTTTATAATGTATAGAATCTTTGCATCGCAGTTATCTTTTTCATAGCCAACAAATTCGGTTTTAATCGATTTATCAAGGTTTCCATAAACCTTGTCTCCCCAAGCCGAACCATCCTTGCTTTTAAGCGCTTCTCTTGCCTTCCTTTTCTGTTCTCCCATTTCAGCCTTGAAGCCTTCTTCATCAATTGTAAGTCCGTTTTCTTCAGCTATTTCCCTTGTCAAATCGAGCGGAAATCCATAAGTATCATGAAGCTTGAACACCATGCTTCCGTGCAGGATTTTTTCTCCCTTTAACTTTGTTTCCTGAATAAACTCGTTCAATATGCTTAATCCCTGATCTATTGTTGCTTCAAAGCGTTCTTCTTCTATTCTGATAACCTTTTTAATATAATCAGACTTCTCTTCAAGTTCCGGATATGCTTGTTTGGACTCATTTATAACTATGTTTGCAAGGTTGTAAAGGAACTGTCCATCAACTCCAAGAAGCTTTCCATGCCTTGCCGCACGTCTCAGGAGCCTTCTTAACACATAACCTCTGCCTTCATTTGAAGGGAGGATTCCATCCGAAACCATCATTGTTGTACTTCTTATATGGTCTGTTATAACCCTTATTGATACATCAGTTTTAGCATCTTTGCCATATTCAACGCCCGCAATTTTGCAGACATTCATCAGTATATTCCTAACCGTATCAACCTCAAAAAGGTTGTTAACGTTCTGGACTACACACGCAAGCCTTTCAAGTCCCATACCCGTATCAATATTAGGATGTGTAAGCTTTGTATAGTTACCATTTTCATCCCTGTTGAACTGTGTAAATACAAGATTCCAGAATTCAATATATCTGTCACATTCACAACCAACCTTACAGTCGGGAGAACCGCAGCCTTTGTCCGCTCCCCTGTCGTAATATATTTCAGAGCAGGGTCCGCATGGACCGGTACCATGTTCCCAGAAATTATCCTTTTTGCCCATCCTTACTATTCTTTCAGGTGGCAAACCTACTTCTTTTGTCCATATTTCAAATGCTTCATCATCATCTTCATAAATTGTAACCCAAAGCTTGTCTACAGGAAGCTTTATATCCTGTGTTACAAACTCCCATGCCCACGGAATAACTTCCTTTTTAAAATAATCTCCAAACGAGAAGTTTCCCAGCATTTCGAAAAAAGTTCCATGTCTTGCGGTCTTTCCTACATTTTCGATATCAGGAGTCCTGATACATTTCTGGCATGTTGTAATCCTTTTTCTGGGCGGCTCTTCTGCACCTGTAAAGTAAGGCTTCAACGGTGCCATACCGGAATTTATCAATAAAAGGCTCGCATCATTATGAGGAACAAGTGAAAAACTCGGAAGCCTCAAATGCCCTTTCCCTTCAAAGAATTTTAAATACCTTTCCCTTAACTCGTTAAGACCAAGCTTTTCCATTGAAATTCTCCTTCTCCCTGTCTGTATATATATTCTGTATAAATATTTGAATTATCTGTTTGATACTAATAATATTCCCTGTTTGTGTTATTTCTTAATATATATAATCAATACTTACATGTCAACTGTGAAGCGCTATTTCTTCCTTTTGAACAATATTTGGTGTATGCTTTCTGGATACATAACTTGTCACGGCAAAAACTATTATACTGAGTATTGCACCACATATTAAATCTATAAAGTAATGATATCTCAAATATATCGTTGAGGATATCAGGAATAAAAACGGAATAAGGAAAGTATAAAATCCTTTTCTACCGTTAAAGAACAGGAATAGTAATATAAATAGGCTAACCCCCATATGAAGGCTTGGGAAAACATCAAATTTGGCACTTCCGGATTGTACAACAAAATTATTAAGTTCAGTAAGAAATCCGCCTGTAAGCTCTTTTACATATGTGCCCTTGAAATAAACATAAGGTCCTAGTGCGGGAATTATGGAATAAAAAATTATACCTGTACCAAACACTATAAAGAATCCCATGCAGTATTTGCAGAATTTTTCAATAGATGATACAAAACCAAAATAAAGAAAGGTTGCGGCTATTACCACATAATATGACATATATCCTACACTCATCAAATCCGTAAGAATAGGGCTGTATATATCCTGGGCGCTGTGGCTTAGATCTGTTCCCAAAATGCTATTGTCAATAGCTGTAAGTTTTGCATCATATGTATAGTCCCCGAAAAAAACCGGTACTGTATATTTAGTGCTTGAATATGCAAAAAACATTACTACAAGGTTTGAAAAAAGCCTAGCTTTATTAACAATTAGAGAGGAAGTTTTTATCCCATAATAAATAAGTACGGAATATGCTGCGAAAACACCCAAAAACGCAAAAAACCATTCATTGAAACAGCCCTTTATTGCAAGCCTTACCGAAGCCTGGATCAACAGCGCACCCATAAGGTATTCATGCAGTAGTATCCTTTTCATGCACTGCACATTCCCGGATTCAGCCCCTAATCTGTTTATCATACAAAGTAACTCCCCATGCTGTTTTAATAGTACAACACATAATTATAGCAAAAAAATGTCTTTATATAAAACATTTTCAGAAATCTTTTATTTAATTATTTAATACCTTTTATACAATCTCCTCCACAACCCGTTTAATAATGATTTTCAATATTGCTGCCACAGGTACTGCAATAAGCATTCCCAGTATACCGAAAAATTCACCTCCTATAAGTACAACGATAATAGTAGTAAGAGGATGCATTCCAAGTTTGCCTTCAATAATTTTAGATGAAATAAATGAGCTATCAAGCTGCTGAACACCCACAAATATTGCCAGTGTAATCACAGCCTTTGTAACCGACTGTGTCAGGGAAACTGCTAAAGCAGGTATCGCTCCTATAAATGGACCGAAATACGGAATTATATTTGAAAGACCGCCCACAAGCCCTAAGACCACCGGATATTTTACTCCGGCAATTATAAGCCCCATTGTTTCAAGTACTCCTACAATAAAAGCATCAAGCAGCTGTCCCTGTATGAAACAGGACATCACCTTGCTTACATCCCTTCCTGTTTTTGCAAGTTTATCCCTCCATCTACGCGGGGTTAGCGACAATGCCTTATCCCTGATTCTTTGCCCGTCCTTAACTAAGTAATACGCAATAAAAGCTGCCAGAGTAAGGTTAAATATTATGGTAACAGTTTCAATAAGCATGTCTAGAGCCTTTTTAAGTGAATTTCCAACAAACCCCTGTGCAATACTTATACCATTCTGAATCTGCTCAAAGATTGCATTCTTAACCTCTGGTGGCCATTTACTTGACCTTATCCATGAAAGCAGGTTATCAAACATGCCCTTATAATCTTCTGTAATAGCCGGTAGTGTATTAATCAGGTCTCTTATATTGTTTATAAGCTCAGGAAGCAGAAAAATGATAGTTATTCCAGATATAAATATAAAAAACAAATAAACAAGCAGGATTGAAACCCCAGTGTTTATGTGATGCTTTTGAAGCCTTATTACAAATGGTTTTATAAGGTATGCGATAATTATTGCCATAAAAAAGGGAGAGAACAGCTTTGAAAGCTTCCCCATGAAAGCATACAGAAATAAAAATATCAGAATTATTACAACAGCTAATATTATATAAAAAACTCTCTTTTTGCGTTGCTGCATTTGCTTCATCCTTAATAAAACATAGTTAATGTAAACACCTAATGAAAAAGACTGGATTGCTCCAGTCTTTTTAGATATAAGGGATTATCTGAAAACATCAATTACATCTCCAAGCATATGGCTTGATCGTCTCATTAGATGTTTTCCTGTTCTCATCATTTTTTTCCTTGTCTTGTTGTTAATTACCTGCGGGCTTACCATTGTCCCTATTGCAGCTCCAACAACACTTCCGATTATCAATCCTCTAGTAAAACCACTATGCATACAATCTCTCCTTTTATTAATAATATTATTTTTTAGTCAAGCAGTTTTTTTATTCCGCCGCCCGTCTCCATAATTTCTTCAATAGCTTCCTTATCAAGAATTATGTTTTCACTTCCGAATTCAACTCTGCCTATTACTGGAACAATTTTACGGCCATTAATAATATCCTGAAAAATGCCGTCTGTTATTTCCAATCCTTCAATATGGCCAGTTGTAGAATCAAAAATAATATCCTCAACTGCTCCGATATTATTCCCTTCGCGGGAAAAAACATTCAAGCCTCTTACGAGACCACGTTTACCCAGTTCACCGGTTTTTTCTGCTTTAGACATTTCCACTATACACTTACTGTCTTCAACCATGACTGCATCACGGCCCATGTTTATTACGTCTTTTATCAGAATTATTCTTTTTTTAACCCTGAACCCTTTCTGTTCAAGCAGCAGTGCTTTAACCTCTTTTGATTCAGGGCAGAAAAGGATATCTTTGACAATACCGATGTTTTTTCCTCCGCTGGCACATATAACAGGCAATCCAATTATCTCACTGTACTTTTCCATCGGCTTCTCCTACTTAAAAATCTTCAAATGCTTGTTACAGATATACTTCATTTATTAAGCCGTACTATGCTACAAAGTGAGCCATTCTTAAATAATTACTTTCAAATTGTGTTATACTGTTTGCGATATTTATAGTATTTCATAAATAAAATAAATAATTCATGGAAAACATGCATTATTTTTTCTACAATTAAGTATACAGTAAATAAAGTCTGCCGAAGCAGCAGTAGATATACATGTAAATATGTGGTTTGACTGCATTTTTAATTTCATATAGAATTTGAATATATAGGATGAAGTTAATTATAATAATCAATTATCTATAAAGGGGTTATCCAAAATGAATTGTGCCAAAGATGTAGGTGTTTGCATACCTGAAATATTACTGCCTTGTAAAAAAGCAAATCTTAACAAGTGGTCGGTTGTTGCATGTGACCAATATACTTCACAGCCTGAATACTGGAAAAAGGTTGAAGAACTTGTTGGAAACGAGCCTTCAACACTCCATATGATTTTCCCTGAGGTATATCTTGAAAAAATAGACAAGCAAGAAAAAATCAACGCAATCAATAACAAAATGAAGGAATATTTTACAGATGATATTCTGTGTAATGATGGTTCGTTCTTTGTACTGGTAGACAGAGCCACCTCACATACTAAATCAAGGAAGGGACTTATTATCGCAGTTGATCTTGAAAAGTATGACTATAACAAAGGCTCTCAGTCACTTATAAGGGCAACCGAGCAAACAGTTGTAGACAGACTTCCTCCAAGAATTAAAATCAGAGAGAATGCTCCAGTCGAGCTTCCGCACATAATGATACTTATCGATGACAGGCAAAGAACTGTTATTGAACCATTAGCTGAAAAAACTTCACAGTTTGAAAAAATATATGACTTTGAATTGATGATGGACGGCGGGCATTTAAAGGGTTATAAAATAAGTGACAGCGGAAGTATTTCAGGAATAATTGATGCTCTTGGCAAATTGGCATCGCCTTCCGATTTTGAAGCTAAATACAAAGCAGGCAGTGATAAGGGTGTACTTTTATTTGCTGTTGGTGACGGCAACCATTCGCTTGCTGCTGCTAAAGGTCATTGGGAAAATATAAAGAAAACTTTGCCGCAAAACGAAATGGAAGACCACCCTGCAAGGTTTGCACTTGTAGAGCTTGTCAATGTCCATGACGAAGGACTCCAATTTGAGCCGATACACAGAGTAGTGTTTAATGTTTCACCCGACGATTTGTTGAAGAAAATTCAGGATTATTATGGAGCGAAGGTCTCAATTAAACAGGTTGTGGACGTTAATTCCTTAATGTCTGAAGCCAAAGAACTGAACAAGCTTTCAAACAGACATGTAATACCTTATGTAACATCTGAAGGGCAGGGTATAATTATTGTGGAAGACCCTGAGTTAACCTTGGAGGTTGGAACTCTTCAGGCTTATCTAGATAATTATGTAAATAATAACCCAGAAGTAAAAATTGATTATATTCATGGTGATGAAACAGTTGTTTCACTTGCTTCCAAACCAGGCTGCATTGGTTTTCTTCTTCCTTCAATGAAAAAAGAGGACTTGTTTAAAACTGTAATTATGGAAGGTGCACTTCCAAGAAAGACCTTTTCAATGGGTGAAGCAGAAGAAAAAAGATATTATCTGGAGTGCAGAAAAATAATTAAATAATTAACGGATCGGATATAGACCAAGGCCTTGCAAATTTTGCAGGGTCTTTTATTTTACTCTTGTGAGAGCTTGATGTTTAGGTAACATAGTTCTGTCAAAGGTCATATTATGTAATACCAGTTTTATGGCAGTATCTTTTATTCCGGAGGAAATGATAATGAGATGGAAGTATTATTATCCTTATGTAAATAATCAGACATTTACAAGTAGCCAGATACAAAAAAGCCCGGCGCCAAAGGTTGCACCCCTTTCCCCTGAAGATCTTATAGCAAGTAATTACAGAGGCGGGACAATTGACGAGCATAATAGAATACTTTTATATTTATATTCAATGTTTGACAAGAACAGGCTGCCCAACGAATACACAAACCTTGCTCCAATTAAAAGCGGTACCTCAATTGTTGAGGAAATAAACAGATACGTCCGAAAAAGAGATGCAAGAAGAGATGTGGTTGAACAAGCGCGAACATACCTATCTACTGCCATTCCTTCTTTGGATAAGGAATATATGAGTCCAGGCGGTTTCTTTAAGATTCACTATACATTAAGAGGAGAGCATGCAGTCTCAGAATACGACATGAACCGTAACGGTATACCCGACTATATTGAAGCCATTGGTGAATCCTTTGATAATGTAAAACAAATCACCTGTTCTGAAAGAGGCTTCAGAGCTCCTGTTTTGGACTCCGGGAAAAAGTATATGGATGTTAATGTGTATGACCTCAGTGGAAAATACGGTATAACTTTTCCTGTCAGCTATTTTAATCAAAGAAATGGTCCCAAAACTTCTTCCAGTAAAATAAGCATAGACAACAGCTATTCAAATGAAAAAGGCTTCCGAGAACCTCCTCTTGACTGTATGAGGGTTACAGTGGCACATGAATTTTTCCATGCTGTTCAAAACACCTACAACGTTGATGCCGATACCTGGTGGAAGGAAGCATCTGCAACCTGGAATGAAGACGAGATTTATGACGGTGTAAACGATTACATCCAATATCTTGACAGAATTATGTCGGCACCTGACAGACCTTTGGACGAAAGCAGCTACAGCGGGGTTATTTTTGTAAAATATTTATCTGAAAACTGGGGCGGGTATGCAACAATAAAACGTATATGGGATACTCAGGCAACCAAATACAGGAATAGTGTCAATGCAATAGACAGTACCATTAAAACTCTTTATAAGGAAGAGGACCTTGGAACAGTATACAGCAGGTTTATGGCGTATAACCTCAATCCTGCTCAATTCTATAAAGAAGGTTATCTATGGAAAATCCATGCCTCAATCAAGAGCATTGCCGAAAAGTTTCCCTATGAATACAGTACCGATAAACTGAGTCACCTTTCCTCCAGTTATCAGCTGTTCAGGCCTGGGTTTTACGGAAAGACACTAAAAATATCAATAGAAGCCAATGGTGACGCAAGATTCGGTCTTAAAGCCGTAAGAAGAAAAAGAGGAAGTACATCCTACGAAGTTATAGATTTGGATTATGATGAAGGCAAGGCAGCTAGATATTCCTGCGAATCCTTTGGAAATATATACGAAGAAGTATGTCTTGTATCTTCTAATACCGATAAGACAGCCGACGGAGCAGCCTTCACCTATAAGGCCGAAATAGAATAGATTTTGTAATGCTTCAGACAGTTGGAAGATTCTTGTCAGGCTTTCAACTGTTTGAAGTATCAACGGCGATTACCTCATCGTAATCATAAACCCCCTTAATTTTTTCCCTGTTATTGATTATCAGGTACTCCTTGGAGTTCCAATCACCATAGAGTAAACCCTTTAAAAGCCTCATATCGCCATTTATCAACTTGATGGACCGGTTTGTTTCGCAAGCAAGAGTATTAAACTTTTCCAGATATCTTAAATTTTCGGTTCCGGGTATATTTATATAAATCATTTCAGAAGAATGCTGTTCGGGATGCAGCGTTTCCCATATAAATGTAGCATTTTCACTTCCATATTCAGCTTCAAGCTGTTCATAGGATTTATCAAGCCCCATCATTTTACCTACAGAACCTTCGCGTATATATGAATCGCCCCTTTCCATATAACTGGCGGAGCTCCACTCCATACTGGGATTATCGCTAAAGTACTGTTTGAACAGTTCCCTTGAACCAAGAAAAATTGTACAGCAATCATGAGCGCGTGGAATTACAAGGGGGATACCCGACGAAGCCACATCCACCAATGCATTTCCACATAGTCCGAAGCCAAGCAGGATAGCATCATATTCATTTTTTTTCGAAGCATTGTCAACAGCTGCCTGAATTATGTCATGCAGTTTTAAAGAATCCTCATGTGCACCCTTGGGCGTAAACTCAGGATCTATGGTATGGGGACAATCTGCAATTAATCTGCAAGCTTCCCTCATCAATACCTCACAGCATATCAGCTTGAATTTCATTCAGACCTTCCACTCCTGTTTCTATTAGACTTAACAGCTTTTTTGTTTATTAAAAAACTTCGTACTTAGTTTTCCATAATTATAAATCACAAGTCCTAAAAGCAATGTGAATATGGAAATGAGCTGTGATGTCGATAAGCTCCCAACACTCCCCCTCGGATCATTTCTGAATATCTCAATAATAAATCTTCCGATACTATAAAGTACTAAGTAAAGGCCTGCAACCTTACCCGAATTTCTTTTTCTCTTTGCAAATATTAAAAGTACTGCTGTAATCAAGAAGTCTCCAACACTTGAAAAAATCTGGGTCGGAATTAATCTTACATCATGAGGTGCAATATGACTATTAGTAAAGACAACTCCTAAAGACCAATCTGTCTCCCGTCCATAACAGCAGCCTGCAAGAAAACAGCCTATCCTTCCAAACCCTTGAGCCAGGGCAATGGATGGTGCCGCCAAATCAAAATAGGAAATAAAGTCAATTTTCTTTATTCTGCAATATATGTAGCCTGTTATGACTCCCCCTATTATTCCACCAAAAACAACAAAACCATCCGATAGATTAAGCAATACTGAGGGATCTTTTAAAATCGTTTTAATTTCCACGACAATGTATAATAACTTTGCCCCAACAAAACCTCCAACTATACACAGGATTCCCAGACTAAAAATGCTGTCTGCATTCAAATCACGTCTCTTAGCCCTGTATCTGGCCATTACTACTGCAAATACAAAGCCAATTGCAATCATTAGCCCGTAGCTGTTAATGTTAATCGGCCCAATTTTAAATAACTGTGGATACACTGTTACACCCCCGATAATCCTACTGCTTTTGAAAAAATGTTATATTACATAAATAAATAAGTCAATGTATAGAAAACAATTATCTGGTTAATTCTTGTTCAATTGTTTCAATCAGTTCTTCCCTTCTTTTACCTTCAAGCTGCTCATCAAAAGCTCTTGACAGTATGCATTTGAATTCCCTACCCGGCTTCATTCCAAGATTTATTAAGTCCGCTCCCGTAACCAACGGCTTTATCTGCTTGTCTGCCCCAGCTTCGATAATTTTTGTATCAAACCATGAGCGTATTTTTGCAAAATAGTCGGAATCAGAGCCTTTTCCCATTGAATCTGCCTGTGCCATAAGTAAAATCTCATTTATATCAACTTCCACCGAAAGCCTTCTGATTGCCTTATTTGAAGCATCAGGATACAAGTCCAAAGGTCTCATATGGTTTTTAACAATTTTGCAGACACCTTCGGTGAGTTTCTTATCATTTGTAAGCCTTTTCAGAAACTCCGATGCTGTAGATACACCCACATTCTGGTGATTATAAGAAGTAATTTTTCTGTTAACAATTACAGTACAAGGAGGTTTACCCGTATCATGCAATAAAGCAGCCAGCATGAAAACCTCAGGATTTATTGATTTTTCTCTCAGCTTTGCCGCACCGTCTATAACAAGCATGGTATGATTCCACACATCACCCTCGGGGTGATATTTGGGGTTTTGGGGGCACCCTATCAAAGCCTCAAGTTCAGGAAACAGCTGCTTGATCACGCCCATATCACGCATTGCTTTAAATGCGATAGATGGTTTTTCTCCTTTAATTAATGCTTTTATAATTTCTGAATAAATCCTTTCTCTTGGCAGGTTGGTCAAATCTATTTTCCTACATAATTCCAAGGTCTCGGGAGCAATAGAAAATTCAAATCTCGCTGCAAACTGGCATGCCCTTAAAACTCTTAAGGAATCTTCAATAAAGGTTTCGGCACAAATATGCCTTATTACCCCTTTTTCAAGATCCTCGATACCTCCCCAGCAATCCTCGATTTCCCCTGTCAGAATATTTTTCATAAGGGAATTTATTGTAAAATCTCTTCTTTTTGAGGCTTGTTCCAATGGCATAAACGGGTCCGGAATAACTATAAAATCAGTATGATAAAAATCCTGATCTGGATTTACAGTAACCCTGTAGCCTGGGTAAGTCGATGCAATCAGTTCCAGATCACTCTTATTATATGAACATGGAATTATAACTTCATTTTCTTCATTTATCTTTGCAAGTATTTCTTTTCTCGGAAGAGCAAAATCAATAGGAACACCATGTATCATAAGTACCCCGAAGCTTTTACCCACTTCATCCACTACCCCGTAATGGCTGAGTATTTCTTTCAGTTCAGTGAGGTCAATACCGTGCACTTCCACATCAATGTCCTTATTCTCTTTTCCCAAAAGAGCATCCCGTACACAGCCGCCTACAAAATAAGCGGTACCACCTGCGGCTGAGATTTCTTCGGCTATTTTGAAAACAATTTCCGTATTATTCTCCATAATTACCATTCCTGTAATTTTTCTATCTAAAAAGCAATATACCATAAAAAAAAGACCTTTTACAGGCCTTTTGATTATTGCTGGTTACTTTTTTAAGTATTCATTATAAATTCCTCTTTTTACATACTTTGTATGCAGAAGTTCGTGTGATTTATAACCTAACGGAACCTTGAGGAATCCCGCATAAAGCTCTTGCAAAGCTGGATTAAGGTGTGATTTTCTGAGTTGTTTACTTTCATCCTCTTGATAAATAGCTTCAAGCCTTTTTTGACGTATAGTCTCATTAACAGGCTTTGGCTGGCCACCTCCATTAATACAGCCTCCGGGACAGCCCATTATCTCAATAAAGTGATAAGGTGAAGTTCCATTCCGGATTTCCTGCATCAGTTTTTGTGCCGCAAATGTCCCGCTTGCTGCAGCAACCTTTAAAGTAATACCTTCAAACTCCCTGTATGAAGGTACAGTATCGTTTACAGGAATTTCAACGGTTTTTATTCTTTCAAACCCTATTAAAGGTTTAATGTGCAGGTTTTCAAACGGGAGCTCCCTTCCAGTAAGGATTTCATAAACCGTCCTTAAAGCGGCTTCCATAACTCCTCCCGTAACTCCAAAAATATCAGCTGCACCTGACGACAAGCCCAATGGGTTGTCAAAGGATGAATCATCAAGCGTTTTAAATTTCAAACCAGCCTTTTTAATCATTTTAGCCAATTCTCTTGTTGTAATAACAGCATCAACATCTGCCAAACCATTTTTTTGCATTTCAGGCCTGGTTATTTCGAATTTTTTTGCAGTACACGGCATTACCGAAACAACAAAAATATTATTGGCATCGACACCTATTTTTTCTGCATAGAAGTTTTTCACTAGAGCTCCAAGCATCATATGCGGAGATTTGCATGTAGATAAATGTTCAAGCTGCTGTGGGAAATTATGCTCAATGAATTTTATCCAACCTGGGCTGCAGCTTGTAATCATGGGAAGTGATACATTTTTTCCGACCAATGACTCACGCAGTCTTTTTAGAAGTTCATTACCCTCCTCCATGATAGTCAAATCGGCTGTAAAATTTGTATCAAACACATCGTCAAAACCCATTTCTCTTAGAGCTGTAACCATCTTCCCGGTAACTACAGTTCCCGGCTGAAAACCGAATTCTTCTCCCAAAGCCGCTCTTACGGCAGGAGCTGTTTGTATAACAACCCTTTTCGATTTGTCATTAAGGGCTTCCCATACCTTTTCAGTACTATCCCTCTCAACCAGAGCACCTACCGGGCATACAAGAGTACATTGACCGCAGCCAATGCAATTGGCACTGTCCATAGGCATTTCGGCTGCAGGTGCTATTACAGTATTAAAGCCCCTTTTTTGAACATTTAATATCCCTATATTCTGTATCTCATTACAAACAGTTACACACCTTCTGCATAATAAACATTTGGATGTATCCCTGGTGATTGAAGGGGATGAATAGTCAGATTTATTTTTAGAAATTGCTCCTTCAAATCTTGATGTATTAATTTGAATTATTTCTCCAAGCTGCTGAAACTCACAATGCTGGTTTCTTATACAGTTAAGGCAGTTCTTTGGATGATCTGAAAGCATTAGTTCATAAAGTACCTGTCGGGCTTTTCTAACCCGTGCTGAATTAGTATAGATCACCATATTATCCTTTATATTTGTAACACAGGCAGCTTGAAGAGTCTTTGATCCTTCAACCTCCACAACACAAATCCTGCATGAGCCTATTTTATGTACACCTTCAAGATGGCAAAGATTTGGAATAGTTATGTTATTCATTTTAGCAGCTTCGAGAATTGTCATTCCCTCTTCTGCTGATACCTTTTTATTGTTTACGGTTAATTTAATCATACAAGACCTCCAAATACCGCTTTCTGCCTTTACTACTATACTCAATTGTCCACTCGCCTTTTACCTTTAACTGTCCTCTTGTCATCTCGTCAACTGTCAGCTTGCTCTTATCTTTTAACTGTAAACTGTACATTGTCAACTGTACACTGGATTTTCACTGTCCTCTCGTCCTCTGTCAACTGTCAACTCACTTTTATCTTTTAACTGTAAATTGTACACTGTAAACTGTACACTCTTCATACCCTTCTGTCGCATCTTAAACATCTCATTGCTTCAGCAATTGCATTTAATTTATGATAGCCCATATTTACCTCTTCAAAGCTGTTTTTTCTCTCACCTGCGTCAAGGTATTTCATAGGAAACCTTTCGTGTTCCACAGTTTCCTTATCTTCCTGGGGAACAGGAATTTCTATTTCCTCTCCGGTGTTAAGTATGCCTTTTCCTCCCAGGTATTTGTCTATTGAGCGTGCAGCTTTTTTCCCATCTGCAATTGCAGTTATTACAGTGTCGGAACCGCGTACAACATCTCCTCCGGCAAATACGCCTTTTACCTTGGTCATCAGGGTATCATCGTCTGTTACAAAGGTACCCCACTTTGTAATCTCCACTTCATTCCGGTTTATAAAAGGCAAATCAGAATACTGGCTTACTGCAGGTATTACCGTATCAACTTTTATTCTGAATTCAGATCCTGGAATCTGAACAGGTTTTCTTCTGCCATCGGCATCAAACTCCCCAAGCTGCATTCTTGCACATTCAATTTCACTGACTCTGTCATTTCCTATAAACCTTAATGGTGTAACATGCTCCATTATCTTTATGCCCTCATCTATCGCATCTCTGATTTCCCTTTTATCAGCCGGCATATCTTCAATATTTCTTCTGTATAAAATTGTGACTTCTTTTGCGCCAAGCCTTAATGCTGTTCTTGCAGCGTCAACCGCAGTATTTCCGCCGCCTATGACAACTACCTTGTTCCATAACTTTACTTCCCTGCCCAGATTTACATCCCTTAAAAATTCCAAGCCATGGTAAACATCCTTAAGCTCTTCTCCTGGGATATTGATTTTATTCGAAAACTGTGCACCTGTAGCTATATAAACTGCATCATGTTTATTTCTAAGCTGATAAAAAGATATATCCCTGCCTACTTCCATGTTAAGATGAATCTTAACTCCAACCTGTTCAATCTGCCTGATTTCCTGTTCCAACACCTCTTTGGGGAGCCGGTATTCAGGAATTCCAAAAGCAAGTACTCCTCCGGCGACAGGCTGGGATTCATAAACTTCCACATCATAGCCAAGCCTTTCAAGATAATAGGCACATGTTAAACCAGAAGACCCTGCACCAATAACACCTATACTTTTTCCTTTTTTTAGAGATACAAGATCCATATATGGTTTTTCATTTTTCAGAACATAATCCGCTACATATCTTTTTAAATCAGAGATAGCTACTGCATCATCCAGTTGAGCCCTTCTGCACCTGTTTTCACAAGGGTGCGTGCATACACGTCCGCAAACGGCAGGGAAAGGATTTTCCTTTCGTATCAGATTATATGCATCTCTGAATCTGCCTATGGAAACAAGAGCCAGATAACCTGGTATGTTTACACCTGCCGGACACGCATTCTGGCATGGAGAAATAAACATTTCGGAGCAAACACCGGCTCTGCAGTACTTATATTTTATATGTTCCACATATTCCTGCCGGAAATTTTTTATTGTACTGAGAACTGGATTGGGAGCAGTCTGACCCAGACCGCATATAGCAGTATCACTAATAATCTGCCCTAGCTCGATAAGAATCTCAATGTCTCCCTCTTTTCCCTTACCTTTAGTTATTCGCTCAAGTATTTCAAGCATTCTTTTTGTTCCAACCCTGCACGGAATACATTTACCACATGATTCATCCTGTACAAATTCCATAAAATAACGGGCAATGTCAACCATACATGTATCCTCATCCATGGTGATAAGTCCGCCTGAACCCATTATTGTACCCAATTTGATAAGAGCATCATAATCAACAGGAGTATTCAGGTGTTCCCTGGTTATGCAGCCTCCTGAAGGTCCTCCTGTCTGAGCAGCTTTAAATCCCTTATTTTTTCTTAAACCGCCGCCGATTTTAAATATTATATCTCCAAGAACAGTACCAAGAGGTACTTCAGCAATTCCAGTATTATTAATGTCACCTGCAAGTGCAAAAACTTTTGTCCCGCTGCTTTTGCCTGTTCCGACTGATAAAAACCATTCACTTCCGTTTAAAATAATTGGAGGAACATTTGCAAACGTCTCAACGTTATTAATAATAGTCGGTTTTCCAAAAAGCCCTTTTTCAAAAGGATATGGCGGTTTTTGCCCGGGTTCTCCCCTCTCCCCTTGTATAGAAGCCATCAGTGCTGTTTCCTCTCCGCAAACAAAAGCACCGGCGCCAATTCTTATTTCAATGTCAAAATCAAACCCGCTGTTTAATATGTTGCTGCCAAGCAATTCAGCGTTTCTGGCATTATGAATTGCCAACTCAAGCCTTTCAACTGCAAGAGGATATTCAGCCCTGACATATACAAATCCCTTTTTGGCTCCAATTGCATATCCTCCAATCAACATTCCTTCAATAACCGAATGAGGATCACCCTCCAGCAGGCTCCTGTCCATAAAGGCTCCGGGATCCCCTTCGTCAGCATTGCAAACTATATATTTTTCCTTTCCGGGCGCATTAAATCCTGCTTCCCACTTGATCCCCAAAGGAAAGCCTCCGCCTCCTCTTCCCCTTAGACCCGACTTCTTGATTACATCTATAATTTCATATGGCTTCATCTCCAAAAGTGCTTTAGCTGCTGCCATATATCCATCCTTTGCGATATATTCCTCAATAGACGAGAAGGCTATTTCACCACAATTTCGTAATGCAATTTTTGTTTGATTAGTAAAGTAATCAATATCTTTTATGTACGGTATGAATTCGTTTTTATTGCCATCCCAATAAGTTTTATCCAGCCTTATTTTTCCCAATAAAAAATGTGATTCCACAATGGAAGGAATATCTTTTGGTGTAAGTTTTGAATAGAATACCCCTTCCGGATATACAAGCATAACAGGTCCAATTCCGCAGGTGCCTATACAGCCCGTTTCAGATATATGTACCTTATCATTCAGGTTATAATTTTTTATGCATCTTTTAAGCTCCTTGAATACCTCCTGGCTGTTTGAAGAAATACATCCTGCACCTGAACAAATAAATACGTTATATTGATATTTCTCCAGTTTGTCCCTAACGGATTTTTTTATATTTTGAATATCACAGACAGACCTTACTTTTATGGTATCCTTCAATCAAACCGCCACCTTAATTTTTAATAATATTCTTTAAGAATGCTTTTAAGCTTTTCTGGATTAACTTGTTTGTAAATCTTATCATTAATAGTTATTGCGGGTGCCAACCCGCAGGCACCTATACAACGCATTACCTCCAATGTAAATTTTCCATCGGAAGTTGTCTCTCCAATACCAATGCCCAAAATCTCTTTGAGCTGCTCAAGTATCTTATTTCCTCCTCTTACATAACAGGCTGTCCCAAGGCATACTCTTATCGTATTTTCGCCCTTTCGCGTTGTTGAGAAAAATGAATAGAAAGTAACAACTCCATAAACTTCCGAAAGTGGTTTATCTAATTTAGAGGCAATATACCTGAGCAGTTCATCTGGCAAATACCCAAAAATACTTTGAGCAATATGCAATATCTGAATAAGGCTGCCTTCGCTTTTCCCATATTCTTCTATAACCTCTTCAATTTTTTCATACCTCGCCTTATCAGTCTCAAAATTGCATTGCTTTAAGTGAATATCCATAAAACCTCCGTCTTTTTTAACACAGTTCAATTAGGAAATAAACTTTTTTATTTTATTTATATTAATTTTTAATATTTTTAGAATACCAACACAGCCCAAATAAAGGTTTTTTACATAACTAAGAAAAGGTATTGAGTTAAAAATTATAATTTTTTATTGCCAAAAGAATAGATATATACCATAATATCTTCAGGGAGTCAAAATTATGAAAAAACTATTAAGATTACTTGTATTGATTTACACTTTTACAGTCTTGTTTATCTCTTCTGTTTATCCTGCTTATGCAGAATCTCCGGTGACGGATAAACCTGCTTCAAGTATAGCTTTGGATGATAATCAAAACAGCTTTTTAAGCGGAGTTTTTAATAATTCCTTTAACCTTTTTACCGATCCGAAATGCACTTCCGATATAGCAAAGAAAATAATAGCCGCTATCAATATAAAAAGGCAGCCAATATATCCTGTTAAATGGATCAGTACCGAAAATTCCGAAATCAGTCTTACCTTTGATGACGGTAATGACAGCAGATCTATTACCAGGGTTCTCGATGCAACCAAAAAATACGGGGTTAAATGCACCTTTTTTGTTATAGGCAAATGCATGCAAAATTATCCCGACCTATGGAAAAGAGCTGTTGAAGAAGGTCATCATGTTTGTAACCATACTCAGACACACCCTATGCTTTCTTCTTTAAGTGATCAGGAGGTTAGAAATCAAATAACAGGCTGGGAGTCTACCGCGAAAAAAATTCTGGGAGAAGACTATGTAGCTGGCATGAAGCTTCAATATCCTTATTTCAGGCTTCCAGGCGGTGACGGTGATTCACAGAAAAGAATAATGAAAATAGTTGCCGATCTTGGCTACATACCCGTTGGATGGTCACTTGAAACAGTTTCAAGTGTTCTTAACCACCATGATTTAAAAACTGAAGCTGCAGGTCCTATTGCAGATTCAGTATCACAGTATGTTTCCTCAAATACATCAAAAGGTATGATAATATTAATGCATTTTAATGCTTACGACTCTATTTATATTGATTCAACAATCAAGAAACTTCTTGACAGAGGATTAAAAATCAAAGATATAAGTGAATTTATTAAGTAAGCTGAGAATAAAATGCACCCTCTTAGGAATGATAACTTTAGATGTTTTTTATTAATAAAAATTTCTGAGGGAGGAAACATAAATGCGTGTAAACAAAACCGAAGACCCAATAAGCAGAGTAAAATGCGTAGTTAATTCATGTGCCTTTTATGGAAACGGAGATCACTGCACCGCAGAAAAAATAGAAGTTCAGCCAAGAAATGCTTTAGATTCACAGGAAACAGACTGTGCAACATTTTATCCCAAGGACTGATAACGAATTCAATCAACATGAACAATAATCCCATACTAAAAATGCTCCGGCACTTTAACATCGCCGGAGCATCTTGTTTTTAAAGTTTAATAGAAGCAGCTGCCTCCGACAAACTCTCTTATA
Organism: Bacillota bacterium; assembly: GCA_023397675.1. Classification (GTDB taxonomy): domain Bacteria; phylum Bacillota; class Clostridia; order Acetivibrionales; family JANLFN01; genus JAEZTC01. Next base: position 676 of record JAEWTV010000039.1, on the reverse strand, counting down.
ATTGAGTTGGCCGGTATCTCCTTACCCTCAATAGGAAGGAAATAGCTTAAGAATTCTATCAGCCTTCTGGCTTCCGAATACTCTGGCTGTGATGCGTCCACATCTGCCAGCAGCGGCTCAGCAAACGTTTTAAGCACACCTAGTTCATAAATCATTGCTGAGTTGAACATAATATCCGCTTCCTCCTGGAAGGGAAAAATATTCTTTTCCTCACCACGTCTTACAGACGGCCATCGTTTAATAGTACTGATTGCAGAACTTCCCCTGAACTGAAAATCCCTTACTATTCTTCTTATGATTCTGGCATCAGTAGTAGGAATCCTGTTATGGTTGTCAATATTCATTGAAGTAATAGCGCTTATATATATTTTGAACTTTTTGGATTTGGGTATGGTCTGAGTAAGCTTCTCGTTTAATCCGTGAATACCTTCAATTATGATTATTTGGTCATCTTCAATTTTTAGTTTCCTTCCGGTCTTCTCTCTACAGCCATTGGGAAAATTGAAAATAGGTATCTCCACTTCCCTGCCTGCAATAAGAGACGCAAGTTGTTCATTAAATAGTTCAACATCAATTGCTTCCAGCGCTTCAAAGTCGTATTCGCCTTTTTCGTCCAGCGGCGTCTTTTGCCTGTTGACAAAATAATCGTCCAACGAAATGGTTACTGGTCTCAAAC
>JAEWTV010000011.1 GCA_023397675.1 Bacillota bacterium | reverse complement strand
CTCCTAAGTACTCGATTTTAATCCAGAAATACATGGAATCCACCGTATCCGACAGCAGTTCAAATGCATACCCCAAAGAATGAAGGATCATCGCCATCATTAATAAGCAAAAATAGAAAACTCCCGGAGTTCTTCTTCTGCCCCAGCCATAGATAACCAGATTACCAATCATGGCAGAAGATACGACCAGCAATACACTTAGCCAAACATTACTCATATTTAAAACTCCTTTCCCGCTTGTTATTTTAGAGTTATCTCTGACATTTGTCAATGTTCCCCAAGCAGGATTGGGTTCGATGAAAATTGAAAATGTAAATTCCACTACCACTTACCCAGGTAGAGTTTACCTCTGCACAGTTTATATTTACTCTTTCATACATATATGGTATCTTTATAACTCCTTCTGACAGCAGTAGAAGGAGATTTTATGAGTAAATATATTCCTGGTAACCAGAAGCATCTCACTCTGAAGGATCGTGTTTTTATTGAAAACTCTTTAAATCAAAATCATACATTTAAAGATATTGCAAAATATCTATGCAAAGATCCAACCACCATCTCTAAGGAAGTGAAGGCCAGACGTTCCTCTGACTGGTATCATAAAGGCACCTTTTACAATGCCAAGAACTTCTGCATTCACAGGTTTAGCTGTCGAAAAGTAAATGTCTGCAAAAAGATTCTTGTATGTGGGGTCAAATGTGCTTCCTGTCCAACCTGTAATCAAACCTGCCGAGATTTTGTGAAGGAACGCTGCTCCCGACTGGATAAAGCTCCCTACGTTTGCAATGGCTGCGACAAGAAGATCTCTCACTGTACAATTGCTCACAAATACACATACAATGCACGGTTTGCTGATCGCAAATATCATGAGTTACTCACCAATTCCAGAAATGGTATCTGCATGACAAAACACGAGCTGCATCAAAAAGATATGATTGTTTCTCCACTGATTGAGCAGGGGCAGTCTCCCTATCAGATATCCATAAATCATCCGGAACTGGATATGTCTGTCCGCACAATCTATACCTACATTGACAAGGGTCTGTTCTCCGCCAGAAATGTAGATTTAAAGCGTAAACCTAAGTTCAAACCACGTAAATGCCACAGGATGCAGATCACGGATCGCTCTGTTTTTGTCAACAGAACCTATCTTGATTTTCAGGCTTTGGACCTTGAATACTTTGCAGAAATGGACACGGTTCATTCTTCCCGAGAATCTAAAAAAACTCTGCTGACGTTCTACTTAACAAGGGAAAAACTTTTTCTTGCATTCCTGATGAACCGATGCACCAAAGGCGCCGTACGACTTGTATTTGACCATCTCGAAAAACGACTGGGAACCTATGAATTCGTTTCCTTATTCGAATACTTATTAACTGACCGTGGCTGCGAATTTGGCGATCCTGTAGGCCTGGAGACTGGGATCAGCGAAATACAGCGCTGTAATCTCTACTTCTGTGATCCGATGCGTAGCGGCCAGAAGGGGGGCGTTGAAAATGTTCATACCATGCTTCGCATGGTGCTTCCAAAAGGAACCAGCTTTGAATTTCTAACTCAATGGGACGTGAATCTGATTGTTAATCATATCAATTCCACACCACGGGAGAGTCTGGGTGGCGAAACGCCATATAATCTGGCTCTAGAATCATTTGGCGAAGACACCTTAAAAGCGCTTCAGCTTAGGCGCATTGTCCCTGACGAGGTCAATCTGACACCTAAGCTGATTCGCTACAACCGTTAACTAACTTACTTAAATCTGCTGTCGGACTGGAAGTAAACTTTTCACATTTTTTTATGTGACCGGTGGAATTTAGCCTCGCACGCGAAACTCCAGTGGCCTGTTTTCTCTGCCCTAAAATATGATTTTTTGTAAGAAGTTAGCTTAATTATAGCAGAAATCTTAGAATAGCGCGCAAAAACCTCTACCATTTATGACAACTTTTAAAGGGTGGTGGAATTTAGTCCTGCACTGGAATTTACTTTTTCAAGTCAGCTTTAAATGAATATTATCGTGTGTCGGAATTATTATTTATACATACATTAATAGTAGGCGTATTGAGTAAATGCGCTCTTGAAATTAAATGGGAGGATCTATTATGGCTAATAATGCATTGCAGATTGAACTGAATACAGCTACAACCGTAGCTTCAGGTGCAAATGTACTTTTTGACACGACAGTCTATTCATCCGGAACCATCACTTACAATGCAGTTACAGGTGTAATTACTTTCTTGGAGGCTGGAAGATATGTTATCGATTGGTGGTTGGCAACACAAGCATCACAATCAACAAATGGGACAGCCTTTGCATTGTCATCGTCACAAGGAGATTTTATAGAGGGAAATTCCCCCATAAATACAGGAGAGGTATTTGGAGTAGGAATTATTGATGTAATTACTGCTCCGGTAACGATGTCTCTAGTAAATATCAGTACTGCGACGGTGTTCTTTTCACAAATAGTCCCATTGAAAGGTACATTAGTACTGGTTGAAGATGATATTGGTCCAACGGGCCCAACGGGTCCAACCGGCCCGACGGGAG
>JAEWTV010000120.1 GCA_023397675.1 Bacillota bacterium | reverse complement strand
TTGGATTTTCCGGTGTAGTTTCCGTCCCCATGATACGACCGCCGCCTATTTCTATGTCGGAGAAAGCAGGAACCTCTAGGGACATATCCGAAGAACCGGGCGAAATGCCCGGGGACGAAGCGGCGGATGAAATGTCTGGAGAGGAGGGGGCGGAGGAAATATCTGAAGAAGGGGCAGAGGATACGCCTGGAGAAGAAGAGGAAGAAAGTTCCGAAACACTATGGTGACTAGTTTGGACGTTGTAGCCCAGGTAGGAGGCAAGTCCTTTAGCTGCCTGTTCGCCGGTTATTGTCCCGTTGGAAGATACGCTTCCTTTCGCTATGTCACCAATAATATTGTTGGCGAAGTCCCCGCCTTTTTCCAAAGAGGATTGAAATACCTTGCCACCAATTCCTCCACTTCCTTGGCCCGTTGCATTCTTTGCTGCGTTGCGGTTAATCTGCCTGCTGACAACTCCGGCAAGGCCTCCTGAATTAAAGCCGCCTGAAGCCCCATCTACACCGCTTGACCCCGCAGAACCGCGCGAGCCACGCTTGCCAAATCCGGCAAACCCATTGCTGAAAACGCCTTTTGCCTCAGAAATCCCTTTTGCGGCAATGATAGCTTCCGCCATCATAGAGCCACCTGTATGTCCCACGTTAATTCCCAAGCCAGACATAAAGCTGTCGATTTTTTGAGAAATTTTCAAGAAAGCAATGGCACAAAGGAACCAAATAAAAACATTCCCCGACACAGCTTCCCGGCCGCTGGCATCCACTTGGGCTTGCACTTCGCTTTCAGTTATGGCAAAAGCTGTGGTAGACAACGAAAATATCAGCAGTATGCTTATCATAAGTACAAAAATCATCCGATGTTTTCTATTTCTTTTCATGGTGCCACCTCATCAGTGCCAAGAAAATTGCTTACAAAATCATCCTTTGCGCGCCGTATTCCTTCTGTAGCATGGGACATTTCCTGTATCCTGCCTTCCAGATATGCAATGGTTATATCAATTTCTTCCGGACTTTTCGCATAAAAGTAGCCGTTACGGTCGCTGCAAACAGGATATCCCTCAGCCCTTAGTTCAACGACATTTTTTCTAAGCAACGAATTTGTGAGCCCGAAAATAGAACAGAGCCGGCTGCCCAGCAGGGCATTATCGGCTCCGACATGATAGTCCTTTAAGTAAGAAAGGATTTTCATTTTGACTGTCATATTCATTCCTCCTTTAGACTGACAGTGGGTTGGCAATAAATGCACCAACCATTGATGTAAACAAGCGAAGGCACCAGGCATTCATTAATAACAGGAAAACCTGTCCGCCAAGCATGCGGCACCAACTTTTAAATATATTTGATGTAGCCTGGGACGCGCCCATTGCAAAAGCAACGGGTGCCGTATAAACGAGCACACCAAGAAGAATATATCGCTCAGCGGCTTCAAATAGTAATTTGACGTAGTTCCAAGCCAGCATCAATACAAGGATCAGGGCTATTGTTGCCACGGCACCATTTGCACAGATACCGATTATTACTAATACCACGCTGTTAAAGTCCGCAAAATTCAACGGGGGTAGTTCGGAAGTCATTATCCATTGGTACGGAGTTCCGCCGATGGCAAGCACGGTGTTTACAATTTCGTCCGAAAAATAGGCAATCAGAATAAAAAGAATAGACCGGATACTTAATTTAACTGGGTCTTCTGCTTCGATACCGGCGCCGAGTCCAAAATTTTTAAACAACTGCCATACCCAATTGAGTAGAATAATACCAATTGCGAGAGCCACAAAAATCTTGTACATGGTTTCCGCGGCGGGGAAGTAGCGTAAAAAAATTGACATATTGCATCCCAGCGCACCCAGAACCGAAGTAGTAATCAAATCAAGGCCGAACATGACCTGTTCGGCTATCCATTCGATGATACCGTCTAAAATCCCCATGCAATCACTCCTTTCATAGTGCGGCGGTTCGGCAGGGAGAGAGCTGCCGCCCTGTCACACAGATTAACCATTCCATTTTCCGCCAGAGAAAAATGGAGCCACGTAGGCCATTATGAAGCCTAACCCGTTTAATATGACCCAGGTAATAATGATTCTTTTCAGCCATGCTCTGGATTCATCGACTGTTTTGCCACTCCGTGAAAAGTTCATCATTAATAAAGCGACTGAAGCCGTGACAATAGCTGTGACGGTTGAAATCATAAGTATTTGATTGTATACATCTTTCATGATTTCAGCTGCCTTTGACCACATATCTGTTGCCGCAAAAGCCGGTTGACAGAACAATATGGACATGTACAGCATCATAAAGGTGACATGTAAAATCTTTCCCCAATTGATAGTTCTTTTGGGTTTGGGCTGCATTGATAATTTGTTCTTGCTCAATCTGATACCTCCTAATATTAGAATAAAATCTGGGTCTCTCCTGAAATAGAAAACAGCACTCTGCATAAAATAGCTGAGTGCTGTTTTCTCGCGGCAAAATGCCGGTTGGCAATAAAAAAACACCTCTGAAAAAGGTGCCATTCATTCCCTTATTTGGTTGTGCATAATATTAAGCATGACCAGTATAACATGTGCTGATTTGCGTGTAAATCGCAAAACCGTGCCAATTTCACCTCTTTTTGTGCCAATTATCTGCCACTTTTATCCTCCGGAAAAAATTGCTCCAAAATCTCCATGCAATCTTTGGAAGTATAGCCCCACAAAACGGAACTGAGGGCTTCGATGGCTTCCTGCCTTTTGCGATAATACGTTCGATAACTAATATTCCTGATATGAGGTTGAAGCTTTTCAATGGTTTCATCAACGTTGAGCAGTTGCTGAGGAGAAAGGAAAGTGTAATAAAGTATCCAGTAAAAAGATTCACCATACTTATGTTTTGTCCTCAGTATTTCGACTGCCGTTTCCAGCAGCTTAAGCATTCTGTGGCTGCGTTCTATACATTTTGCGTGATGCTCGATATCAGTTTCAGAGAGATCTGCGCCAGCCAGATAGATAGAATCAAGAAAATCCTCTATACTGCTGCCGTATTCGAGTTGAAAAGTGTTTTTTACCTGCTGAACTGAGAGTTCCAGGCTCCATACGACATCACGGTATTTTTTTAAAAGTTTCCAGGTGCTGTGGTATAACGGGTTTTCTATTATGTCCTTATCATTATTAAATGTATTATTTTTTTTCATCATAAACTTCTCCTTATAGGTTTATTTTTCATGGGGATCAGGGTTAATTCAAACACATATGCTATGTTGCCGCAGGTAAGTTCAAACACAAATTGCTCCTGCTGTGGGTCCTTTTGATCTGAATATGGATAGAATATCTCTCTGCAGGCGTGAGACAAAGGAGATAACTTATACTTAATTTTGGAACATTCGCAGCAGGGAAGCCCTTGTGTAGACAGCATTTCCAGCACTTTTTGAACCATGATTTTTATGTACGGTTTTGAAACGCTGGAAACCGTGTTTGAAACGCATGCATGATCTTCAATTTTTGTATCCATTGGATCTTCCGTATCCTTTTCCGGTACTGCAATTTTGATGTTTAATGACATGGCAACTTCCTCTTTGTCGAGCATTACGTCGGATATCTGGAACATGGTAGATAGATAATTTTTAAGGTAGATGGCACTGCCATGCCGGCCAGGGAAGATGAGCAAGGATAGATAGTCCAACTCTTCCAATTTCTTTAGCACCCTTCCTACAGTAGCCTTTGACAGGCCCCAACGGAGTGCAAGTTCAGAATAACCTATAAGGGGAGAACCTGATCCGTTTCTCATATAGACCACCGGGCCCAAATCTGAACCTTGTACCTGTTCATCCTTATAAATTGTGTTCATCCACAAGTCGAGGATAACAGCCATCTCCGAACAGCGTTACGTACTGATGATTTCAGAGGCCTTCGATATCGGTAGAAAGAAAAAGCCGGTATCTTTCTGGCAGGGTGCGTTGTAATCAAGAATGGTGTTGAAATACCGCCAGCCTTTAATTTCGAATTTGATGATGCGCCCCCTACCTAAGCGAGTGTAGGTGATCAACTGTTGTTCCTGCAGCTTGTCTAAAATAGACAACGCTTGGCATTGAAACCGAGCACGAAACCATGCGGTCACTTCGTCAATTTTGCAGATCCATTCGCCTGGATGAATCGTATAATTGATTCCTCCAATGCGCTTATACGATGTCCGAAAGTTAGCGTAGGAGCAGAGGACTGTAAAATAAAAAAGACCGGAGCCGCCTTTTGTGCGAATGCTCCGATCTTCAGCCAGCGATCTTATAAACTGCCGATATATCCGGCAACGAGGATAAGCCACCACTTGTTTTAGTTCTAATTGATATTCTGGCATACAAAGCCTCCTTTTTGTTTATTCTAGTATTCTGGAAGGCTTTGCAAGTAAGTTGTTAAAATTTTTGGTTTTTTTCAAAAAATGCTTGCAATAATGATTTCCGTATGGTATGATAATTTTTGTCGTTACGACAGAGCATTCGGCAAGGTTCACAGAGCATTCGGTAAATTGCTAATCATATTTGCTATTTATATGCTACGGAAAAGGTAATACGCCATAGTATTTAACGATATCTAAAATAAAGAGCCTTTTGGGAAAACTTGAGTTTATGCGGACTATACGGAATTGGGAACACACCAATGCACTGTATAAAATCTGCAACTTCCGGCTCATAACCGGTTGGTCCGGGGTTCGAGTCCCTGAAGGCCCACCAATCAGGCGCTTGCATTTTCTGCGGAAAATGCAGGTGCCTTTTGCTATGCAAAAGACACGAAGCGCCTTACGGGTGGGACCAGTCCCCCCGTATTCCCCCCAGGCCTCCCGGCGGGGTTTATATAAAAAAAGCAATTTTTAAGGAATTTTTGGTAAGAAATGATAATTATAAATAGAAAAAAATCCCGTATTGTAGTATAATTGCAAGTATCAAGAAAGTCTCTTTATTTATTTTTATTTTATTATATTATCCGGAGGAATGCATATGCGGCATATTTATATTACGGCGCAGAGTTGTGTTACAGGGATGCTATTGACAGAGGATATTTGCACTTCTACGGGGGCGTGTCTCATTCCCAAAGGGACGCTCATTACGGAGGATCTGGAGAAAAAGGTCAAGCGGTTCAGGCTGAAACCAATTCAGGTAGAGATTTATGATGATAAACTCACAGTGGAGGAAATAAGCGGCTTTGAAAAGAACATTACAAAAAGAGAAATGTCGGCCGAGCTTACGGAATCCTATACTGAGGCAAAACAGGAGGTAAAGGAGGTTTTGGACGCTATAAATTCAGGAAAAAGTCTGGATACCCACAATGTGGATCATGCATTGACGAGTATAAAGAAAAATGTGCATGACTCATTTGATGTTCTTAAATGTATCGATTCAATCAGGACGGTTGATGAATATACGTATGCCCATTGTGTCAACGTATCTTTGCTGGCCATGACACTTGCCAAATGGCTGGGACTTGACAGTACAGCCGTTGAAGAGATTGCAAAGGCGGGCTTGCTCCACGATGTGGGGAAAGCGAAAGTCAACACAGGTATATTGAATAAGCATAGCAGCCTGACAACAGAAGAGTTTGAAGAAATGAAAAGCCATACCACATCCGGCTACCGTATGCTGGAAAACATGCCTGATGTCAGCAAGGGCGTAAAAATGGGAGTGCTCATGCATCATGAAAGAGCCGACGGTTCGGGATATCCGTTGGGTGCAAAGGACGATCAGATACATCAGTACGCGAAGGTCCTGGCAATTGCGGACGTATATGACGCAATGACTTCGGACAAGGTTTATTCAAAGAGAAGATCTGTTTTTGAGGTGCTGAAGTACATGCAGGAGGAAATGGCAAATCTTCTGGACCGTATCATGCTGAACGTGTTTGTGGAACGGATTGTCAGCCATTACATAGGGGATTATGTCATGCTCAACACCGGTGAAATCGGGGAATTGATACATGTGAATCCCATGTACCCCCTAAAGCCTATCGTAAGGATACAGAATGTTTTTGTGGACCTGTACTATGAAAAGGATGTGGAGCTGAGCGAGCTGCTGTGGGATTACAGCAAGTACATGTATTAAAATTGGCACAGCAGGCTTTCATTTGATTTTTCGTGTATAATCAATGTCTGCTTCATAATCCTGCAAGTCAGTATTTGTTTTATTCATGGCCGGTATATTCGCGTTAACGCCGAGTATATCCCGGCTGTGAATACTTGTAGCCATAGGGTGTTCTATATCCTTCACCTTGTTCGTTTTTTTATATGGGGACATTGTTGCCGCCTCCTTTTTTAGTTGATTACCGTTATTATTATGTGTATAATTTACTCTGGCAATACAAAGGCGGTAAAAAGATTTGGATTATCCGGAGGAGAGCTTTGAACCTGATTTTAGAGGGAAGACTTAAATTGATCGGCGATAAGGTACCTGAGTGCTGTGTTGGGGCGGATATTGGGACTGACCATGCGTACATCCCCATTTATTTAATGCAGAAGGGCATATGCCAGAAGGCTGTGGCTTCTGATGTCAGAACCGGCCCCGTACAGGTGGCAAACAGAAATATAACTAAATATAAGCTGAATGACAGGATAGAAACCAGATTGGGCAGCGGGCTGAGCACCATCGACGAAAATGAGGCCGATGTCATAATAATTGCGGGTATGGGCGGAACACTGCTTGCGGAGCTGCTTGAAGCAGATGTAAAAAAAGCATGCGAAGCGGGGGCCTTGGTCCTGCAGCCCATGAATGATCTGGATGTGGTACGAAAATGGCTTTATGACCACAAATTTGACATATATGACGAGGAATTTGTCGCCGAAGGCAATAAAATATATTGCGTATTGTGTGCCCGGTATGACGGGAAAGATAGAGCGTACGGCAATTTTCAGCTGCATGTGGGAGAGAAACTGATAAGCGGAAGAGATCAACTGCTGCTGCCCTATTGCCAGATGAAGGTGAGGCAGATAAACAGGGTGTTAAAGCAATTGGAAGCCATGGAGGATAATAGCAGGCTTTGGGATTTATATTCCGGGTTGAAAAATGATTACACAGGGCTTATTAATGAAATCAGTAAATAGATTTGGAGCATGAGAGCAATGAATGTTGGAGAGATACTGAATTATATAAATGAAATCGCCCCCTTTGCCTATGCCGAAGAATGGGACAATGCAGGCCTTATGGCAGGGAGCCGGACAGCAGAGGTAAGAAGGATATTGTTATGCCTTGACATTACTTCAGCGGTCGTAGAAGAAGCGGTGGGGAAAAAGGCGGATCTGATAATATCCCATCATCCCTTCCTGTTTTCAAAGCTGAACAGGCTTGATCTGGATACTGTGAAAGGGCGTCAGATTGATGTGCTCATAAGGAGCGGCATAAGCGTGATCAGCGCCCATACAAATCTTGATGTGGCTCAGGGCGGCGTAAACGACACTCTGGCAGAAATCCTGGGACTGGTTGAATGTCAATATCTCAAAGCCTATGTACCAGCGGGTATTGATACAGAACTGGGATTGGGATAGGTAGGAACTATTCCTGATGGGCCGGCTTTTGGGGACTTTATACGGGATATAAAAAAGAGGCTGGGAATAGAAAACCTCAGAATAGCAGGTCCGCAGCCTGAAAAGGTGAGAACTGCTGCGGTATTTTGCGGAAGCTTCGACAACGATTTGAACAGTATAAAAAAAGTCAATGCCGATGTGCTGGTAACCGGTGACATGAAGTACCATACGGCCATGGAAGCGGCAGAAATGGGGCTGTGTATCATTGATGTGGGACATTTTGCATCGGAAATCGTAATTCTTGCAAAGCTCCAAAAGCTGCTTGCGGAAAAGTTTGATACTGCCGAAGCAATCTGCAGCAAAGTGGAAAGAGACCCATTTATATTCGCTTGACATATACACCGTGAGCATCTATAATAAGATGTCCGGCAGGACAACAATCTGCCGATCTGCTTATTGCGGTTTAATGGGCGGTTGACGTGAATTCAGACAAATAATTCATTATGTAAATGAGTAAGCCAGATGATCGCAGGTACGGCCTGAAAAGGCGTACATGAGGAAAGTCCGGGCTCCATAGGGCAATGGTGCCGGGTAACTCCCGGTGAAGGCGACTTTAAGGAAAGTGCAACAGAGATATACTGCCGGCTTACGGGCCGGTAACGGTGGAAAGGCGAGGTAAGAGCTCACCAGCGGCATGGCGACTTGCCGGCTATGTAAACCCCACCTGGAGCAACGCCGTGGAGGGACATACGACTGCCCGTCAGTCCCGGGGAGGCGGCTTGAGCATTGCAGAAATGCAGTGCCTAGATAGATGATCATCAAATACAGAACCCGGCTTATAGACTTACTCATTAAATTTTAGCTCTGAGAAATCAGGGCTATTATTATGTTTAAAAACGCAATATATAGTATACTGAAAGATAATTAGATACTATATATTGATGTCGGTTTAAAACAACATATATACCATTTTGGGAATTAAAAGCAAATAAGGCGGGAATTCGTTGAGTATTATCGGTAAAAATCGTTAATGATTTGCACGAAAATTGCACAAATCGAAGTAGTTAAAGTGTGTAAGGCAAGAAAAATGATTTATATCAAAAAATAAATATAATATGAATGTTAGTGCTATTTGATGAAATATCACAGAAATTAGAGTAATCATTTGATAAATTGAATAGTTCAGATATAATTGGAATATTTGTGTATTGACTTTAAAGTTTTGCAATTATCTATGGTTTAATGGTAATGCATATAAAAAATAAATGGACTGATTGTCTCCAGATTGACTAAGATTGACTAAAATTGAACTTGGTATAATTAAAGTATGATAGTAAAAACAAAAAGTTCAAAGGAGACGTAAGCATGAATAAAAGAGTAAAAAAAGATTTAATTTTAGATAGTTCAAAGGGGATCAATATTAAGGAGAAATTGAAGCTATTCACATTTTTAATAATTGATGATGATATAATAACAAGCAAATTTGAAAGTGCTGAATATTATGATAGCCTTATAAAAAAAACAAAAAATAACAGAATATATTATTATAAGGCAGATAAGAGCATTGTGCTAATGAGCTATAAATACCCCAATATTAAAAAAGGAGGTTTCAGAGACGAAGAAACATGTGAATGGGCTTATGTACTCATAGATAATGACGAAGTAGTTTCAGAACATAAAAACTGGAGTGCGAATGCAGATAAAAGAGGTGATTGCATTCATTATAGAGTTTTACAAAATGATCTAGCACTTGGTTACAACCATAATTTAAGAATTGGTGGCCACGTTGGTTCGGGGACAGAGGGAATAACAACATGCAAATTACATAAAGCGATTATAAAAAGCAAAGAATCTAGAGAAAAAATTGAAGCAGAAAGAACAAGAGTATCTCAAAAATCAAAAGAAGTGATAAATACTATAGAATTATTATGGTCGTTTAAAAATTCCAGAGTTCACCACAGAGGTCATTCATTTGACAACCGTATTGCATACCTGGAACATGTAGACTTATCAGCCCATAGAATTATTCACAATAAATGGGAAAAAAACAATAACTTATTTAGACCCAAAAAGATTCAGTTAGGAGAATACTACACCGAATCATTACATTGCAACTGTACTAGTAGTGAATGTGAAAATTGTAGTTCAGTTATAAGAATAAAAACGGAACAGCAGCTAATAGATTTTATAGACCATTTAAATTGCGATGAATACAAGGAATTAGAAAAAAGAATAGTACCTGATGAATACTATCAAACAGTAAAATAATCCAAATGTTTAGTGAAGTCTTTCTATGTTAAAAACATGGTGAGGCTTCTGTCATTTTATCTGAAATACTTTTTTTTAAAAAAGTTGAACTAACTACATAGCAAAGGAAGTACGTTTGAAGTCCAGGCATAGAAAGAAAATAAACCAAGAAGGGAAATTATGCCATGGAAAAAAATGACAGAATGCCAAAAGGTATTTTGCAACAAAGAAAAGAGTCAGTTATCAGCGGTACGGACGAAATTTCTAAAACTTTGCATGAAATAATAAAGTTAGGAGGGAAAAGCGAAGGAGAAAGACAAGCACCAGTTAACTTAAAGGACGTTGGAATAAGCGTTGAAGTGACGAAAAATATTGATGTCATTGGCAGAGATGATAACATCAAGGTCATGTTAAGATTGAAAACGGACAATGGTTACGAAGATTCCAGAGAATTAAGCGTCAATGGAGCGTGTGAAGATGCTGAGTATATCAGACAAGCGTTATTAAACATGGGCTTTCTTGATGAAAAAGGTGTAGTATCCAATGCAATCAAAGAAATTGTAAAGGGAAAAATTGGAAACATGGAATTCGATTTGCAACACGAAAAAATTGGATGGAGCACGTATAAAGGAAATACAGTATTCCAGTTGTTCAACATACACTCGATTTCAGGTGAAAAAAAATCTGAATATATTGGAAATCTACAGATAGCAAAAAAAGGTAACCGAGCTGGTTATACTGAAGGCTTAAAGCAATTGGTAGTAGGCAAGCCAAAGCTTGAGATAGCATTAGTTGTGGGAGTTTATGGAGTCCTCCTACAGGCATTAAAATTACCCGATTGTAATTTAATAATTAACTTTTTCGGTGTAAGAACTGGTAATACAATAAAAAATAATACTGGTATTGGAAAGTCAACAGCTGCAAAACTTTGTTTAATGTTATACGGGAATGCACACGACCTATTCAGAACACATAATGATACAGATAACAAGAGTGAAGCAGGACTGGCCGAACGTACAGTAATCCCATATGTCTTTGATGACAAACTGGTATCCTATATAGGTACCTCACAGAGAAGGCAAATCAGCGATTTAGTAAAGTTCGTCTTTCGCTTTACCACTGGGAAAGTTAGGGGCAGGCTAAATGATGACAAGTGTAAGTCATTTGAGGAGATATACGCTCCAACTATTATTACAGCAGAAAGTTCAATAGCGGAAAAAATGATAGGCGTTTATGAAAATGGACAATTCTCACGTATAATTGAGATTTCCTGTAGGAAAGGGGAATTGACGGATTCAAAAGAGCATTGTGAGCAGCTTGAGGAGTTTATAAGCAGTCATGCAGGAGTTGGTGGAGAAGCATTTGTAGAGTTTTTATTCAGGGAGAACTTACTTGATGAAGCTCTTAAAGAAAAGTATAAATACTGGATAAAAAAGCTTAATGCAGGTGTTTTAGGTAAGACACATATAGGAAGCAGGGTAGCAGACAAAGTTGGCATAATAATGCTCTCGGCAGAGCTTTTGAATCAGTGTTTCGGTCTGGATATGGATATAGATACAATTCAAGAAACACTTGAAAAAAGCGTACAAGGAGTTAATGAATCAACCAACTTTGATAACAGAGCATATGAACATCTCTGTAGCTACGTCAAGAAAAATGAACATAGGTTTGTAGAAGATCGCACTCAGTACGTTTTAAAAACCAAAAATGAAACCAGAGATGAAACTGATGTTAATTCACATATTGGTCACTATAAGTGTCTAGATAATCAGTGGCAAGTCTGGTTACTGAGTGAAAGTATTCATGAAATATTTAAAAATTTTCCTGGTTTCGAAAACGCGGAAAATCTTGTACGACCATGGAAATATTCAGGATTATTAATGAGTGCATATGAGAAAGAAACCCGGTTTACAGTAAGGAAAACATACTGTAGTGGTGTAAAGCAAGGCCATATGTACATAATCAAAATGCCAGATCTGAAAAATCAGTAAATATCAATAAGCTGTGTCAGTTTGCAAGCTGACACAGCTTTTCAAAAAAGTGAGGAGAGATATTATGAAATATAGAAACAGTTACAAAAAACACGGTAGTTGGTATAAAAAATCATTTGTGTCAATGGGATACAAAAATAGATGTAACGTTAGGCAAATCATTAGGTATTACGGTGGAAAAGCATTATTGACACCAAAGATAATAAAGGTAATCAAATGGTTGGTAGAAGAGTTTGGCTGCAACGTCTACGGGGAGCTTTGTGCAGGTGGAGCCAGAACTCTTTTGAATATTCCTTATGGACTATTCGATAAAAAAATATACAACGAATTTAGTATTGGGCTATGTAATCTATTCAGTTGTGTAAAGGATCCGGAATCATGTAGAAAGTTAATTGATGTACTGCAAAATCTTCCGTATGACAAGGATTGGTTTGAGTATGCAAAGATAAATAGGGACAAGCCTGAACTCGATATACTTGATGGTGCTGCACTAACATATATAAATGTTATGCAGAGTCGAAATGCGGATATGCACAATTTTAAGTTGGGCGACAATGAAACCCTTAACAGGAAGTTTATCAGACAATATTACAACCAAATAAAAAGGATAAATCTGTGTACGGAAGTGCTTGCAGACACAACTATAATAAATGGAAATATGTTAAATATAATAAAGCAGCTAAATGATTACAAAAATGTATTGTCATACATAGACCCTAGTTATCACCCGTTAACCAGAGCAGATGGGGCACTTAATATATATCCCTATGATATGACTCAAGAAGAGCACATAGAAATGGTAAAAATACTACATGAAACGAAAATGGCAGTTATACTATCTGGTTATGACCCGGCCCAATACGGATGTAATGATTATGAACCACTGAATCCTGCAAATGGGTGGGTTAAAAAATCTTTAGGTTTTGTACATCGACCCAGTAGTAATAAGTCTGGATATAGTTCAAAGAAGGAAGAGTTTATATGGATAAAGTATCCCACAAGTTGATGGGATACTATCCCACCAACTATCCCAGTATTATAATCGCTAAAATGCAGTTATATCAAGATATACAGGGGAATTATCCCAGTATCCCGGAATAAATGGAGTGAAGCTTTAGTAGTGTTTTGAAAAAATAAAAATTCAAAAATGTTAAGCAATACATGATAAAACATTTTTGAAAATAATAATATATTGAGCGGAGGGCTTATATCATGCCAACTACAAAAACAAAGAAAGAAATGCTGGAAGATTTAAAAAGGGACATAACATCAACAGTTAATTTGTACATCCCCATAAGAAATAAAAGTAATGAAGCGGATAGTATCATAGAAAAGGAAATACAAAGGCGTCGGGAGGGGTTCAAAGACACAGCGGTGAACTTAGGAAACATTTTAAATCATAAATATAAACTAAGGGAACTGGTTGATGGAGAGATAGCGGATTTTATTGAAAATGAAATTGATAATTACTTTGGTAAAGGGAAAATGAAAATTACACATGTAACAACGGGAAGAATTCCAAGAGTAACGGGAGATATTCAAGTGACATGCATTTTAAAAAGCAAAAATGCTAAGGGGATATTGTGCCAAGGTTATCATTTGGCATATGGCTATGTAATAAATGACCCAATTCGCAGTGAATTTGGAGAAGCACTTGTAAAAGCGAAAGGTGACTTATTTGTTAGATTAGCATAAATGAGTATGATTAATCAAGACATTTGGGGAGACCCGTGCGGTACCTCCCCAAAAACCTATCCTTTAATTGGGGGAACCACAGAAAAGGTATTATAATCACTGACAAAGGTAAATAGAACTATGAAAGCGATAGGTTACGCTAATGTAATCTATCGTTTTTATTTTTACAGCCTATAAGATGGAATTTACGTTAGAGGAAACGATATACCAAAGCAGCAAAAGATAGTGTAAGTGCGGACATTGTATAAATATAACTGCATACGGTCAGTTAGAAGGTGCTTCAGTCGAAAGATTGGGGCATTTTTATTTATTTTAAGCTGCTTTAAATAAAACAGAAAAAGGTTTAATAAATAGTATATTTTTTAAAGTATTTATAAATTTGAAGCATCAAAAAGTACTTAATAATGAATAATTTGATTTAAATTTAGGGTAAAAAGTTTAAGAATGGATGAAAGTTAAAGTTTACCGGGAGGGATGAGCATGAATGATATTGTATTGTACAACAGCACCGATATTATTGAAATACTAAACGATGGTGAGCAAAAGACAATTGAAGAAACAAAATACCTCAAAGAAATTGAAGTAATAAAATTATTGAGCAATATAAAAAATGAATTACATAGTTTATTATTTTTATTTTTGTTTGAGACCGGAGCTAGGTGTACGGAGGCTCTCTTGGTAAAGATGAAAGACATAGACCCCTATAATAAAACAGTGAAGTTAATAACACTAAAACGGCATAAGGACAAGAACGGAAATAGAAAACCGCCTGTGTATAGGGTATTAACAATTTCTGATGCATTATTAAGCAGGATACTTCTATATGAAAGACGATTAAATTTGAGTTTAAAAGATGATATTTTTACTAGAAAGGCAGGTAATGGGCACATATCCATTCAGGCAGTAAATCAGGCAATGGGAAAATATGTGGTTAGCATTTTGGGAGAAGAGTATAAGAGCTATGGTCATCCACATGTACTGAGGCATAGCAGGGCGATTCAACTACTGAACAGTGGGGAAGTAGATTTAACCAAGTTAATGAAGATATTGGGGCATTCTCACATCAGAAATACGATGATTTACTCCCAATTCTCAAATAAAGACATACAGGATGCCGTAAGACGTGCCAATGCAAAGATAGGACTATACTGAGGAATATACTTTTATTTATTTTTCAAATTACCCATAATGTCAAAATGTTGATTAAAGGATGAAATGAGTTTCCAATGAGGGTTTATAAGTGGATGGGTAAAATAGTAGGCCAAAACGAGCCACACAAAGCTAGGAAAGGTATTAGTGGTGAATGATTGTTTCAATTTTTGTATATTAAAAACGTTATTACGGCTATTTTTGTAATTCCAGATAATAAATACATATAAATAGACTTAATAGTATCTGAGTTAAAATAAATTAATGGGAGTGGGGCCAATGGAAATGATGGAAATAGTTTATTCCCCCTTATTGGAAGAAGAGGAGCAAATACCTGAGCTTGATTGGGAAAAACAGACAGTTAAATATTTGATTGATAATAAAAATAAAGTAATGCGTCTGTTAAACCATACTGCAAAGAAGATAAACCATTTTACTTTCGCTGATGCAGAAGATACATATGTTGAGGCACTATTATATTTTAGAGAAGCACCAGATTACGATATTAGCATAGCAATTTCAAGGGCTAGGGATGGCAAAACCTTAACTCTTGAGAATTACGTAAATGCATGTATTAAATGCGTTCTAAATCGACAAATATCTAAAATATTCAAAAGGAATAATGAACTTACAAATGTTATATTTGACAATGAAGGTAAAGAGGAATCAATATTTTCTATACTATTGGATGTAAATTCGACGGAGCCGATTGAAAATATAGGTACTGATATAAAAATTGATTTGGACAGCATTGAGTATAAAAGATATATATTTGGAGTAGATCTTTTTCAGCTACTCTATATAAGATTACTGTCAATAGATATAGCAGAAACCAAATATAGAAGTATTTTAGAGGCTTTGGGAATTACAAAACAGGTGCTGAAAGATTTGGAAGTCCATTTATTAGCTGATGAAGATATAATGCAGGTTATAAAAGCAATATCAGTTAATAAAAACGAGAAAGTGATTATTTCAGCATTGGAGAAAAAGGTTTACGGAGCAAAAACCATTAAAGAAACAATAGAAAGATTGTAATTACGTGCCAAGCAGCCATTAAAATAGTTTTCAAGGTAGAGAGAATAATTATAGTTTTCAGTGTGAAAAGATGACAGCAATAAATTTTAACACAAATACATAATCGCAGTCCAAAGGCAATATGTAGTCGAGAATACTAGTTTAAAAAATGAAGTCAGTTTGCCAAAGAGAGCGGCTAGTGATAAGATTTCCGGAGTGGATTGACAATTAATGTATAAGCAGAAAAGTTATTTAATGTTTCTGTAGATACAAAGATATAAGCATAAGTGTAGGAGCTAAATTCATATGAAATTGCTTTATAAGCAATAAACAAGGATTTGGCATTTATAGCAATAATGGTTCTTTGAATAAATGTAAACATGGATAAAATCCATGTAAAGTCATATTAATTATGGCGGATTACGTTCCATAGGCAAAGTTAATTTTATATGAAGCAACAAAAGGGAAGAAGGGCATTATAGGGTGTAAACAGTGCAGGCAAAGCATGCAGTACTTTGTCGAACTGTAGCCTTTGAATTAAATTTAAGTATCTGAAAGCTAATTATTGATGACATCAAAAAATGTTTCTGAATGTTTATATGCGATAACCAAAAGAATATAGAGCAAAGGCGTGTTATCACAATCTATATCAAATTATTTTATATTCATGTTAATTTCGTACCCCAAGCAATAAAGTGAGCCAAAAAAAGAGGTCAAAAATGGGTGATGCAAATTCTATATTTAAAATTAGGGTCTGGGGAATTCTTCCGGATAAATTAAAGACTATAGGATAATACCGGGTGTTAATCCTTGTCAATCATAAACAGGTCACCCCGGGAGCAGGTCGGAATTAATCCAGTGCGGTATACATCTATGAATCTAAGCAATTTTTACAAAGTTGGAACTCCGGAAGATTAATTGAATACAAAGCTGTTAGGTAACAATCTAGCGGTTTTATTATATAGAGTGGGAGCATAATTTGACTTCCACTTTTTATTTTATATAAGATACATTCAACATTAGCCACGATTGTCGTAAAATTTGATGTACATATAGGCCGCAGCACCAGAGTATCAAGTGTTTTAGAATAACACAATATTGCATATATAAGGGAAAAGCGATATAATCCCCTCCGGTTGTGGAGTTTATGCGGCCATATACATAATGAAAGGGTGATAAAATTGAAGAGTATTTTGAAAGAACTATATAATGGCAATATCTATCCAGAGGAGAGAATTCCGAGGAATCCTGGATACAGTATAAAAAATAAAAGGTTGTCCGTCATGCTGGAAACATGGAAAAAGAAACTTGATGCAGATGACCTTATACAACTTGAAAACATTTTGGATATACAGAGTGAAATCAAGGATATGGAAATCTTGAATTCATTCATGCAGGGATTCAAGTTGGGCGCACTCATAATGATTGAAGTAGCTTCAAGCATTGATGAATTTTCAGACAATGAATAATCGAAATAATGTTTATGATGATCACCCCATTGCAATGGTTCAGGCATGGGGTGGTTTTATATTTAAAAAAATTACATACCATTTATAAAACTATTCTTTGTTATTTAAGTAGAACTTCAGAAACTTTGAAGCCATATCCAGTTCTTTGTTATCGAATTGTTTAAGGGTTTTTGCGATATCATCACGTAAATATTCCTGCGGAGTGTAGATGTGTTCCAGAAGAATTTGGTCAGGATTAACTTTCAATGCAAAACATATGCGAGCAAAGCTATCAAGGCTCATTTTAGCTGAGCCGGATTCAATATGCGAAATATGTACGGTAGATATACCAGCCAGACCGGACAAGTCCTCGTGGGTCAACCCCTGTCTTAAACGTTGTTCTTTGACATTCTTACCTATTTTTTTGAAGTCTAATTTGAAATCCAATGTAATCACCCTTCCAAAAATATATCAGTAATATCAAAAAAGTTACATAAACTATAATTTATCTATTGCCTTAATACGGCAAAAATGATAAATTAGTGAATGAACAAATTTTTCATAGTATGTCATTATTTTAAAAAAAGAGGGAGTTGTGATAATGAAAAAAAATGTTATTTTTGTACTAATACTTTCATTACTGTTTTCATCTTTAGCAGTAAATGTATTTGGAGCTGATAGGAATTTTGTAGATGAAGAAAAGGTAGAGGCAAAAGGATATACTGTTTGGGGAATGAGCGAATTCCATGAAGGATTGGCTGTAGTACAGACTGAAAAGGGTGACTGGAATTACATAAATGAAGATTACAAGTTAGTAGACCTCAATAAAGGTAGGTTTGAGTATGTTTATCCGTTTTTTGAAGGACTGGCAGCGGTAGTGGATAAGAATTGGAAGGTTGGATACATAAACAAAAAAGGTGATATTGTAATACCTTGTCAATTCGGAATATGCCATTATCAAGGAGACCTTTGTACAGGATTCTTTAAGGATGGTGTGGCAACGGTATTTAAAGAAAATTATAATTTTACTGCTTTAGTTGAAGAATGGGAATTAGCAAATATAAATGGTGTAACACCACCAGAAATGATGGTCGCTCAGATAGATACGACAGGGAAGATTGTTAAAAATTACTGGAACAACTCTAATTATAGTATAGACGGACTTCACTGTATATCAGAAAAGGGTGGATATTATGACTCTGATTACACACCAGAAGAACAGCCGGTGGAAACAGATAAAGAAGTTTATAATCAATCAACACTTCGTTTAACTGATTGGTTTCCAATGGATACAGGTCATGTAGTTTATTATGCAATTAAAAATGAATTAAAGGCTGAGCCTAACGTAAATTTGATTGATACAAGCCGGTACGCATTAATTTTATACAATCCGAATACATCTGTAGATATTTTGTCAGCGGAAGTACATTTTTTAGACACGAGTTTCTTACATGTTGGAGAAAGCAATAATGGAAACTTTTATACACAATTTTCAGGTGAATATGTCATAAATAATTCCATTAAGAGCATTTTAGTAAAGTTTGATAGTGACGAAGATATTGAAACTTTCAAAGCAGAAATCCCAATGGCAGAAACAGAAGATAAAATGCAAAAAGAATATTTGGTTGATAGCAGTGCCAAGGGAGAGAAATGGCTAACGGATACTTTTCACGTAAAATTAAAATGGGGGGAAAATTAAGATGAAAAAAATGATGGTATTTATGTCTGTAATTCTAATAGCAGCAGTATTGTTCTGGAGTTCGGCGTTTGCTTATACATATGAAGAGGTTGAAATAACAGATTTAATTGAACCAGCCAGTAGCTGGGCGCAGGAGGGAATAGATACTGCAAAAGAAGAAGGACTATTGACACCAGGTACCAGTTTATTCTTCAAAAATGATATTACACGTTATGATTTTGCGGGTTTAGTTGTGAATATGGTGGAGAAAGTACTAGGAAAGGAATTGGAGCCATCTGGAAAGGTTTTTACTGACACTGAAGATATCGCTATATTAAAAGCATATAAGGCAGGTATTGTTTCTGGTACGAGTAAAACAACATTTTCTCCCGATGACCTTATAACAAGGGAGCAAATAGCTACAATGTTATATAATTCAATAGTTTGTATTGAAAAAAATAAGGGCAAGGAGTATACAACAAAAAAAGCTGATATTAGTGGTAGCTACAGCGACAAAAATAAAGTATCAAGCTGGGCAAAAACAGGTATGGCTGTATTGGTGAATAATGGAATTATGAGCGGAACATCCACTACAACATTATCACCTCAAAGCAATGCAACCATTGAGCAGAGTATAATACTGATTTATAAGCTATATGACAAGATCATTAAATAGCATAAGATACTATAATGATCTGATTGAAATGGACAATGGGAAAGGAAATACATGAGCAGAAATTATATATCAACCGGAGAATATAGATGATTTTAAGCAAGCATAGTAGGAAAAATAATAATTTAGGAGTGTAGATATGGAACAAAATAATTGGGGTGTAAGAACTGAAAGCAGTCAGAAAAATAATTCTGCTCAGCAGTGGGGATATGACAAGGGTTCTAAAAACTATCATGATGGCTATGCAGCAGTACTTAAAAGTATAAACTGGATTATATCATTTGTAATACCGTTTATTGGATGGACTATTTTTGCTGCAACCATGTATCAAACAACAGAAATGGGAGGTGGAGCAGTTGCATTAGCTATATTTGGATATATAATAACAGCGTTTGTACTATGGGTCATGATGTCGTACAAGGCATATATGTTTGATAATATTTCGAAAATTGCTAAAAATACTGATTTAATATTACAAAAACAAGTTGATGAAAGGGTGGATAGATAATGTCAATAGAATTTATGGTATGGCAGTCATTATGTTATATACCCATGATTATTGCGATGTATATAATTTATAATGGATTAGTTAGAAATAGATTAGTCAGTGTAAGTAAAATCATAACAATCGGAGTGGTAGGAATTATATTGGTAATTCCCTCAACGACACCATTATCAAATAATTTGTTTGTTGGTCTATCATTATTTTTGCCAATTATAGCATACATACTTATTTTAGTAAGCCTTAAAAAAGCTGATTTAGTAAAATTAAGTACATGGATATTTGCAATAGTATGCATAATTCAGATTATTGGCTATATACAATATAAAGCGCCTATTGCATATTTAACACTTCCGGTTGTAACATTAATTTTTACAGCATATACAATTATTAAAATTAATACAAATAGTAAAAGAAAAATTACATAAAAATTTGAAATCTAAGTTTATGAGAATTACATATTAAAACTAAACAGCTCCTGTAAAGGGCTGTTTTATTTTTATAGAGGCATTAATATAAATTGACTAATTTTGTCAAAATTGATAGAATTAAATGGTAAA
Source organism: Bacillota bacterium (assembly GCA_023397675.1). GTDB lineage: Bacteria > Bacillota > Clostridia > Acetivibrionales > JANLFN01 > JAEZTC01. Next base: position 44,544 of record JAEWTV010000120.1, on the reverse strand, counting down.
TATAGATACATGTGGGGGAGATATGAGAGCTACAGGGGTGGTACGGAAGCTGGATGATTTAGGACGATTGGTGTTTCCAATTGAATTGAGAAGAACACTGAATATAAATGAAGGGGATCCCATGGAGATATTTGTTGATGAAGGCAGCATCTTATTAAAAAAGTACCAGCCAGAGTGTATATTTTGTGGTGAAGCTAAAGATGTCAGCAATTATAAAGGCAAAAACATCTGTGCGGACTGTAGAGAAGAACTTAAGAAATAAGTTAAATACGCCGAATTATGGCGGAGGGAATCTTCATGAAAATTAAAGTGGGTTTATGTGATAGAAGAATAATAGGAGCATTTTTGACAGTAATAGGTATTATAAGTTCAATAATATCAATAGTCTTCATATTTGTTACAATACCTAATAATTTGAAGATATACTTTGCAATAGCATTGATTGGTTTATTTATATTCATATATATAGGAATGTTTATAAATGCAAATATAAAAAAGTCAGTAAAAGTGACAATCAATAATACAAGGTTAGAAATCATATACGGTGATTTATTTAAAGTGAGCGGGTTAAAGGTTATTGGATTTAATGAATACTTTGATACGATTGTTGACAATGTAATTATCTCTGAAAAATCTTTACATGGAAAGTTTATTAAACAATACATAAGTGACATAAATGAGTTTGACAGAACAATTGAAAATGGTCTAGGCGATAAGAAATTCAGCTTAAATAATAGTAGACTAATAGGAAAGAAAAAGAGGTATAAACTAGGGACATTATTTGAATACAAAAATGAATTTATATTTACATCATTTGCTAAATTTGATGACAGAAATAGAGCATGTCTGACACTTGAAGAATACATTGAATTTCTTATTTCATTTTGGAATGAAATAGACGTAGTCAATAATGGACGGGATGTCAATATACCTTTAATGGGGTCAGGTATAACTAGGTTTAATAGTTCAGTAAGTAAACAGGAACTACTTGAGCTAATACTATTTACATTGAAATATTCTGGAATAAAACTTTGCTATGGCTGTAAAATTAGAATTATACTACATAAAAGCGTGGCAGATGAAATAAACCTTTACAATATTAAAGGAGTATTCAGTGAGTAAATTAATTAGAGTCAATAAGATACATAAGTAAAAATTTTAAAGGAGAAGAGTTAATGGCTTACAGAAATGGTATTTACATTGCATTTGCTGCAGAAGGACAAAGTGACCCTACAAAATCTGATATTAAATATTATAATATCATGAAGGGTTGGAAGAGCATGGAAGGTAAAGACTTTACTTTTGTTAATTCACACGAGAAAGTTTCAGCGGTTAGTGATAAAAGCAAGGACGAAACAATTAAAGCAAGTTTAAGAGAACGACTAAAAAATAGCAAAAGTATGTTATTACTTGTAGGTAATAAAACTAAATATGATGATGATTTTGTACCGTATGAAATAAATTATGCAAATGATAAGTGTGGATTGCCTATTATAGTCTGTTATGTGAACTACAGTTCGAGAATATCAAATAATATTCCTGATAGTTTAATTAAATTGTGGCCTCCAGCATTAAAAGAAAAGATTCAAAATGAAACTGTTAAGACAATACATATTCCACTTAAAGAAAAAATAATACTTGAAGCAATAAATACATTTGATATAAATAATCAGCCTAGCTATACACAAACGATTTATAAAGATAGTTTATATGATAATTATGGTATTGAATGATGAAAACATAGATAAATATTGTTTTAATACAGAAATAACACAGTAGGATGGTTAATGTATGCGTAAGGATAGACTCAACATGTATAAGGAGTCATATAACAATGAACTGGCGAGAAGGGAAAAGCTGGGTTCAGAAATATCAATACCAATAGCAATTGTTACATTGTTATTTGGATCAGTAACATATGCAGTAGGGAAATTGGAAGCAGTTACAGGGATATTTATATTAATTTTACTCATAGCATCGTTAATGACATTAGTTGTTTCATTGGCATTTGCAGTGTTCTATATAGTACGGTCAAACTATAGTTATGTTTACGAGTATATAGCCAGCTCTCAGCAAATGGAAGAGTATTACAATAAATTAACAGATTTCTACAAAGAGGATATTACATATGAAAGTAAAGTTGAAGAAGCTTTTGAGGTTTATTTGTTAAATGACTATTGCAAATGCAATGAGCAAAATACGTCTAATAATGATAAGCGTTCCGATTATTTACACAAAGCAAGAAAGGCAATAATTGTTGCGTTGGTAGCAAGTACAATTACTATAGGATTATGTAATTATGACAGAGTAATTACAACTACTCAAAATTGTATTAATAAGGTTACAGCAGGAAAGGAGGTAAACACCAATGGACAAATCGATAAACCTACATGCCCAAAATCCTCAGCCACCACCGCCACCACCACAGCAGCCCCCATCACCCCCACCAACTAGACTCATAAGAGATGGCGGCGGACCAATAGGAAAGAGGTAAAATTTTATGGGGAAAGATGAAACCAAAAGTGAAGCTGATGGCAAAAGGGAAGGACAGCAATTACAGCCACCAAAGCCTCCACCAACAAGATTAGTATTTGGTGAAGAAAAAAAGAAAGACAAATCAGAAAAGGATTAAACATTGGAGGAGTTTTATCTCCTCTGGTGTTTAAATGCATTTGAGTTTATAAAAGTAAAAATTATATTACTGAATTAACAGGAACTGTAAAGTGTATGTCGAATTAGGTCATTAGAGATGAAAGAAGAAACTAAGTAAATATTATAGGCTACCATTAATCAGGGGGGAACAAAATTGTTAATTGAATTGAACTTTATTCCGTTTGAAACTACAGATTTTAAAGTAGTATTGTTCAGAAGAAAGTATAATCAAGAGACGAAAGAAGAAGGCTTCTTTGTTGAAAAATTACCTTCTAGTATTATAGATTGTGATGGTAAAGCAGAGTATGAGAGATTTTTAATATCTCTTGAATCTTTTGAAGGAGCTGAAGAATATGAATTCTCCAGTACAGATAACCATGTATTAATGGTTGCAATAATATGGTATCTATTTAAACATAAAGTAAAAAATGAGTATTTTGAAAAAAGTGAGATTGTTGATGGATTTAATAAATTTGTATCATTTGTAGTAGAAGAATGTCCTCCGTATGGTAACAGAGTAATAAAAGTAAGTCCCTATTATCTGGCTTTGGAAAAGAAGTTTGGTTTTATATTAGAGTTTGATTTTAGAAAAAATGCAGGAGCAAAATTTGATAAAAAAATCCAGGAATTAAGTTATAGCTTAGATAAAAGCGGCAGGTCTAATGCTAATGCATACCTGGATAAAAAGAATATAATTCAAAGATTTATAACTTCAAAGTTTATTTGTTTACAAGAATTGACTATAGGCTCAGAGAAATTTAGAATTTCGTCATGTTTTATGACCCTTGTTAGTAAAGAACTTGATGATAGAAACTACTTTTTTAAAAATTCTAAACTTGATGTTGATAAATCCAAAGGAATCAAGACTTATGGACCATATGATATACCTTTGTTACCACCCATATACGTATTTGTATTCAAAGACAATGAGAAGGAAGTGGGAAACGAATTATATAAGGCATTAATTGGAAAGACGTACCATTCCACGTTTAGTGGTATGAAAGAAATGTTCAGTATTGAATTAAACACTTCTAATGTAAAAAGTATATACTACAATGAAAACGAAATTAGTAAGTCAATTGAGCCGCAGTTACAAGAAATTATAGACTTAAATAGTGATAGAAGAGTTATCGGTATATTTATTGACTCTTATTCAACTGGCTTTAATAAATCTCCACAATACGTTAAAATGAAGCATATCTTTTTTAAATTGAATATTCCTTTACAAGCTGTGAGGCGTGATAGAATATTAGCATCAGACGGCTTAAAATGGGCTGCATCAGGGATAGGACTACAAATATTTGCGAAACTTGGTGGAGTACCTTGGTTGGTTAAACCATCAACTCCGAAATGTTTAATTTTTGGAATTGGTACTGCACATGAACGTGAATTATATAAAGACGATAGAGGATATGAAAAAACTAGAATTAAGAGGTATTATGCTTATTCTGTATGTTTGGATTCAAGTGGACTATATAAATCTCTAGGACTATTAGGTGAGAGTAATAATGAAACAGTTTATTTGTCAAGCTTAAAAACTAATATTATGGCCTATGTTAAAGATCAACTTCTAAAGGGGCAAAACATATCTAATTGTGTAATTCATACTCCTTTTAAATTTAGAAAAACAGAAATGATATCAATTGAGAATGCCTTGGCAGATTTAAAGAAAGAGCATGATGAGATTTCCTTTACTGTAGTAAAAATAAATACAAAGAACCGTTTTATAGGTTTTGCTGATAATAACCTTAAAGTTCCATATGAATCCTCATATATTCAATTATCAAACAAGGAATATTTAATATGGTTTGAAGGGTTAAAAAGAGGGCGTGAATATATAAATAAAAGAATAGCAAATCCAGCACACATAGAATTTATTTATATGTCAGAGAAAGTAGATAAGATAATGCTATTACAAGATTTGGTTAATCTTGCAGGAGCAAGTTGGCGTGGTTTTAATGCTAAACTTGAACCGATATCTATTTTTTATCCTCAACTAGTTGCGGGCTTTATTAAAGAATTTAGGCAAATGAATTTAGATTATAAAAGCAATCTGACACACTTTGATACACCATGGTTTTTATAAGGGGGAATATAAATGAAAACTATAAAAGCTGATTCAGTAATATTTTTACTTGGTGCAGGTTGCAGTCGAAATGCAGATATAAAAACATCCAATGAAATGATACTTGAAATAGAGAATCTCATAAATAGTTATAATGTTGAATGGAATACACACCGTTTATTATATTACTATGTAAAAAGTGCTATTTTGTATGCGGATGGAGTACAAGGTATTTTTGATAATAATGTTAATATTGAACGCCTTGTTGGAGTACTTAGAGACTTAAAGAAAAAAGAACGTAACCCAATTTACCCATTCATTGGTAATTGGAATGAAAAGCTTATTGAATTAGCTGGAGAAAGATTCTGCAATATTGATGCATTTGACAGAAAGCTGAGTGAAAAAATTGTTGACTTTGTGACTTTAAACAAGGAAACAGAAAAGAGAGTATCCTACTATAAAAAATTTTATGAATTTCAAAGAGAAATTGAAGCATCTATAAGAATATTTTCATTAAACTATGACCAATGTGTTGAAAAAGCTAAGCCCCCAGAATACGATCTAGAATGTGGTTTTGGGGAAGATGATATTTGGTCGGCTGACCGTTTTAATGCAAAATCTATAACCGCAGGGATTTATCTTTATAAATTGCATGGTTCTATTGATTGGAAACGTGATAAATCAAAAGGAAATGTACTAGTAAAATATGATGTTCCGCAATCAGATGCGGAACTGATATTTGGAACCGATGCAAAATTACAATCAGTTGACCCTTTTTTGTTTAATGTCTATGAACTAAGGAACTATTCATTATTAAGTAAAGTAATAGTAATTATCGGATACAGTTTTAATGACCCATATGTTAATGATTTACTGGCACAAGCCCTTAATAATTTATCATCAAGAAACTTATTAATAGTAGACCCTTATTCATCTACCATAAAAGAATTAGACAGAAAGAAATATATATTGAGCCGACTAGGATTGGATGAACAACATAAAGACCAAATTTTTCTAGAAAGATTAACTGCTAAGGAGTATTTAGAAACAAATTTAACTCGGGAAATAATAGGTAATTATATTAAAGACAATGATGATATCTTTAAATAAATTAAAATGTATTAGTTGTAGTAACAAGTAAGAGTTATCCTTTTGCATTTAGTGAAATAGAACTAATGAAAGATGATGATTACTTAATTGGTACATTACTTGATAAAAGTATATACGTATAGAAGGAGATAAAATATTATGTCGATAAATACAATAAAGTACTATGAATATAAATTATTTGAACCAGGTGATTTAGGCAGGGTATATAAGAGGATATTTGACTTATTTCAAATCAATCCGGAAAAAGCAAAAATTTGGTTAACTCATTCACTTGATGATGCGAATACTTACCAAAATGAATTAAGTATTTTTGAATTAGATAGTTTAGTGGATATTAATGTAAGGCCACGATTATTATCACTCCATGAGTTTAACACTGTTAAGGGAAATGTTGAAATATTATTAAGACGGTATAATGACTATTTATTCTTTGATATAACTGTAGATACTAAAGATTATTTGGAGGAATGCTACTTAATAATATCAGAGGAACTAAAACTGAAAGAAGTTGATAAATCAATAGTTGATAAAAACAAGATAAGCTATACTGAAGAATTAAAATCCATTAAAGGCCGGATAGATATACTTGAGGATATGGTTCTGCATAAGGAAAGAATACTTACATGTTTTATATCTTACCGATTCAACGAAAATGACAAGAAAATAGCATTTGAATTATCAAGATTCTTAGATTTAATAGGAATTGATGTAAAATCTGGTGTTGGATATGAGCCAAGAAGAATCAGCGACAAAGTAATGTCGAAATTAAATGATAACATCGATTTTATTATATACATTGTTTCAGACAGTGGAGAATCAATGTGGACTAGAGATGAAATAGCATTATCGTTTGGGCAGGACAAATATGTTATTCCTTTGATAGAGGGTAATCAGAAATTTCAGTCAGGTATATTTGGAGATTTAGAATACATCAATTTTGAAAAGGGACATGTCAGTGATACTTTTATTGGTTTACTAGAGGCTATACAATACATAAAAAGTAAAAGATGAAGAACTCAATTTGTTTTTATTATATAAAAGGGGTGTAAATATATGGGTGATGCAGTTGTTAGATGTGGGAATTGCTATATTTCATTAGAAGATGATACTTATAAAGTAGAACGGATACCATGTCCTCAATGTGGCTCACTTGTGAGGCAAGTAGAAATTAATGTTTATGATGAGGGCACTGCTCATGAGAAAATAAGATTAACAGCAAAAAGACCGGGAATTAAAAGGCCTATAAAAGAAGTTATAAGCGGAGATGAATTTCAGATTTCTAGGAAAAAGTGGTCATTATTAGAACGTGTATTTGACAGGGAAAATGATAACTACTACGAAAAAGTAGTTGACATTGAAACTGGAGAAGTATATCACGAGTGCAATGAGCCTTTATCTGAGCATTTGAATCACGGTTCAGCCAAAAAGAAATCAGACTAAATAAATACTTTAAAGTGGCAATGGGGTGTAGATTTGGCAGAATTATTATTACATAGTAAGCATGTAACCAACATATTTCAATTACTTGGTGATAAAGAAAATGACATCAGTTTTAGTGTAGCCTGGGCATTATCAAAGTGTCCTGAACTGCTAAATGAGTTTATTTTACAGACTGTTAATGTTCAGCAGTTCGATCATGAAAATGTAGAAATACGTTTACAGGAATATAACTCTGATGATGGTGGGTACACAGACATTGAAATAATTTGCCAGCCACACTTCTATATTATTGTTGAAGCAAAACGAGGATGGGTTCTCCCAGGTCAGGAGCAACTGTCAAAGTATGCAAATAGGCAGGGCTTTTTTGAAAGTCCAGCAAAAATAAGAAAATTGATTGCAATGTCGGAATGTAGTAAGTCCTATGCAGACCATAATTTACAGGTAAAAAATATAAAAGGTATAGATATACTTCCGGTTTCATGGAAAGAAGTTTATAAGTATTCGGAAGTGGCCTACAGCAGAAGTAGTTATACTGAAAAACACCTATTAATTGAATTACAGACATATTTAGGGGGATTGATGACCATGCAAAGCAAAGATTCGAATATGGTTTTTGTTGTATCTGTGGGCAGTAGCAAAATTGAAGGTTCGAAGCTTACTTGGATAGATATAGTTGAGAAGAAGGAAAGATACTTTCATCCAATGGGACAAAATGGGTGGCCTAAGACTCCTCCAAATTATATTGCATTCAGATATCACGGTAAATTACAGTCAATTCACCATATAGAAGGATATAAAGTTTTAACTGATTTGAGCAGCAGAATACCGGAAATACCCTATGCATCATGGATGGAAACGCCTCACTTCTTATACAAATTAGGAAAAGGCTTTGCACCAAGTAAGGAAGTAAAAACAGGCAATATTTATCGGAATGGCAGGGTTTGGTGTATGATTGATACATTATTTACAAGTGATACGATTTCTGAGGCTCGGGATAGGACAAAGAGTAGACAAGAAGCAGTAAACAAAGGAGGAAAATAAATGTTTGCAGATAGAGTATTTATTTCACCCCATTACGGACCTGAAAAGTATATTGAACTTAATCTAAAAGCTAATAGTCCGGAACAAGACTGGTGTAAGGCAATAGATATCTTTCAAGATAGGATGTATGGGCGTTATTTTAATGCAATTGATATTTTATTAAATGAAACAAGGAGATTCCCGAAAGAGGGCATAGATTTCAGCTTTAGTGCAATGGCACTGATGTGCTTATTGATAGAAACATTGCATCAGTTTCGATTTGGGCTAGACCAGACGGAATGGCGTATGCATGGTGATGCATTTATAAATTTTTTAACAGGGAGTAATCATTTTAGCGCACACTTTGGAGTGCGTGAAGCCCGACAATTCTATAGTCATGTCCGAAATGGTATTATTCACCAAGCTCAAACTAAGAGAAATACTCAATTAACTATATCTTCTTCAAAAATGGTTGAGGTAATACCCGATGGTATTCGAATTGATGTAATACTATTTTATGACGTACTCAAGGTAGAAGTACAGGATTATATTAATAGGTTACATGACCGCGCAGAACATGAAATTAGAGATAATTTCATTTGCAAAATGAATTATATAGTGAGAGATACAATATAAATATTTTTTACAGATGGATATGTTTATGAGCAAAGTACGAAAAAAATTATTGATGTAACTGAACTGAAGGAATGAAAAGGTGGTTAATGTTGTGGACAATATTCAATTAAAAATTGACACTGTTTTGAAGGATTTCTGGCAGAACAGCTTGCCTATAGAATACAATAACGATAACCTTTTAAAAGAAGATTCATTAAAGTGTTTGATGTACTATCACCTGAGAACTCATTTATCAGATACATGGGTGAATAAGTATAGAATAAGAATCTTTCCGGAGTTTAATTTACCTCAGGGAAAACGAGCAGACATTGCTGTAGTTCAATTAATTCCAGCCCAGCAAAGAATAGAAAAACATTTGGCAGATTGTGTAGAAAAGGTTATAGCCATCATTGAACTTAAATATAAATCTGCTGATATAGTGGATGCCTTCTATACTGATGTTAAGAAGCTGCATGACTATTCCAAAATGTACCCAGACTGTCAGCTATATGCAGGGTTTATTCATGAAGAAAGGTACAATGATGCAAACTGCTCATGGTTTGATGGCAGGCAAACAAACAGATGGGCAAAAGGCCGGGTAGCTGAACTGTTGGGATACTGGAATGAAGCTGATGATATTTTTACTACAAAAGTAAATTCATATAACGAAAAATAAAAGGATGATTTCAGATTGAAAAGATTTGCATATAAATTTGAAAATGGCGAGTATGAAATGACGAATGTATGGGAGGTTTACAGGGGTGAAAAGCAAGACCCTCATAGGTGGGAGAACGTGAAGTTTTTCAGCACCCATAGGAAAATTGAAAACAGAAAAGAAATGATTTATGTGCGGAAGAAGCCAAAGTATCACTTTAGGTATAAAAGCAATGCTGACGTACAAGCTCATGAAGGCCGTGATACAACCATAACACATGAGGTAATTCAGGATATAGTTGCTGAGCTTAAGGAGATTACATTTAAGCTGACTAATAAAGAAAATAAAGTCTACAAGATTTATGTATCTGACAGTGAGATTGAGGAAATAGTAAAGACCCCTAACGGAAACTACTTTGTAGATGTATTATTATATTTTGAAAAGTCAGAGCCAGAGCTTCTTGCTTTAAAATGGAACAAAAAAGTAGCAGTAGAAATACATGTAACTAATGAGGTCAAGCCAACTAAGATTAAAGACCTGCAGGATTCAGGGATACCAATAATTGAAATTAATGTATCTAAAAAGTTATACATTGATGAAAGCAGTGAACTTACAGTGGAAGATATAAAGCAGAAGAAAGAGTTTATCAAAAGCTATTATGAAAAAGAAATCTTTGCGAACTTGGTAGGTGACTATTCATCAAAAGAGTATAAGCTGGTTCAAAAGATAGCGGAACTGAATAATAAGATAAAGTTGCTGGAAGAAGAGAACGCACAGCAAAATGTCCAATTACAAAAATACAAGGAAGATTCAGAGGCATTAAAAGCTATAGTAAATGGCTTAAGAAAGCAATTAGGCAGCAAGGAAATGGAGTTATCAACCTTAAAGAATGAATTGGAAGAAATAAAGAAATCAATATGGCACAAGTTGTATAAGACGTTTAAGAAGTAAGGGTTACTGGGTATTACACCGTGGAGAAACATTTGATATATAGAAAATTTGAGACATCATCATATGCACTAAGGGTTTTAATGGAATCTCACTGGAGATTTGGTACATTAATAGATATTAACATAGACGAAGCAATACATATGATTTATAAATTTTTGTAAAGGGAGGGAACTGGTTACGTAGTTAACCGTTTAATATGAAGGTGAATTATCCGCAAACAATTATAAATAAATCTGAGGGTTCTAATGAGTCTGAAGCATATCTAAATCGTTTATGTAATGAAACATTTCTCTCTTTGTGGAGCTACTCAAATATATTTCGTGACCAAGGAAGGACTAATTCAAAGAGAACTGATGCCAAGGGTGACGGTAAAGAACTATGTGATTTACTAGTAGTATTTGAAAACCATATGTTTATATTTTCAGATAAACAATGTGCATTTTCAAGTAGCGGGGATGTACAAGTCGATTGGAGCAGATGGTATAAGAAAGCTATAAGAGATGCGGCAAATCAGATATGGGGTGCAGAAAGATGGTTATTTGACTTTCCAGAGTCAATTTATATAGACAGTAGTTGTACTCAACACTTTCCGTTTGCGATACCTTCAAAAGAAAATGCAATTATTCACCGGATAGTTGTAGCTCATGGAGCATCAGAACAATGCATTAAGCAATTTGGGGGAACCGGTAGCCTTATGCTGTATCCAGATATTATCGGAGATATGCATGTCAAAACCAGAGATCATGACTGCACTCCATTTGCTGTTGGACAGATAAATCCCACCAAAGGGTACGTGCATGTTTTTGATGATACTACCCTTGAGGTCGTAATGAAAACAGTAGATACTATTTTTGATTTTACTCAGTATCTAACTAAAAAAGAAGAGTTTATTCTCAGTGGCAAATTGTTTTCAGCCACAGGAGAAGATGATTTACTTGCATACTATTTGAAGCACTTAGATAAAAACAATGAACATACATTTTTGTCTGAGACCAATGAGGATATAAATAAAGTTACTATTATGGAGGGTTTTTGGGAAGATTACTGTCAGCATCATTCAAGAATTGCACAAATCAAGGCTAATGAAATAAGTTATGCGTGGGATGATTTAATAGAGAAGTTTATATATCATGTAACTACTGGAACTTCATACCTTTTATCTCATCCAGATATTAGAAGTCAAGAGGAAATATTCAGGTTCTTAGCAAAAGAAAATAGAACACGGAGAAGAATATTATCAGAGTCAATACATGATCTTATAGCGAAAACACCTATAGATTGTAGAACAACACGCACGATTTTGCCAATAAAGCATGGGGAGCCATATTATGTATTTCTACTCTTACCAAAAACTGAAAATATGTCATATGAAAGGTATAGAGAGATACGAGGGGAGTTATTAGCAAGTTATTTACAGATTACAAAGTTGAGGTATTCTAATGCTATAGATATTATTGGCTTAGCTACTGAAACTGGGTTATCAGAAGAACGGTCTGAAGACTTCATGTATCTTGATACAAGGAATTGGAGTAGTGATGACAATATAGAGGCAGAAAGAATTGAAAAAGAGCTAATAGCTAGTGGATTGCTTGGCAAAAGAACAATGTTTAGAGGAACTACTAATGAATATCCAGACGAAAAGATTTCAGAAGTTATTATTGGGATGAAAGGTAGTGAAAGAAATAATCCATGTCCATGTGGCAGCGGGAAAAAATTTAAAAAGTGTTGTGGGAAATTATAATTGATAGCATTTCAGTTTTTTGAGCTAAGGTAAATAGGTAGATTTTATTTAAAGGGGATATTTCACATATGCACAATTTAGAAACCCTTATTGAACAGTTAATAGTAAGTAAACAGGAAGGTGATTACTGGGATTTCAAACAATGCTACCATAAGAATGTGGCAAATTTACTTCACGACATTATATGTATGGCAAATAATCGAGCAGATAGAGATGCATATATTATATTTGGAATAGCCGATAAAACATTTGAGGTACTGGGTATTGAGAGTGATATAAATCGCCGAAATCAACAACAAATTATTGATGTACTGAAGAGTAAAAAATTTTCATCAGGTATAAGACCTAGGACAGAAGTAATAACATTAAACATGAGGAACCACGAAATAGATGTGTTAACCATTAAAAATACTATTGATACTCCGTATTTTTTAATAGAAGACTTTCGTGACCAGGATCGTGTGGTAAGAGCTCATTACATATATACTAGAGTTAATGATACCAATACTGATATAGATAAAAGTGCAGATATCAATCATGTTGAATATTTATGGAAGAAAAGATTCCTACTAAATAAGCCTCCACTGGAGCAAATAACCAAAAGGCTTGAAAATAAACACGAATGGGAACGTGTAGGAAATATTTACCACAACATTTATAATCCAGAATACACTGTTGAACTTATTGAGAATAATAGATTTACAGACCCAGAATTCTATTCATATGTTATGTATAATCATTCTACTAGCTATGGCTCATTAGAAATTAAGTGTTATGGGACAAAATTATATGGTATCCAGACCGTAGCTCTTGATAGTAACAGATATACCACTGTTGTACCGGAGTGGGAGTTTTTATCATTCGGTGAGTATAAAATCGACGTTGATTATGAATTTAAGTATTTTGTAAAGCAAGAAATAGATTATAAGTTACATATGTTCTTACTTGATGATGAAGACGAGGAAGCCTTAATAGCACACCGAAGACTATATGAAGTAATTCTTATATTCGATAATATAATGGAGAAAGAACAATTTGTTACATATATAGATTCTAATCAAAGTCAATTGAAAAATTATATAGATAAAATAGACACAACATATTCATGGATAGAACCCAAAGACGAACTTAAACACAAAGTGATAGTGGACCGTTTGAAAACAGGGATTGCTCTCAATAGAATGCTAAATGAATTTAGGTCATTATAAATATATAATAGATAAAAAGGCCTCAATTTAAAATAACACATAATTAAGATTATCATGAGAAATATGGGGTGATGAAATTGGAGTGGGAAAAAGCATACGACAGTTTAAGGATGTTACTTCCAAATGGGAAAAGAATAAACAGTGAAGAAATTATTAATCGTGTAAAAAGGCTAAATGAATGGCATAGGGAAATGTTTATGGATTACTATAACCATTTTCTAATTGAAAATAAGATCAGTTCATTCAAAACACATAGACATCCAATACTTCAGTTTTTATTACAAGAAAGTATAAATAAAAAACGTTTTGGTCAAATAACACAACAAGATATTGATGACTTTTTAATGAATAAGATGGATAGCAATAAAAAAATTCAAATGACAACTGTAGATAATAACCAAAGTGCAATAAAGAGCTATTTTACACATTATGCTAATGAGTTAAGCTTTGTACCTATCTATATGGATATTAAGAATGAGGAAAAGAACTTAATGAATAAAGTTTCACCACTAAAATGTGGTGAAATTGAGGATATCAGAAATATTATTAAAGATGAGCCATACTTACAATTTATTGTTGAATTTGCGTATGAGAACAGAATTAGATTTGAGAATTCACGGGAATATAATAAAAAGAACTACAACGAAAAGACTGGAACTTTTACATCGACAACAGGTAAAGATATCATTCTATCAGAAAAGTTAAAGCAAATTGTTGAAAGAATTAAAAACACTGAAGAATTTACTAATCCCCGCTATAAACAAGGGTTCTCGAAAAAGGTGCTATATGAGAAACTAAAAGAAAAAGGGTTTAATAGACCTATTAAGTCTAGTGATATAAATGAAACATTCGATAGGTCTACATCATTTAAATGTCCAGGATGCGGTAATGTATACGAAGCAATTGCAGAGAACTGGATTATTAAGCAATATCATGAGAATGGACAGCTATGGATTGTATGTAAAGAAAAGTGTGGTGTTCAACATGCAAATTTATAATATATCAGATAAACTGCCGTTATATAAAAGCTATTCAGGAGAATATGTAAATCCACCAATTGATAACATTATTATATTTGAAAATGCAAATGAATTATATTTAAAACATACTGATAATGAGAATTTCAATATAGTAACATTAAAAACTGATGAAACATTGGATGATGCCCAAAATAACTTAGAAGATTATATAGATAATGATGATATTGACTTTGTAATGAACAATATTCATTATGGTGAAAAGGCAGAAAGATTTATAAAAGACTTAATGATAAAAATGTATGGAAACTGTAATAAGGTTGAGGCAAAAGAGGGATTTGACTTTGAAGTTATAGTGGATGGGACGAAAATCCAAATTGAAGTAAAGTCACTACGAAGCTATAATTCACCATTCCATATTACAATAAACGAAATTAAACATGCTATCAGCTATTCGGAAAGTTATTTTATCGGTTTTGTAATTATACCTTCACTTGAAAAGGATGTTCGCGACGTTAAATTTGTTCGTAATCCTATCAAAAATTTAGGAATAGCAATACCTGAAATTGAATATACCGGAAAAGAAAACAAATGTGTTATTATACCTGAGAAATTCTTAATAAAACCAGTAAGTGGCTTCGTAAAGGGATTACCAAATACTGTAAGATGGATTTAGAACATGGTATCGGAATTATAGGTTTAATAGCTCAGATAATCGGCATGATATTATCGCCGGGAACCAAGTAATGACAATTATTGCAGGACTTTGTATTTTGAAATAGCAACCAGCTACATCGTGTGGCTGGTTATTTTATTATTACCATCTTGCTCTTTTTATGAGATGTACAATTGTATATAACAAAACAATTCAAACCGGCACTATTACTGAGTTTGAGTATGGTTGTGTGTAAAAAAATATTATTGTCAATTTTGAAAAATTCCGATAGAATAGTAGTGTGAAAGTGTTGAAAATAGTGGGTTTTAGAAACATTTGAGAGGTTTTATATTCATAGCAGCATTGAAATAAATCAGAGTACTTGAGCATTCTAAAATTTAATACAGTATGATTTGAAATTTGAGGGCTATTCATTTATTGAGTAGTCCTCCTGTGTTTTTATTGGAAAGTTTGGTTTATAGGTCAATGAGCACAGGTGGAAAGGAAGGGAGGTAAGAGTGTTTACTTTAGGCAGAATAGTTTATACGCAAGGCATAGCAGCTGTGATTGAAAGTGGTAGAATAACTGAATATGAACTTCGAAGATTAATAATCAGGCATCAAAATGGAGACTGGGGCAATTTAAGTGCCGGAGATAAGGCAGCAAATGACTATGCAGCAAAGCATGATGACCGAATACTATCGTCTTATATAGTTGACGGCATTGGAAAGGTCTGGGTTATTACCGAGTGGGACAGGTCGGTAACGACAATCCTGTTCCCAAGTGAATACTAAGCATTTAACAGTGTTGGTTTCCAAAGTTTCCAAAATACAAGGGGTAAACGGAGGAAGGATGTGAAATTTAGTGGACAAAGAACTCCAAAAACAGTTATTTATAAGGTTCCCATGGACAGAATACAAGGATTCTAAGACTGGGCATGGAGCCGGGCATAGTGTTTATTTTGCATGTGGCGAAGGCTGGTTCCAACTTATATGGAACATGTTGGAGGAAATTGAACAACACTATAAACAAAATAATGCAGATATCAATACTCTCATAATTATTGACATAAAAGAAAAGTATGGAGGCTTACGGTTTTATGTGAGCAATGTCATCCATGATACACATGACATCATTCTAAAGTATGAGAGCAAATCTGAAACAATATGTGATATCTGCGGGGAACAGGGCAGATTACATGAAAAAAATGGGTGGATTAGGGTACTATGTTCAAAATGTGCAGAAGAAGAAGGATATAAGGGATTGGGACGATGGATAAAGAAATCTATATATTAAATACGCATAGTCAAAAGTATAGAGCGTGTTAAGTTTATTGGAATATGAATTCTTATTCAAACCAAGGGGTGACTGATATTTAAGTGGTTAACAGGAATGAATTAGATAAAATTGAATTATCGATAAATGAACTCTGGAACCTATTAAAATGGCGTGATGACAATAAAGATTTAGTACATAATTATCGGCAGGTCATTACGGAAGGCATTATAGATGTTAAGGGCGGCATGACAATATATTTTAAATTTGTAGATGACCGGATCACCATTTATGAATCCTATACTGATGGAAAAATAATGTGCAAGCTAATGACTGAGCGTTTAGGTGGGAAATACAGAGTTTTAACAAGCTGGATAAATGAAGATATGGTGAAAGTCTTTAAAATGTATGATATTACCTTTAATGAAATGGATTTAATAGCAGATACATGTACTACAGTCAGTAGTTGTATGGCCTATCTTGAAAATTTTCATACGGAAGTTGAACGATCTGAGCCATTAAAAATGAGCAATACGCAGCGTAGACGGGCAGAGTGGCATAACCGAAATAATCCAAGCAGAGTAATAAAGCTTCAAAGGGTTGTTTATAGGATACCGGACGGTGCAAGACATATAAATCCTGATAAGATTCCAAGGCAGAAACATACGGAAAGTTGGGGTGTCCGGGGGCATCCAAGACATTATAAGAACGGCAAGAAAATATGGGTTCATCCATATACAAAAGATACAGGAGCAAAGAAGCCCAAAACATATAAACTGGGAGATAGCTGAGAAGCAAGATGTTTACTTGCAACTCGGCCTTTTTAATAAATAGTCTCCAATTCAACATTCCAAAGAATACGGACCCTATTATGAGTATTTGTAGTATGAAAGGCGGTGGTGTAGTCGGCAGTAAAAAGAAGAAAGTTGATTTGAAAGAAATGTAGGGAAAGCAATCAAAATCTATTAAAAGCGTTAGGGAGGCAATTAACTATGATTAGAGCAGAACAAATCGTGCCAGTAATAAAGGAACTGGTATATCACATTCATGCAGAGGAAACAAACGATATTTCAAAGATGAAGGCATTACTAAAATTTGATAGTATATGTCTTGATGCAATGGCTGATATGCTTGAAGAAAAGGCAAAAAATGGTTGTAACATTTTTATTTTAAGAAATTTTATTTATTATCATTCTGTCTATGCCAGGGCCTACAATTTTCTATTTGATAGCTTGAAACTTTTTGAGGTAACAAGTGATGAAAAGGCAGCTGTTCTGAAAATGATATCAGAAGTTGATGATATTGACGATGCAAATGATATCATGGATATGATAAACAGTTTAACTGCCAAAATAGAGAGTAAAACTAATGCTCCGGTATTAACTCTTGTGAAAAATGAGGAGGAGACAGAGGACAGAGAACCTGAGAAACCATCAACTGAGAGCAATGCTGAATCAGTGACAACCACAAAGAATTCAGATGTTATTTCGGAGGCGAAGGAAGAAGCAAAAGTACCTAAAATTGAGAAGAAAGCTCCAGTTGCAAAAGTTAAAGCAGAGAAAGTAGCTGAAGAAAGTAAACAAGAGACACCAGGAGGATTACCAACGGAAAACATTCATTCAAATGATGTAAAGTCTGATAAGGGAGTCAATAGGGGTAAAGGTAGGTTAGCAAATAAGCAAAAATAAAAAACATACTGAAAGTAGAAAGGCCACTCTAAAGTAGTGGTCTTTTTATTTGAAGTTTTATGTATCTGTATAAGATTATTTAAATAATCAAATATATCGGTAATTTAAACAAGTACTTTTGATGAACGGAATTATTATAGGATAATACTTGTTATTAGATATATAGTTTTTATTTGGAAGTTGAAGGTCATAGATACCCTTGTCGAAAATAGGGAAATGCTGATGTTTACTAATGTAAAACAAGAAATTTATAAAAGTTACTTATATAGTGGAACAAAATTATGAAAGGAGAGGACAAATGAAAAACATATTAAAAACAGCTGTATTTGTATTAATCTTCAGCATATTAGTAACTAATACAGCAATTGCAGTAAGTCAACCAAAGCTAAGCGATAAAAAGTTAGATAATTATAAAATAGCATATGAGGTTTATCAAAATTATTTAAAAGGTATAAATACAACTGAATTTTATGTAAAGGAGCCCCCGGATGATAAATTACATACAGTTATAAATTTACTTTTTGGGAGGAGTTTTGAAACATGGGCTACTGTTGATGACCAGTATTATGTAACAGATGATAATTATGAGAAACTGAAAATTTCATTAGGGTGGATTCCAACTTCATATGAATACTTAGAAAACAAGTTAAATAATACTACAAATGAATATTCGAAAAAATCAATCCAACAGGAGATTGACCTTTATTTTAAATATGCTAAACCAAATGAAGAAACTGAACTAAACAAAGTGATTGATGATATTGCAGAGCAAGCAAATAGATTTACAACTACAAGGGAAAAATTAGAGTTTGTCAATAAATATATTACGGACAAATGTGAATATAGTTTTGATTCTACGTCAATAAGTCCTTCATACGGATGCTTAATAGAAGGTAAAACAACTTGCGGCGGGTATGCATCTGCTGCACATTTAATATGTTTAAAATTAAACATACCGATAATAACGGTATATGGTACAGCAACTAATAATGAAGGAACTTTACCGCATGCTTGGAACGCTGTTTATGTGGATAACAAATGGCTATATTGGGATCCGACATGGTGTGATTCTGGAGTTCAGGGAGCACCGAATTTACAATACTTTCTAAAGGAAGAATTATTTGAAAATCATAAGCTGGAAATCGATTCAGAGACTATTTATGATTATTATAAGACAATTCAGTGCCCGACATCTACTAAGATAGACCTTACAAATATAAGTATAAAAATGAGTGAGGCAGAAGTTGCAGCATATCAGGAGTCTACAAAAGATGACAGTAATAAATCAGAACTGATTAAAGATACATCACCAGCTAATACAACTACACCTCCAAAAACAGGTGGAAATAAAGATGATGGCATGATAATCATAGGCAGTGATGGTAAAATCATAGAAACGCCCAAAGAGACAACCAAACCAGCATCAACTTCAAAGACAGCTTCACCAATGAATTCAAAGGTGAAAATAGATGGTAAGAATGTTGCGTTTGAGGTATACAGTATTGATGGGAGCAGCTACTTTAAACTCCGTGACATTGCAATGGCGATAAAAGGTTCAACTAAGAAATTTAATGTTACGTGGGATGGTAAAAAGAATGCGATAAATATATTAACCAAAACGGCATACCAAGTAGCTGGTGGAGAACTAGCAATATCAAAAAATCCCAAAGCAAAGACAGCACAGTTAAGTACATCCACAATCTATGTGAATGGTAAAGCAGCAAAGTTAACAGTTTATACGATAGACGGTTCGAGTTACTTTAAGTTGAGGGATTTAGGCAAAGCGGTCAATTTCAACGTTACTTGGGATGGTAAAACAAATACTATTGGAATTGATACGAAATCATCATATAAAGAATAATAATTTATTATCAGTAGTCAATTGTAGCAGTAGAATGATAAATAAATAAGATAAGATATAAATAATGGGGGCTTCCAATATCGGAGCCTCCATTGCTGTATCTTGGGATTAATTAATAGGAAGGAGTATGAGGGATATGGAGGCAGTAAAAAATATCATAGGTTTATGGTCAGAGGAAATTGACAGCTATGAGGGTACTCATATAGCATTTCATGAGGACGGGATGGGTTTATTAAGCTGGGCATTACTGGATAATGGAATTTTAGACACTTTTAAGTGGACTCTGGAAAATGGGGTTTTGAGCATTGAAGGTGTTAATAAGTATTTTTTTGAGAACATGAGAGTTGTAAGTACTGAGAAGTCTGACATAAGCTTAAAGAGCACGAACATTTTGTTTTTTAAAGAAGAACGAAGGAATGGCGAGGAAGTAGATGCTTTTGAATTTTCAGAACCGATCTGTGAGGACACAAGTAATTTATTCCGGTTGTTTACCAGAAACATAAGTGATTTAGACTATTACACTGAGCTTGAAAAGGCCATATTAGAAGTAGCAAGCAAAGACAGCAACACAGAGCAGGAAACGAAATGATTATACCGGATTGGACAGCATATCTTGTATGTCATTAGGATTTCAAGTGGGTACATCCCGGTATACATTAATATGTTTCAACTTTTCTTAAAAATGATATATTATTTTGATAAAATGGTTACGGTTTGGAATAGGGTTCGAAAACATGTGAAAAGCATACTATTACAGAGTAATAAAATGGAATGAGCACTACTATTAAAATTGTGGTGGCAGGAAGGATTAAAAAATATTAAAGAACAAATAATGGCAATTGAACATATAAAAGTATGTAGACATTTAATAAAATATGATTTAAAACAGATGATATACAAACCCGGTGATACATATTCAATAAGTAACGGCAGCAGCCGATAGGGAAAAGAAATATTAAACAAATAGATTATCTGCCAATATGAAAGCCTTAACAGTCAAAGTACTGTTAGGGCTTTTATATTGGTGTGCCACGCATGGCGTGTAACTTGACGGTGAAAGTCCGTTATGGGGGCTGGCAGTTGCCAACCATTAGCCAAGGACAAGGGTGTCCATCGTGAGGTGGAATCTGAAGGAAGTCGGAGGCAAAGTTCCAATCTGAGGAACACGAACAATATTAGGCACAAGATGTGGGGCGAGTTTGCCAAACATAACTAAGCCCAATAAACTGCACGGACACATCAGTGTAAATATTGCAGGTGCATGGAATGAAGGTTATACGTCTTACCGTGGGAGGTCTCACGGACATATGGAGCGCATTTGCGAAATATGGTTGAAACAAGATTTATCGTGAGAAGTCAGCAGATACCATAGTAGTGACATAGTCGACGATGTCATGAAGGGTTGAACCTTAGGAGGTGAAAGTAAATGAATGTTACCGAAATCGGGGCAAAAGAAAGCAGAATACGTTGCTGTAGCGATGGCTACTGCCAAAGGGATAGTGCGGAACACGAAGAGTATGGCGGAGTGCTTACTGAAAAGAGGATAACTGAAAACAATATCACCAATGCCGACAGTAGAGGGAATAGAATTCTCGAACAAATTCTAAGTTTAGAAAACCAGTCCATTATGCAGCAATATAATGCTGAATGAGCTAGATAAAGAACTTGAAAGGCGGGGAATAAAATTTGTACGTTACGCTGATGATATGCTCTTGTTTGCAAAATGCAAAAGGAGTGCAGAGAGGATTCTAACAAATATACTCCCGTACATTGAAAAGAAGCTAAAGCTTAGAGTAAATAGGGAGAAAACAAGTGTTTCTTACATAGGCAAAATCAAATTCCGTGGATATGGTTTCTATCCTAGCAAAACAGGAATAAAAGCCAGAGTACATACCAAAAGTATAACTAAAATGAAGGCTAAAGTTAAAGAAATAACCTCACGTAGTAATGCTTTGGGATATGAAAACCTAAAACGAAAACTTAAAGAGTTTGTAACGGGGTGGGTGAACTACTTCAAACTGGCCGACATGAGAAAACTTTTAGATAGTACTGACCAATGGCTACGAAGAAGGATAAGAATGTACATCTGGAAACGATGGAAGAAGGTCAAAACAAGATATGAAATGCTTAGAAAACTTGGGTTTAATCACTCAAATGCAAGAAAGTACTCTTGTACAAGAAAAGGCTATTGGCGCACAGCCAAAAGCCCAATACTCACATGCACAATCACTGATAAACGGTTAAAAGAAGCAGGATATACATTTTTCCAGGATTACTACAAAACTGTAACAGCATAAACTGGGGAAACGCCGTGTACCGAACGGTACGCACGGTGTTGTGAAAGGTCGGTAGCTGAAATAATCAGCTACCTCCTATTCGATTGGATATGGAACTATAAATAATACTTATTTATTGATAATTATTAGATATAAAAAATGGGGGTTAATTTGGAGGAAATATAAAATGGCATATACAATAAAGGATTCGAGAATCATTCGAGATGTTTTTAATAGTACATTTACGTTGGTTGAGCAGTTACTAATGGAACGTAAGTTAGGATGTATTACTGATGATGAATTGAATGTAATAAATAGTGTCATCAATAGGATAGCAGATAAGGATTATCCAGACTTTGAACGGATTATCGAGGAACAGGATGGAAAGATAAAAGAATTAGAAGAAAATCTGTTTATTCAGAGTTTTGAGTTGATTACTGAAGAAAGCCGGGAAAATGTCAGAGAAATACTTAATGAGAATCAAGAATTAAAGGCTGAGAACTTGAATTTGAAAGATAGAATTCAGTTAATAGGAAATGAAGAGTCTACAGATGAACGAATGAAACAGATCAAAGCTGGTTATATTGCAGAGTTGGTTGCAGAGAACAATAGGTTGAAAAGAGAAAATATGGAGATACAGGGTTTAGCAGACCTTGGACAAAAAATGAAAGACCAACAGAAAAAAGGCAGACGAAAGCGGAAAGATATACAAGACGATGAAGTCATAAAGTTATACTCGTTGGGATTTAAGCCATTGCATATACAAAAAACGTTGTCAGATAAAGGGATAAAGTGTTGTCTACAGACAGTAATCAATAGAATAGAAAAATTAAAAAGAAGGGGGTTGTTATCATGAACTTTTATGACGGACTTAAAATAGATTTGATAGCAGGAGCTATAGCAGCAATTGTTCTAATTATAATGGGTGTTATTGCATACAGAAAAAGACGTTCTGTAAAAAATCAGTAAAATTATGGGGGTGGCAAAATGTATGAGAAGGAAATAATAAAAAATATTGTTTTTAGGACACCTGAGGAAGTCGAGATTTATTTTAGAGACGGTACAATATTGCGGTTGTATCCAGATGGAAGAGTTTACAAGTCCATTGTTATTTTTGGTTGGTTTGAAGTAGAGCGTTATAGGATTATTAACAGACACGGTGCCCCAAAGCCTGGAGTAATGACTGTTAATATAAATATAAACGGACAAACGTTCAGTATCTTAAAGAAGAAATTAATAGGTCTTGTATTTCTGGGCTTATCGGAGGAAGAGCATATGCTGATAAGGAATATTGACGGCAATAAGAAAAATATTGCCGTCTGTAATCTTGAATGGGTTACAAGGAAGGAGTTATACCATATTAACGCAATTCTAAGAAAAATAAATGAGTACGGTTTTAAATTAGATAGAAACTTTTATGTGAAAGATTATAGGGAATTACAGGCCATGGGTTTCAAATTTCATACAGAAAAAGACAAGTGTGCAGAGATTACATCAATGGTGATGTAATACCAGATTCGCTGGACGAACAACCGGCAAAGGTTATCAGTTGGAACATATTTGACAAGAGGGGAGAGAATTAATATGGATGCAAAAGCAATTCAGGAATTCTTTTGTGACTTTGTGAAAGATGGTGAAATACTTGAAACACCTGTCGGCAGAACTGGTAAAAAAAAATTGGAAAGACGGAGAATTGAGTTTATCCGGCAGTTCATTGATGTATTGCTTCATACAGACATAATTCATGAAGATACCAAAGTGTATCTTACTACTGGGTACATAAGTCTTGCAGAATATGCCAGACAATATAAAAGTGATGAAAGAGAGGACACAGTAACACAAAGAATCACCAGAGACATCAATAAAATAAAAAGGCTGTTTGGTGATCGGGTGATAGTTGACATTGTACATTATCCAAACACTGATATAGGTGTATATGAACAAAAATTGGAGGACGTATTACATCGAAGCACCAATAGGCATCTACTGGATGATAGAATTGTGTTAAAACTTCCCAAAGATGGAGAGGGCAAGAATGTCACACCTGAGGGATTCAAAGGGTTTATTGGGACGATAAGTGTTTTTTCATACAGCAATATGAAGGAAATAGAGAAATGGGTAGATAAAAATGCTGCAGCATACGCCCGAGGGCTATTAGGCAAAACATTACTAACTGAAAATGAGAAGAAGGACAAAATTGAACTGGAAAGAATTTTGGGGATAGAAAATGATTCTCAGGAATTATAAAATTCAAGTAAAAGGGTGGTGGGGTTACATTGGGAATTATGCAGGAGTTAAAAGAAATGGTTGACTGTTTTTTAGGAACGGACGGCGAAACAATCAGAGGAAAGCCAAAAAAGCTGTCTTGTAATAAGCAGTTGAATAATAGGCAAATAGTATTTTTTAGGTTATTTACAGACTTCTTGATGAACTCAAAATACCTTAATAATAGAACTCAGTTATACATACGATTCAAGAATTTTAAAATTGTAAACGTAGCTGAACTTTTTAATATGAATGAAGAGCAGCTCAATGAAGAAGGCATTAAAGAAAGTATAAGAACTGACAGGCACCGGATAGTCAGGGACTTCGGTGAAAATGTAATATCAGATATAATGGAAAATAAGGATATTGAAAAATATGAGGAAAAACTACATAACAAAATAATCAAATATTCCGGTATAAATAAGTTAGATATATCATTTAGGTTACCAATAGCCCCAATAAATACACATCTTCCAGATAAGGACTTCCTGAACTGCGTATCGAAACTATTGCCCTATAGTAAGAAAGGTTTGCAGGATACTGTATCAAAACTATCAAGTGAGCAAGTAGGTTATTTGGAATTCTTAGTTTCATGTAAAATACTAACTGAACAGGACAAGGAACGTAAAGAGTTACTATTTAAATATTTCGGGCGAGAGCATGAAAAGAATTTAATAAATAGAGATAATGATGTGGAACCTGATTGGCATTTACCGGAATCAATGATAAAAAGGAACTACTTCAAATAATATAGTTTTTGCTCATGGAGGTTTAAAAGTCTGAAAGTGATAAGATGAAATATGACAATTGAAAAAAGGAAATATTTAAGTGAAAATATGTTTTATTGTGAGCAGTAGTGGTGTCTAAATATTAAGTTGAATTATAACATATGAATGTCCAGAATTATTAAAAAAGGTTAATTTTTCAAGTGAAAAACAGTCAGTGCCAGATCTAGTTATATTATCGCACTACTTGATTGATATCTAATATGGCATTATGAATATATCGAAAGACCTATGAAATTAATATCTTTTTATTTAAAAATGAATTATTTGTGAATATTCAGTTTTTAAGTAAATAATAGACATAAATCTGACTTGTGATAGTTTGTAAATACTATCCATCGGGATTTGAAAATGTAAAATTGAGATTTTGGCACGATGAAAATTTGAATAGACTTCTTCAATTGACATTAGAAGATACATAAATAAGCACTTAATGTAGGATGTAAGGAACAGTTTGACAATAGAAATTTTGTATTTTATTTGGAACAAGGTAGGGATTTATGTGTAGGGTATATTGAAATGGCTGATAAAGTAGCCCTAAATGAGGTTTCCAGAAAAATATATGGGGTATGGCGAGGAATATAGTGAAATTATAAGAAATGAGTTGGGTGTTAATTAACAATTAGGTTACTGGCATTTAAAATAGAAGTAAGATGCCTGAAAATAAGTATTTTTAAAGCATTTATAAAAAGTGCTGTTGAACTATATTGATTTATTGAAATAGTAAAAAAAAGTAGAATTTTGGGTTTGGAGGTAGCTGCACTATGGCTAGTGTATTATTTTTGGAACCCAGGAGGTAAAAGGAGCTGATTTAAAATTTTATGCTTCAGATGGAAAAAATATAATTCAGAGATAATTTGTATTATTTTGAAATGATAAAAATTCCGGTGTGAGAAAAGCATTAATATGGCTAGTTATGAGAGTAAACGGCATTGAAAGAAAAGAGTTAAATCGGATATGAAAGAAAAGCCATTACCAATGTAAATGACATCGGGAATGGCTTTTCCTTTTACTTAAAAACTTAAAATAATAAATTTTTAAAATATTTGAACTAACTACATACTTAGAATCATTCCCATGAAGCAGGGTTGTAAGAATTAAACAAGGAGGATTTTTATGGATAACAACTCTGTATCGCAAGTGGCATCCAAAAGGCTGAACTTATCACCAAAGGAGGCAGCAGAACTGGTCGGGTGTAGTGAATACACAATCAAAGAGCTAGCTCGTCAAAAGAGGATTCCATCTCATAAAGTGGGTGGACTGATTAAGTTTACACGGGAAGGGTTGGAAGCTTGGATTCAAGTACAAGAAAAAAAGTCTTGGGTTAGAGTGTAAATTTACTTGACTAACAAGTATTTTTCCGATATCCTCAGCCCCCAAAAATAAAAAGGAGATGTGATGAATGGCTCAAATTATTAAAGATTATGGTAACGGCAAGTTTAGGGTTGGTGCCAGTAATGGTAGGCGACCTAATGGCACACCCAATAGAAAAACATGGACTATTGAGGCAGAAAATGTGGAAGAAGCAATGAAGAAGGCAAAGGGACTGGAAAATGAATTTAAGAGTGTTAAGAAAAAACCAATAATAAAAATTTACAGCTTCAATGAACTACTACAGGAGTGGAGGAGGAGTAGGAAGTATAAGAAACTATCACCGAAAACCATTGAAAGGTATGAAGGCATGCTCAAACATAAAATTACTCCTGAATTCGGAGTGTGGCCTTTAGATGAAATAAGACCGTTGGATATTGAGCATTTCTTGGATGACGTAAGTAAACCAGGAGCAAGACTTGACAAAAAGAATCTGGAACCATATAGTGATAAAACAATCCAGGGGTATTATATTCTACTACATACTTTATTTGATAGGGCAGTGAAATGGAAAATGATGTCGGAAAATGTATGTAATAACATCGATAAACCAACAATAGTAAAACATAAAGCAAAAAATTATGAAGATGAACAAGTAGACAGATTACTTGAGTGCATAGAATTGGAGGGAGAAATACTTGAAAAAAGTCTCAAACAACGGAATCCAAATCATAGAGGAAAGTCAGATCAAGAAAAAAGACAGCTTATGGAAAAAAGACGGTACATTTATTATATGCATAAGGCATATGTGTATCTGGCACTAGCAAGTTCAGCAAGACGAAGCGAAGTATGTGGGTTGGAGTGGCCCGATATTAATTTTGTCACAACAAACATGATGGTGACCAAAACACTTCAGTATCAAAAAGATTTTGGTAAATTTTCAACACCCTATTTAAAAAATGGAAATGACTATAAAGCTATGTTCATACCAGAGCCAGTTTTAGAGGCATTAAATGAATATAAAAAGGAACAGGAAAAGTATAAAGAAATATTAGTAGATAAGTGGATTGAGACTGGCAAAATATTTACAGCAGTTAATGGTGATTTGATTAATCCAAATAACATTAGTTTGTGGTTTAAACGTTTTTTGAAGAAGTACAAATTGACTTATATCACTTTACATGAGGTAAGACACACAAGTATAGCATTTATGCTAAACGAGGGTATTCCACTCGATGTTGTTTCTAAAATAGCAGGGCATTCAGATGCCACAGTCACCTCTGGTATATACGGGCATTTACTTAAAAAATCAAAACAGAAAGTTGTGGAATCGGTTCAAACAATGTTTACACGAAATGAGGGAGCGGTATAACCGCTCCTTTTTTAACGAAGAATTAAAGAAAATACTAAATAATAATGTGGGACGGCAAAAAAACTGGAGAAGTAAGATGCTAGTAAAATTAATCTAGACAACTAATAACAAAACATAACATTTTAAGTGTTGACAAACGTTGTGTTTTGTTGTATTGTTAATATGTATTCAAGGAGGTGGCTTAGTGGAAAGTTATAATAATATGAAAAAGATTCGTGAAATATATGGTGCCACCCAAGACGAAATTGCTCAAGTTGCTGGTGTTAATAGATCTACAGTATCGCAGTGGGAAACAGGTGCAAGTAAGGCAGCCAATTCCAAACTTGAAAAGTTATCAATTTTTTATGGGATTGGTCCTGAAAGTTTTTATGAATTGCCAGATGTTGATGATGTAAGACGAGAAATACTTATTAATACATCAAAAAAAGACAAAGAAATTAAGGAAACGTCAGAGCAAAAAAGAAACAGGGCAGAAGAGTTTGCCAAAATTCTTGAAACAGTTTCTTTTAATGAAGCAAGATCTCGTTTTATGTTTTCTATGAAATTGTTATTAGCGACAGCAGATCATGGAGGATTAGAAGAACTTAAAGTGGCTTATGAAATTAATCAAAAAATGGCTCGTAGATTGCAAGCTATAATTGATATACGAGAAGAAGAAGAAAGGGCTAAAAAATTGAATAATGAAGATACTTTGTTTGATTTACTTGACACTTTTAGTGATGAATAAAGCACAATATATAGTGCTTTGCTTTGAATAAAACGCTACATATTGACATTTGACTTGGATAACTATATAATATAACATGCAAACAATAGCAAAAGAAAAAGCCTTATTGAGATTAGGCCCTCAACAAGACTTTTAGGAAACAATAATAAAAGAAGATATCATCATTTCAATTATGTTAACATATGATATCATTTTTTAGACGCTCAGTCAATGTTTCTGGCTAAATTATTGCCAAAAAGGAGCGAAAATATACAATAGCACCGGCTCTTTTGTTTTGTTTTTTATGTGGATACATTTAAAATTAACAGCTTCCAAGATGAAGCAGAAAGAGAAGGTAAATTAATGTACAAACAGTATTATGTTAATAAAGAAACAACCGGTAATCCTAATTACAATCATGAAGTTCATGCGGAAGGTTGCCAATGGATGCCATCAGTGACTAATAGAGATTATTTGGGATATTATAATTCATGTTCTGATGCAGTAAAAAAAGCGAAAGAGAATTACACAAATGTTGATGGATGTGCAACATGCTGTCCACTATGTCATAAAGGTTAAAGGTGGAGGTACAGTATGGGAAAAAATCAACATGTAACGCCTCATCCCAATGGTGGATGGCAAGTAAAGGGAGCTGGAAATGAAAGAGCAACTGCAAGAACCACTAATCAAGGAGATGCAATAAGGATAGCTAGAGATATTGCTATCAACCAACAGTCAGAAGTTGTTATTCATCGTCCGAATGGACAAATAAGAGATAAAAATTCCTATGGAAATGACCCATTTCCTCCTAAAGGATAATAATCACACAGGTGTCGCTTATGGCACCTGTTTTTTATATGTGTGCATGTTTATCAATAAAGTCCTTAACCAAAGTACTCAACGGACAATTGTGACCATATTATTGTATTTTAAAGCAAAACAGGATTGAAAGACAGGTTTAGTGAATAGATCATAATATAATCAAAGCAATCAAAAGCATTATAGCAACTGTTGTTAAAAAAGTTACAGTGTTAAAAACTAAAGTATTATTATGGAGGAAAATATACCGAGGGTATATGGTTACGGGTATTTGGGAAAGTAGAAACTTTTTATCTGAAATAAAAGTATAGAATAAACTACCATTAAATTATAGGTAATGATACTATTGCACACACATTGCACAAGAGGTCAAGGAAAGTGTATAAAGTAAGTATAAATATGCATATTGCGTGTTGTGTATAGGATTATAGGGGTAAAATGATGTATTTTTATGCAAAAATATATAAGGATATATAGGATACAGAACCCGGCTTATAGACTTACTCATTATAATTACCAGAAACACCTGCTTATACGGCGGGTGTTTTTGCTTATACGCTGTTTTCTCAGTTCACAAATCGGTTTTTAACATTCCACATGTACGCTAGAGCAGATATTTAATTAACTTCTATACCATTTTACATTTTCTTTTACTCTGTTTATCATACCATGTCAACAAAAAATCCTTTCCTGGAAGGATAGAACATAAAATTGTTATATAGAGAGTTTAAAAATAAGGATGAAGGGCAACTACTTTATGATATTCCATTAAAGTCGGATTTACACCATGCTTTATTTGACTATATGGTAAAATATTGATAATATTGTTGCATATTAGTTGGATTATGTGTATTTAAAGTTATGATAAAAGGCAGGAATATCAGAATGTATCAAATTGTTCAAATGAAAAATGAAGATATACCTTGTGCCTTAGAAATATGGCACACCCAATTTGTAAAATACTGTGGTAATGGCATATCCCCAGATTTTTGGATTGGCGAAAAAGAGACAGTAAAATCATATCTTTTCAAGCAAATTGAAAAAGGAAATGCTATTGTTGCAAAAATGAATGAAATGGTAGTTGGGTATATGGCATGGATGTATTTTGATTTCCATAACGAAAGAACTGCTTTTTGCCCTATCGTGAGGTTATTAGAAAATGAATTCTAAAGAGTTGAGACAGTGGGTTATAGAACATGATGCATGGAATAAGACAATAGAGGCATTTTGGTATTGCTTTAATAATTATATGGTTGAGGAAAAAGATGAGTTTACCGAATATTTTGGTGAATTTGATGCACGCAAACTTACTCTTTGGCAAAAAGATGTAAGGCTTACTGCGAGGAACTGGGACGAAGCAGATAAAGACTATTGGGTGAGACTTGATGACGAATACAATGAAAACTATGAGTTTATTGATATGCTGGTTGTATTAGGGTATGGTGATAAACGAAATATTGGTGAGTATGTTTTACGCTTTAATGTAAACGGAGATTCTTTCGACGATATCTTTACAATGGAATGGAAAAATTGGTATAGCACGATAGAGAAGCAGGTAAGAAAAGAACGGAACGCTGAAATAATAAATATTTTATTTGAGCAAGGATCAGATATTGAAGAAATTTCAAAGGTGATAGGGTTAAATAAGGAAGATATAAAAAGGATAAGAGAACAAAAATAGTAATCCTTATAGAAGGTATTGAGGGTATTTCAAAATGAAAATAGTTTTAGCACAAAGCCCTAATTATGTAATTAGTCATGAACATGAAATAGTATCTCTAATATTTAAAAAGTCAGGAAGTGCAGTTATTATTGGTGATTTCTATGGAGACCCTGAGACGGCTTACATTTCACATGATGAAAGTTACTGCGTTATTGGTGGATGTGGGCTAATAATCTACTACCTCAGAGAGCCATTTAGCGAGTTTGAATACAAAATTGAATCAAATCAATGGAAGGAAGTTTTTAGAGACCCTGAAGATATATGGTGGGTAGCAGATATCGAAAAAGGCTCAAATCCAAATAGAATTAGATTTTATATTGACTCGAATGATGAGCAACACAGGGGTAATTATGAAATTGATGTTTTTACCTTAGAGTCTATACGGGTAGAATAGCAGAAGTAAAATGATTATGGCTTCAAAATTATAAAAGAAGATAAGATTGTGGCAGAGCGGGCAACTAACTGGTATATAGATAATTAGTATAAAGTACAATATGAATATACTTGTTTAATTTTGTTCTTGGATGACGGTTCAACAGGTATAGTTGGCTATAGGAGTTATTCCTTGGGGCTTAGGATTTATTTTTACCCATCGGGATATTGCTTTTGCTTATATTAATACTAAATTATATTTTAATCAGAGATATTAGAGCTGAAAATAAATCGTTGACAAGAACATACGTTCGGATATATAATTTTACCATAATATGTTTAATCCCGAAGCGGAATTAAAACATGAATTCGAACAACAGGGGGTAAAAAAATATGGAGTGCACATTAAAAAATGCTTCGTTATTTTATGAGGAATACGGCGAAGGAAAGCCTGTTATCATAATACACGGATACTATCCGGACCACAGGCTTATGAGCGGCTGTATGGAACCTGTTTTTGCAGGCAAAACAGGATATAGAAGAATTTATCCGGATTTGCCGGGAATGGGTAAAACCAAAGGCGAGGCCTGGATAAACAGTTCGGACAGGATGCTGGAGGTTGTACTTGAGTTTATTGACGCCATTATTCCGGGGCAGAATTTTCTTCTGGCGGGGGAATCCTATGGGGGATATCTGGCAAGAGGGATAATATACCACATGGCGGATCGGGTGGATGGACTGCTCCTGCTTTGTCCGGCCATTGCGGCGGAATATTCCAAAAGGGACCTTCCTTCTAAAACTGTTTTAGTTCGGGATGAGGCTTTGCTTTCAGGATTGAACAGAAAAGATGCGGAGGATTTTGAAAACATGGCAGTAATACAAAGCGAGGAGATCTGGAGGAGATATCGTGACGAAATATTGTCCGGTGTCAGGATTGCGGACGTCGTTTTCCTTGAGAAGCTCAGAGAGCAGTATGCATATACATATGATGTAGATGCACTGAAGAGCAGGTTTGAAAAGCCATCCGTATTCATCCTCGGAAGACAGGATGCGTCGGTAGGGTATAAGGGGGCATGGAAGATACTTAACAACTATCCCCGGGCAACTTTTGCCGTACTTGACGGAGCGGGCCACAACCTTCAGCTGGAACAGGCGGAGGTATTCAGCTGTCTGGTAAATGACTGGCTGAGCAGGGCAGATAAGGCAGATAAATAAACAAAAGTATGGTAAAATAGATGCTAATCAATTTTAACGGTGACTCTGGAGAGGAAATTTTACCACATGATAAAAAAATATGAAGAACTGTCTGCAGCAGCATGGCCGGCAATACATACGAAATTATATGACGGCTGGGTTCTGAGGTTTTCAGACGGATATACAAGAAGATCAAATTCGGTGATTCCGCTGTACCAATCCACCATTCCGGCCGATGAAAAGATCGACATTTGCGAGAGAGAATACAGCGCAAGAAATCTTCCCGTTATTTTTAAAATATCACCTGAAAGCTATCCGGAGGATCTTGACCGGCGGCTTGAGGAAAGAGGCTATACCAGAGAGTATGAGACTGCTTTAAGAGTACTGGAGCTGGATGGGGCCGCAAGCTATGACACTGAAGGAGCTGTTATTGAAGCTGAATTCAGCGACAGCTGGGTCAATGGGTTTTTTGAGTGTTCAGGAAAAAAAGATCCGGGAGTACGGCTCACTGCAAGAAAGATCCTGGACAATGTTCCGGGGAAAGTGATCTGCGTTTCCAAACAAATTGACGGGAAAGTGGCAGGGTGCGGTTATGGTGCCATAGATAGAGACTGTGTGGGGATTTTTGATATCATAGTCCGTGAAGATTACCGTCAAAAAGGCTGTGCAAAGGACATGATTTACGGGATACTGGGAACGGCCTATTCATCAGGAATAAAAAAAGCATATTTACAGGTGCTTTCAGGTAATTTTCCAGCGGAAAATCTATATAATAAATTAGGCTTTAAAGAAATATACAGGTATTGGTACAGGAAAAAGGCAATTATTACCGGTTGAATACCTGTGACCTGAACCTGGGACTTCAGTGGGAGGTTTTACAATGAACAGGCACGCGTTCGATAAATTTTACACAGGTTTTCTGTTTGTGCTGATTGATTTCAGGATTCAGGGATTCGATGTTTTGCCAGACATCATCGGATATATATTTTTGGCTGTTGGTTTAAGCGCACTGGCCGCATACGGCAATAATTTCAAAACGGCCTCCTTTTTTAATATTCCGATGATGATTATTTCTCTGTTTTCCATATATGAGAAGCCCGCGCAGCAGAGTGGGATTAATTTCGGATTTATGGGCATTTGGGGTATTCCGGTTGCGGTTGCCGGATTTGTGCTGAACCTTCTGGTAGTATATTATTTGTTCAAAGGCATAAAAGATATGGCCCGGGACAGAGGGATTTTTCAAATAATGGACGAAGCGGATCAGCGATGGAAGCAGTTCCTGCTTTTACAGTTTGCGGCCATATTCGGTATAATACTGTTTGTCCTCCCCGTACTTGCAATAGTTTATATTGTTGGCATGCTTATCTTTTCCATCTGGCTTACTGTTGCAGTCATGAAATTTATGAAAGCATGCGGGGAATATTTATAAAAGGGAAATAAAATTATGGATAACGAAAGACTTATGAAGCAGATACAGTTTATTGTTGAAATCGATAAACTCAAGCAAATCTTCAGGCAGAATATCATAACAGGCGCCGCCAGAAATGAAAATGATGCCGAGCACTCCTGGCATATGGCTGTTATGGCGGTTCTCCTCCGGGAGTATGCTGAAGAAAAGGATATTGATGTGCTCAAGGTAGTTAAGCTTACGCTGGTACATGATCTGGTTGAAATTGATGCCGGGGATACCTTTTGTTATGATGAAAAGGCTAATGAGGATAAGGCGGACAGGGAACAAAAGGCCGCCAAAAGGTTATTCGGCGTGCTGCCTTCCGATCAGGCCGAAGAGATATATGAGCTTTGGCGAGAATTTGAGGAAAGGCAAACCCCTGAGGCGCGGTTTGCCGCATGCATGGACAGGCTGCAGCCGCTTATACTCAACTACAATACAAACGGACACACATGGCAGAAGCCCGGTGTGACAAGTGAAAAGGTCATTAAGAGAAACAGCATGCTGGAGCAGGAGGCTCCCGAGCTCTGGAATTATGCCATGGAAATAATAGAAGCCTCAATTAATGAGGGTATTTTAAAACCTTAATTCTTTTAAAAGATTAATTATGATTAGTAATTCGCGTGCGATTCAATAGAAATTTATTTAGCGGACAGGAGAAAACCTATGTTTAAGGAAATGAGAAGAAAAGACAGGGAAGTCGGCCGGGAAGATACAATTAATTTGTTAGAAAAAGGACAATATGGGGTATTATCTACAGTGGGTGAAAATGGATATCCGTACGGAGTGCCTGTGAATTATGTATATGCCGGGGGAGGGATATATTTTCATTGCGCTGTTGAGGGTGCAAAAGTAGACAATATTTTGTTTAATAACAAGGTTTCATTTTGCGTAGTTGGAGATACTGCGCCAGTACCTGAAAAATTCAGCTTTAAGTATGAAAGCGCTATTGTTTTCGGAAAATGTGCGGAGGTATTTGAAAAGGAAAAGACTGATGCATTGCTTGCGCTTGTCAGAAAATATTCCGCCGGTTTTATGGAAAAAGGCATGAAATACATTGATAACGACAGTTCAAAAACTAAGGTTTTTAAAATAGACATTGAGCATATCAGCGGAAAAGTTCGAATGTAACAGGTATGAAAATTTTAAGAGAGAAGGTTTTCATATGGAAGTAGAAAAATTAATCAAGGAAAGACGTTCTGCCAAAAGTTTCATTGCGGAAGAAAAAATAGGCAGGAATCAGCTGGATGAGATATTTGAACTGACCAGGTATGCACCGTCCTGTTTCAATCTTCAGCACACGAAATACATTGTGATAATGGATCCCGATAAAAAGGAACAGCTCAGGGAAGTGGCTTTTAAGCAATATAAGATACATACCGCCTCAGCCGCAATTCTTGTGCTTGGCAACAAGGAAGAATACCTAAATGCGGAGAACCTGTATGAAGGAATGCTGAATCTCAATATTTTGAACAAACAGGAATATGATATGATGATATCGTCGATTCACGGCTTGTACGACAGCCGTGGAGACGGGTTTAAAAATGAAGAGGCCATCCGGAACGCATGCCTGTCCGCCATGACGTTTATGTACGCGGCAAAGGAAAAGGGCTGGGATACCTGCCCCATGATAGGCTTTGATCCGGAGGCTGTAAAAAGCCTTTTTAACGTTCCGGATAATCTGGTTCCGGTGCTTCTGATAACAATCGGAAAGGCGGATATTTCAAAGCAGGGCATCAGAGGCTATAGAAAGACTCTGGACGAATTTGTACAATATATTTGACGAAGTATCAATAAAATTTTTAACCCTTATATTGGAATCCCGGATTTGAATAAAAACTGGCTTCCTCCAAATAATATTTATGTAAAAAATATATTTGGAGGAATCTAAAATGAATGCCAAAAAGATGAGTCAGCCAAACTCTGGTATTAGATGTGTGGTAAATACTTGCAGTTATTACATGGCGGGTGATCATTGCTCAGCTGAAATGATTGAAGTCCAGCCCAGAAATGCAACTAATTCACAGGAAACAGACTGTACTACATTTATTCCTGAAGCACAAGCTTAACCAGAAACAGGCCTGTTAAGTAATCAACTTGGCAGGCTTGCTTTTATATACGGGAGAATCCATAATAATTATTAATTTAATAATCGATGCTGTTACAAATTCAAACCCAAATGTGTTATTATAAAGTCAATTACGGTTAAAAACTTCGTCTTCAGGCAAATGCTGCTTTCAGGCAATTATATCTGAAGGTTTCAACACTCGGGTTCAGAAAGTTTTTACCAGATCAATTACGGTTGAGAGCCTTCGCCTTTCAGGCGAATATTGCTTTTGAGCTGGCTTACAACGCAGTTTGGGTTTGTATGATTTTAACTTTAGGAGGCTTTGGCCACAAACCCATGCTATGGGCTTTCAACCCATAGTAATTAGCTTTATGTTAGTTCGGATTACATAAGTGTTATATGCAGTGTTAGTATATAAAATCGTAAAGGAAGTGCTGCAGCATGAAATATTTTGAAATCCCGGCAAGAAACCGGGAAACGATCAGAATGTCCAGAATAATTTTAGGAGGGGCACCCTTCGGTACGAAAGTAAGTAAAGAACAATCCTTTGAAATGATGGACAGGTTTATTGCACAGGGAGGAAATACTATCGATACGGCACGGGTATACTGCGATTGGCTTGAAAACGGCCATTCCGTCAGTGAACGCACAATCGGTGAGTGGATGAAGGCCAGAAACAACCGGAAAGACGTGGTCATGATTACCAAGGGAGGTCATCCTGACAGTTCAGGTAGGAATCGCTTATCCAGAGAGGAGATTCTCCGGGACATGGATACAAGCTTGAGGACACTTCAAACTGATTATGTGGATTTGTACCTTCTTCACAGAGATGATACCTCGTTGCCTGTGAGCGTCATAATGGACACATTACATATTCTGACGGAAGAAGGAAAGGCCAGGGCAGTGGGAGTGTCCAACTGGAGCTGTGACAGAATTGCAGAGGCCAATGAATATGCGGCCGGGAAAGGAAAGACAAAAATATCTATTTCGCAGATTCAGTGGAGTTTTGCCCAATGTCTTCCGGAACACTTCGAGGACAAGACTCTTATTTGCATGAACCAAAGTGAATATGAGAAATATTTGAAACTGAACATCCCGGTAACGGCATTTTCCTCCCAGGCCAACGGTCTATTTTCAAAAGCCGGAGAAGAAGGCCTGGAGCATGTACCGGATAAATTGAAAAAGTTTGTAACTCCGGAAAATATACGGCGCTATAATAATTTGCTCAAGCTATGTAAGGATAGGGGCTACAGCAAATCAGCAGTGTCTCTCGGCTATATCACGGATAACAGGCTGAACGCAGCGGCTGTTATAGGCTGTACCAGTATGGAACAGCTGGAAGACTCATTAAAAGCGGCCGGCATATCACTTTCACAGCAGGATATCGACAGCCTTCTGAGCTAAGTCGGGCCGGATACACAGAAGGGCATGGGAGTGCGGTATTATGAAATTAAAAGTACAATGTATTTTTTGTGTTCATAGGAGACGGGCATGGGAAAACCACAGATAAAAATTTCTGTAAGAAATCTTGTTGAACTTGTGCTGAGATCTGGAGACATTGACAACAGGCTGGTTTCTTCAAACAGAATGCTGGAAGGTACCAGGATTCATCAAAAAATACAGAAGGAAAGCGGAGAAAAATATAATAAAGAAGTTTTTCTGTCCTACGATTATGAAATTAAAGATTTCATAATCAAGCTGGAAGGGCGTGCAGACGGGATCATCTCTGAAAAGGATGGGATCGTCATTGACGAGATAAAGTCCACGACAAGGCCGCTGGAATACATTGATGACGATTTCAGCCTGCTGCACTGGGCCCAGGCCAAATGCTACGCTTTTATCTACAGTGTTCAGAACGGCCTGGAGGATATTTTCGTCCAGCTGACGTATTTTCAGCTAGATACTGAGGAAAGAAAAATAATCAGAAGGAAGTATGGGCAAGAGGACCTGAAGGATTTTATGGCCGGGCTTCTGGACAAATACTACATATGGGCAGGCATGTCGGAGGCCTGGAATTCTCAAAGAGATATGACTGTCAAAAGCCTGCAGTTCCCGTTTGAGGAATACCGCAAGGGACAGAGAGAGCTTGCTGTAGCAGTGTACAAAACCATAATGCAGGAAAGGAAGCTTTTCGTACAGGCACCCACAGGGATAGGCAAGACAATATCCACGCTGTTTCCGGCTGTAAAGGCCCTGGGTGAGCAGCACATATCAAAGATTTTTTACCTGACAGCCAAAACCATAACCAGGCAGGTGGCGGAAGAAGCCTTCTCAAAAATGAGGGAAAAGGGCCTTAAATTCAGGACGCTTACTCTGACCGCAAAGGAAAAAATCTGCTTCAACAAAGAGGGCAGCTGCAATCCGGATTTTTGCGAATATGCCAGGGGCCATTTCAACAGGGTCAATGCTGCTTTAATGGACATATTGGAAAATACGGAGTATCTGTCCCGTGAAATAATTGAAAGCTATGCCCGGAAGCATACTGTCTGTCCCTTTGAATTTGCCTTGGACCTGTCTTTGTGGGCGGATTGTGTCATATGCGATTACAATTACGTTTTTGACCCCAGGGTGTATTTGAAAAGATTTTTTCTGAATAATGACGGGGACTATGCTTTTCTGGTGGATGAGGCCCACAATCTTGTGGACAGGGCCAGGGAAATGTTTTCGGCACAGCTTTGCAAGTCGGCATTTCTGGAGGCCAAAAAGTATGTAAAACAAAAACAGCCAGGAATTGCAAAAATCTTAAACAATATCAATACATTCATGGTCTCACTGAGGAAACAGTGCGGCGATAACGGATTTCTGATAAATAAAGCGGAGCTGAACGATTTATACAGGCTTTTAAGCAAGTTTGTCACTGTTGCAGAGGAGTGGATTGTAAAAAATCAGAATAACGGTATAGAAGGCTTTGAACTGCTGCTGGAGGTGTATTTCAATTCCATTTCCTTTTTGAAGATAGCGGAATTTTATGACGAGAGATACGTCACTTTTATCGAAGTCTCCGGAAGCGAAGTACGGGTGAAGCTCTTTTGCATTGATCCTTCCTATCTTCTTGCAGAAGCTGTAAAGAGGGGGAAAACAGCTGTGTTTTTTTCAGCGACATTAACCCCCCTGAGCTATTTTATGAACATACTGGGAGGCGAAAAGGAAGACTACAACATCAATTTGACTTCGCCTTTTGACAATAGAAAGCTGTGCCTTCTGATCGAGGACCGGGTCTCCACCAAGTACAGGAACAGGGAGAACAGTTACGACGATATTGCGGACCTTATAAAATGTGCGGCTGACAGGAAACCCGGAAATTATATGGTATATTTCCCGTCCTATAAATACATGAACGAGGTATACGCCCGTTTTACCGAAAAATACCCCATGGCGGATACCCTGCTCCAGCAGGGCTCAATGTCGGAAGAAGAAAAGGAAAGCTTTCTCAACAGATTTCAGCCCGGCCGCAGGGAGAGCATGATATGCTTTGGCGTTCTGGGAGGCATTTTTTCCGAGGGAATCGATTTAAAGGGCGACAGGTTGATAGGAGCAGTAATCGTAGGAGTCGGCCTGCCTCAAATAAGCACTGAGCAGGATATAATAATGGATTATTTCCAGCAGAAGGACGGAATGGGTTTTGAAAACGCATATATGTTTCCGGGCATGAACAAGGTGCTCCAGGCTGCAGGCAGGGTTATCCGGTCTGAAAATGACAGGGGGATGGTGCTGCTCATAGACGAGAGATTTTCCCATCAGACCTATAAACGCCTTTTCCCGAAGCACTGGGAACATTACGTCAGAGTGAGAAATACAAAGGATCTGCAGTACAGGCTGGAGCAGTTCTGGGAAAGGCCGGCACTGCAGAAGGACTTATGGTAGTCAGGTTATAAGGCCAATTACGGTTAAATTCTTCAGCCCATGGTAATGGGTTTGGCCATTTTATCACCCAGCTCAGCAAGAAAATCTGAACACTCCCTGAAATGCACGAGCAGCTTTTCATAGGTTTTGTTGGACTCTTCATGGGGTATTTCAATGCTTTGAACCTCGTGCAGGGCCTGGATTCCGCTGTAGTCCGTCCACATGCCGCAGCATTTGGCGGCAATGGCGGCGGCCCCCAGCGATGCCGCATTCTGGTCGATATTGGTCTTTATTATTTTTTTATTGTAAATATCCGCAAAGAGCTGCCTCCAGAACTGGCTTTTGCTGCCGCCTCCGCATAGCAGCATTTCGCCGTCCAGGGTCAGGTATCTTGAAAATCCGTCAAGCAGAAGCCGCAGGTTCATGGATATGCCTTCCATGGTGGCACGGGTAAGGTCATCCCTCGTGGTTGAAAGTGACAGTCCCATATAAGCTCCCCTGATATTGGGGCTTTTTTCCTGGGCGCTGCCGCCTCCCAGGCTGGGATTGAATAAAACTCCGTTGCTGCCCGCCGGAGCCTGGGCCGCCATCCTGTCCATAAGGGCAAAGGCATCGGAATCCGTGGGGATATCCTTGTAAAATTGATCCCTGACCCACCTGTAGGAGTTGCCCCCTGAGAATATGGACATGCCTGAGGTATAATATCCTTCCTCAATATGTGAGAAAATAAAAGGGTGGAGCCCGTCGTCAATAATAGGCTGCTTTGAGGTTACCGCTATCCAGCAGGAGGAGCCCAGGGAGGTGTAGATTTTCCCGTCTCCGGTACCGCAGGCCCCCAGAGCCATACAGGAGTTATCAACGCCGCCGCAGGCCACCAGGGTCCCCTCAGACAGCCCGGTTTCCAGAGCGGCCTGCATGGTAACCCTGCCTACAAGACCGTGAGAGGGGAGAATCGGAGGGAATATGTCCTTTGGAAGCTGAGCCGCTTCTATGTACGAGTCATTATAGGTGTTTTCTCTCAGGTTAAACGCGCCTGTACCCGAGGCATAGGACTGATCTGTGAAAAAATTGCCGGTGAGCCTGTAATTTATATAATCCTTTGAACCGAGTACATACCTGGTTTTACTGAATATTTCAGGCTGGTTCCGCTTCATCCACATCAGCTTCATAATGGAATAGCATTCGGCGGGGTCTCCGTTTCCCGTACAGTGATACCAGTCGTCATAGGGTATTTCATGAAAAAAATCCGAAGCCTCTTTTTCAGCCCGCGTATCCGACCATATGGGAACCTGCTCCAGAAGGAGTTCTCCGTTACGGCCGATGGGCGCTGCCACAAGACTGTGGCCGGACAGGGCCAGGGCTTCGATTTCATTTGCTTTTGTACCGCTTTTCTCCAGGATCAGCCTTGTGCTCCGGCAAACCCCGTCCCACCAGTCGGAAGGCCTCTGTTCATGATATTTGTTTTGCGGATAAAAAGTATCATAGGCTATAAAGGTGGTAAGAAGGGAATCTCCCCTTTCATTGTGCAGGGACGCCTTGATTCCTCCCGTACCCAGATCATATGCAATTATTTTCATAGTGTCCTCCTGTTTGGGCGAAAGGTTTATTGATTATTTACATAACGGTAAAGCAGATCCTCGGTTACATCCTTTTGATTGATTTCTGTGAGGAGCTGGCCGTTGTTGAGAATGATTATTTTGTCACACATTCCGATAAGCTCTGAAAAGTCCGAGGAGGCTATTATGATTCCCCTCTTCTTTTGGACAAATTCATTCATGATATTGTACATGGCCACTCTTCCGGCAATATCCACGCTGCGCGTGGGCTCGTCCAGCAAAAGGACCTTGCTGTTGGCAAAGATGGCCCTGGCCAGAATGACCTTCTGCTTGTTCCCTCCGCTTAAGGTGTTGACCGGCTGGGAAAAGTTTCCCTTGATATTGAGCCTGTCAATCAAATCCCGGGCGTATATGTTTTCAGAGTTTTCCGACAGAAAGTTCTTCTTTACTACCTTGTTCAGGTTTGATATGGTAATGTTCTGCGCTATGTTCAGTGAATCGAAAAGGCCGTTGCAACGCTGGTATTGGGGGATAATGCTGCAGTCCGATTCGATATTGTAATCCTCTTCGGATCTGAAAAAGGAAATTTTCCCCTTCTTTATTTTCCGGTCTCCCGCAATAGCCTGCATAAGGCTGCTTCTCCCGGAACCGGTAGGGCCTGTGATCCCGATTATTTCTCCTTCTCTCAAGGTAAAATTAATATTGTTGAGATAGTCGGTGGACAGGTGATCTATTTTCAGGATGACATCGCCGGTTTTTACAGGCAGCTTTGGAAAGCGGTGGTTTATAACCTTTCCGAAGATTTTTTTCAGCAGGTCGTCATAGGGCAGATCGGAGCAATTGGCTGTTTCGGCTATCCGGCCGTTTCGTAAAAAAATAACCTCATCGAAATTATTTATGACTTCCAGTACCTTATGAGTGAAAAAAAGTATGCCGGTGCCCTGTTTTCTCAGGCTTGCCAGTATATTCAGTATTTTTGAGGCTTCAAAATAATTGAAGCTCGAGGTTATTTCATCGAGGATCAGGAACCGGGGCCGGTCAATATAGGCCTTTGCCAGCTGTACAAGCCTTTTTTCCCCGAAAGAGAGGGAACCTACCTGCGTTGTGGCGTCTATGCCGCAGCCCAGGAGGTTCAGAACCTTATAGGCCTGGGAGATGAGCTTTTTCCTGGAAGGGAGGATGATTTTGCCAGAACCTGTATTATTCGGCCTTCCCAGAAACAAATGCTCATATACCCTGAGGTCGTTTGAAAGCTGAATGTCATTATTAATAAAACAAATGTCGGTATTTATCCGTTCGGGAAGCCTGCTGGGCTCAATACATTTTCCGTTCAGGAGTATTTCACCCCTGTCGGCTTTGAGCTCACCCGATAATGTGCGAAACAATGTGGTTTTACCAGCTCCGTTTTGTCCTATAATGGCTTTCATTTCACCGCTGCATACCGAAAAGGATATATCGGTAAGTATCCTGACATCATCAAAATCAATTGATATATTTTTAAATTCCAGACAATTGGGGCCCATGGCATCACCTCATTTATAAAATTGTTGAAGGAAGATCTACTGCTGTTATGATTTTTATATTATGGGTAAAATAATATTCGGAATAGGCATCGGGAATTTTTGAATTGGATATGACAATGGGGGCCATATCCAAATTTCCAAGCTTTATAAAATCATATTGATTAAATTTAGTATATTCGATTGCGAAAATCACTTCTTTTGAACGGGCGGAAATTATATTGTATATATCAACCTCCGTATTATTGGCAACTGTATAGCCTGCGTCAAAATCCGCTCCAGCCACGCTGAAAAATGCCTTTGACAAAAAGAGATTTTCCACGTTCTTTTTCATAATATTGCTGGCGCCGCAGTATTTACCCTGCTGCAGCTCGCCTCCGGTCAGCAGCACATTTATATGAATATTATCGGACAGGATATTTGCCACATATAAACTGTTTGTCAGAATAGTGAGGTTTTTTCTGTCTTTCAGGGCTTTGGCTATGTAGTAGCATACAGTCCCGGAACCCAGGAAGATTCTTTCATTGTCATGGATAAGCTTCGCCGCCAGAACACCTATGTCATCCTGATCCTTGCTGTAGACGATGTCGTCCCCGGAGATTGCGGAATTTATCTCCTTCTGGCTTGTAATATCTTCATTTAAGACGGCGCCACCGTGGAGACGGGACAAAAACCCCTCCTGCTCAAGCTGTTCCAAATCGCTTCTGATAGTCACTTCCGATACACCAAGCAGCGAACTCAGTGTAGAAACATTAATTTGCTTTCGATCAAATATAATATTTCTGATTTTTTGAAGTCTTTCCGATTTAAACATTATTTTTACCAATCCAATCTTATAAAAATAATAAGCTGTTTCATTAATTGAACATCCCTGCATAAATAAAAAATAACCTG
Organism: Bacillota bacterium; assembly: GCA_023397675.1. Taxonomy (GTDB): domain Bacteria; phylum Bacillota; class Clostridia; order Acetivibrionales; family JANLFN01; genus JAEZTC01. The sequence goes on along the minus strand of JAEWTV010000120.1, from coordinate 477 downwards.
TAAAATTGAGTTTTTACCAAGGTCAATTACGGTTGAAAGCCCATAGTAATTGACTTTATTTACTTGATTATAGCAAAAACAAAAATAAAATTCAAGCATACAAAAGTAAATGAAAGTAAAACGAAAACGAAACGAAAGAAAAAGGTAAATTTTTTTGTTGACAAATGCAAGGGTTAAGATTATTATATTAATCAATACACAAAACATATTCGATCAAAACGCATATTAAAGCAGCTTGCGGAAAAATTACTAATAATTGCGAATACTTTCGAATGTTGATGTGTTTTATGGTTAAATCGATTTGCCTTATTTGGATGGGTATGCTTGTCAATGTCGATAACGCATAAAATTGTGTCAATATTAGAGGAGGTATTTATTAATGAAAGCCACTAAATTATTAGCAGTTATTTTAAGCTTGGGCATTGTTGCTTCTTCGGCAGGCTGCGGGAATACCCAAACTGCCGGTCAGACTCAAAG
>JAEWTV010000077.1 GCA_023397675.1 Bacillota bacterium | reverse complement strand
TCCAACTGCTTCACCTATCTGACCCGCTACGCCTCCACCAGGGCCGCTTCGATGCCGGGCGCGCTTCAGGATGCCGAGACCGACGCCCTTATAGAGGCCATGAAGTCCGCCTCCGGCGATGCGCAGCTTGAGGCTATGCATAAGGAGATAGAGCGCGTGAACGACCTTGCTCCCCACATCAGCCTGTGGCAGGCCGAATACTTCCGCGCCTGGGATGCCAAGCTTGAGGGCATAGTAATAAGCGCCTCCGGTTACGTTCGCTTCCATACCGCCAAGTGGGCCGACTGATAAACCCAAACACTACAACCAACGCAATTTCGCGGGGCTGAAAAGCCCCGCGAAATAACCCGCTAAATGCAGAAGGCACGCTCCCTCTGTTTTGCGGATAGGGCCTTTTATGAACAAAGGACGGTATAAATGCTAAAATATATCCTTAAAAGATTGGTCGCACTCATACCCGTAATAATGGGCGTAACGCTGCTTGTGTTCGTCATAATGCAGCTTGCTCCGGGCAATCCCGCAAGAATGATACTCGGCGAGATGGCTACGCCGGAGCAGGTCGCCGCCCTTGAGGAGGAGATGGGCCTGAACAAGCCGCTCCTCGTGCGTTATTTCAACTACATGCTGAACTTCCTGCGCGGGGATATGGGTACCTCATATTATAAAAGCACCTCTGTTGTAAGCGAGGTGATGTCGCGCTTCCCCTACACGGCAAAGCTTGCCGGGGTCGCTGCGATACTCACGCTTATAATGTCCATACCGATAGGCGTTATGGCGGCGGTAAAGCAGAACAGCGTGTTTGACAATGCAAGCCTTGTCGTGACCCTTCTTGGCATATCCATGCCGGTATTCTGGCTTGGCCTGCTGCTCATCATCACATTCTCCTTGAAGCTTGACCTGTTCCCCACCGGCGGCGCAGATACCTGGAAAAGCTACATAATGCCCGCGTTCTGCCTTGCCTTCAGCAACATGAGCACTATGGCAAGGACCACCCGCTCCTCCATGCTTGAGACCATAAGGCAGGACTATGTACGCACAGCCGCCGCAAAGGGCGTGCCGCGCAAGGCCGTGATACTGCGCCATGCTTTCAGGAACGCGCTGATACCCACCATAACCGTCCTCGGCATACAGATGAGCCAGCTTCTCGGCGGCTCCGTAGTAGTTGAAACGGTATTTGCGTGGCCGGGCGTAGGCAGGCTGATGATAGATTCCATATCCAGCCGCGACACGCCCATGGTGCTTGGCTGCATAGTATTGCTGACTATACTGTTCAGCGTTTTGAATCTTGTTATAGACCTCTGTTACGCCGTTGCGGACCCGCGCATCAAGTATTAAACGGCAAACCCTCCTTCGATTAACGCTTGAAAGGAATGACTTAATATGACGGAAACACTGAATAAACCAAACAGGCAGAACGCCGCGCCAGCAAAGAAAAAGAAAAGATCCGGCAGCGACTTTTGGCGCAGGTTCAAGCGCAACAGGAGCGCCGTGCTCGGCATGATAATACTGTGCGTGATAGTAACGCTCGTTATATGCGCAGACCTGTTTTACAGCTATGACGACGTAGCTATAAAGATGAACGTTTCACAAAGGCTTATACCTCCCTTTTCGCAGGGCCACATACTCGGCACCGACGACCTTGGCAGGGACCTTGCCGCAAGGATACTGCACGGCGGCAGGAGAAGCCTTGTTATAAGCTTCAGCTCGGTCGCGTTCGCGCTTGTGGTCGGCAGCATAATCGGCGCAGTCTCGGGCTACTATGGCGGCGTGCTCGATAACGTAATAATGCGCATTATAGACATTCTTATGGCTATACCCATGACCATGCTTGCTATAGTTATTGTGGCGGCGCTCGGCCCGAGCCAGTTCAATATGATACTGGCGCTTTCCATAGCGCAGGTGCCAACGTTTGCAAGGGTCATGCGCGGCCAGGTGCTTACCGTGCGCAATACGGAGTATATAGAAGCCGCACGGGCGATAGGCACAAAGGACGCCGCGATAATTGCGGAGCATATAGTGCCCAACGTGCTCAGCCCGATAATCGTGCAGATAGCCATACGCGCAGCCGCGGCAATAATAAACACCGCAACGCTCAGCTTCCTTGGCCTTGGCATATCGGCGCCCACTCCCGAATGGGGAGCCATGCTTTCGGCAGGCAGGAACTATATAAGGGATTACAGCTACCTTACCTTTATACCCGGGCTTGCCATGATGCTTACCATACTTTCACTCAACCTTCTTGGCGACGGCCTGCGCGACACGCTCGACCCGCGCCTTAGATAAGGAGAGAATATGAACACAAACAATTTAGCAGTAGACATACAGGACCTCGTCGTTGAATACCGCACGGATTACGGCGTGGTGCAGGCCATAAACCATCTTGACCTTAAGCTTGAAAGGGGCAAAACGCTCGGCCTCGTCGGCGAAACAGGCGCGGGCAAGACCACCACGGGGCTTGCCATATTGAAGCTTATCCCCGACCCGCCCGGAGTTATAGTTGGCGGCAGCATAAAGATATACGGCGAAGAATACCTGACAAAGAGCCAGAAGGAAATGGAAAAAATAAGGGGCAACGTCGTCTCCATGATATTCCAGGACCCCATGACCGCGCTTAATCCGGTATATCCCGTGGAAAACCAGATAGCCGAAAGCATACGCTATCATGAGCATCTTGATAAAAAGGAGTCCATAGAAAAAGCAAGGGATATGCTTGAGGCCGTCGGCATACCCAGGGAGAGAGGGAAGGAGTATCCGCACCAGTTTTCCGGCGGAATGAAGCAGAGGGTCGTGATAGCGATAGCTTTGGCCTGCTCGCCATCTATACTTAT
>JAEWTV010000026.1 GCA_023397675.1 Bacillota bacterium | reverse complement strand
TTACTAATTGTAATTACATATAATATATATAGAAAACGAACGTTCAAATGCTGCAAAATAAGGCAGTAGCGGTTTTTTACCGTCGAATATGAGTGAAAAAATTGGTATTGCGCTTCCGATGCTGTTAGATGCTGCACTTCAGTTTTTGTGGCAAATATTGCGTAGGTCAATTGCTGCATACAACATTTAGCGAAGACATATACTACATTTGAAGGGATGTGAAGTTGATGCAGTATCTCTCTATAGGAGTTAACGAGTGTGCTGATGATATTTTACAGCAAATAAACCACGAATTACAACAATTGGAAAGTAAAAAAGTGAATTATTCTGTCAATGAAGTTAATTCCGAAGGTTCGACTTCCATTATCTGCAGTATTAATGAAGACAAAAACTCTAATGATAAGACATATCAGCCATATAGTCTCCTTACAGTGCATGTTGCTAACGCGTTGGCTGATTTTATACTGAGAAAATACGAAGAAAAACTTATTGTCAGGGTTATTAATAGCAATTATTGCTACTTTAATTCAGCAGAGAAGCAGGAAATTTTAAATATTGCCTTAAAAATCATAAGAAACGACGATAAAAATATATTAAACAGCATATTTCAGATAAGGCGTCGGAATATAATAGTTAGAAAGCTCCTGGATTACTTTGACAGCTCCAATAATATAATTCTTGACGGATTCGTCAATTTCAGGCTTAAGGATTATGTTAAAGACCTTGAAGAAATAGTAGACAAAGCAGTAGATGATTTTCTAATGGAGAGAGAATATAAGGAGTTCATAAGACTCTTGAGATATTTCGTAGACATTCAGGACCCCAAGTTTGACATTGTTCATATTGTTGTGTCATTTGACGGCAAATATATGCTGCTTGATGGGACCGGTAAGGAAATTACCAATGAATGCGTTCAGGACTTTATGACAGAAATTAACGAAGGCGAAATAAACTGTGACGATTTGCTAGTAAGTTCTCTTATAACGCTTGCACCCAGAAGGATTATGATACACAGCACGGATCAGTTCAGGAACAAGGAACTCCTTGAAACAATAAAGAATGTTTTTTCAGGAAGGGTACTCATTTGTTCAGGCTGTGATTTGTGCTCGGTAAGAATGGCTAAAAGTGAAACGGAGAAGTAGGTAAATAGACCTACTTCTCATTTTTTCCCCTGAAATTATAAATAGTACTATATTACTACAAGTTTTTTTGTAATTATATATTGACATCTACATAACAGATGATAAAATATATCGTGTAACACAACATAGTGTATAAAAAATCTATCTTACTACATAATGTTGGATAGATAATATAAAGTTTTTTACAAAAGATAAAAACTACTAAATTGCAAAAGACAAAAAAGGCCAAAAAACTAAAGACTAATTATCCGGGGGAAGAAAAGAGAGTCATTAACTCTCTTTTTCCCTTTTTTTAAACCTTTTTCGGCATTACTCTTCGGGTTAATATTTATTCAATACGGCAATTATTATAGTGGTATACTTATCCATAATAATTATGTTAAAATTATAAAATACTCATACTTTACATACCGTTATTTTATTGGAGGTATTGAATTTGAAAGCGGTCGGTTTTATAGGGCCCAGCGGAACAGGTAAAAGTCACAGGTCCACATGGGTAGCCAGGGAACGCGGAATAGAATTTTTAATAGATGACGGACTTCTTATACATGGCAATCAAATTGTTGCCGGCTCATCTGCTAAAAGGGAAAGCACAAAGATCGGTTCAATCAAGCGTGCCCTTTTTACCGATGAAAATCATGCAAATGAAGTAAAAAGAGCAATTGCAGTATACAAGCCTGAAGGGATACTGATACTTGGGACCTCCGAAGGCATGGTTGAGACCATAGCAAAAAGAATCGGACTTCCCGGCATAGATGAAAAGGTCTATATTCATGAGGTTGCAAGCGAGTATGAAATAAATCAGGCGCTAATGACACGAAGAGAGCAGGGCAAGCATGTTATTCCGGTTCCTACCTTTGAGATAAAAAAGGACTTTTCAGGATATTTCCTTGATCCTCTTCAAATTTTCAAACGTAAAGGTAAAGGCAGTTATCAGCTTGTAGGTGAAAAATCCGTTGTAAGGCCTACCTTCAGTTATCTTGGGAGATATACCATTTCGGATTATACCGTTTATCAGATAATAGAATATGTTACTTCAAATATTGAAGGTGTAAGCAGAATATCCAGGTTCAGGGCTGAAAACCATCCTGAAGGAATTTATATAGAAATGGATCTTGTTCTGGTATATGGATATGTAATAAAACCTCTTCTTCATGGTATTCAGCAGCAGGTAAGGGATGAAGTGGAAAGACTTACCGCACTTAATATTAAGTCAATGAATTTAATCGCCAAGAGCCTTGTTGTCGAAGTAAAAAAGAGTTAACCGTTTTTATTATTGTGAGTTATATCAACAATTGTCACTAATTATAATTAATATTGTCACTTTCTATAACAACAACTGTCATTTATTTAGTAATAAAAGCAGAAACCATATACAGGTTTAAAACAAAATATCTGAAACTATTGGAAGGCAATTCTGACTCGAAATATACGCAGACGATGAAAGACGTATAAGAGAGGAAATGGCTTGCAAAAAAACTATTAGACTTAGCAGAAAAATATAAGAAAGTGCAACTAATTCACTTTTTTTCAATTAATATGATAAGTATACTATAAAAGATGAAATATTTGCATAATTGCAGAGGGGTAAATAATGAAACAGAAAAATGCTTTTAAAAGTCTTATTGGTACAGCTACAATCTTTGTGTTGTGTATATCTATGATGTTTGCAATGGCTGGATGCGGCAGTAGTGATAGTTCTGCCGGGTCAAACTCAGACTCAACAACAGTAGCTGGTGATAGTACTGTTAAAGACAGTAAAAAAGCAGCAGCTAAGGAAGTAAAACTTGCTGAATTCAGAGTTAAATCGAAAGATGGAAAAGAAGTTTCGCTAGGAATGAAGAAAGATGATGTAGTTAAGCTTTTAGGTGAAGGTAAGGAAGGAAGTTTTCAAAATATGTATGAATATGGACAGTTGTCTGTATCATACACAAACGATACAGTAGTTACTATCATTTACTCGAGGATGTCTTCAGATGAACAGCCTGAATATACATTCAGGGGTGTAAAATTAGGGGATAAAAAAGCTGACGTTTTGAAAGCTATAGGAGAGCCAACTAAACCCTTCAGTGATATAACAGCAGATAAAAAGAAAACTGATTATTACTATAAGGTAGATGGTGAAAACTGCACATTTGTTACAGATGAAAGAAGTATGAATGAAGATATATCAAAAGCAGTGTATACTAATTATATGTTTGAATACAATGATGATGATACCCTTAAATCTATATCAGCACTCAATGTTAGATGGTGAAAACGGCACATTTGTTACAGATGAAAGAAGTATGATGGAAGATACATCAAAAGCAGTGATAATAGTACATTAGCTATGATTACCGAGGTAAGCGTTACTCCTGAATTATTTCAACAATAACTAAAGCTTTTCTTGTAAAAAAGGAACTACTGGGAAATTCGCCCAGCAGTTCCTTTTTAATATGCTTTATTTTTGTGATAAATCGATGTACATAAACTATGGTTTTTGATAAAACTTTTACTATTAATATATTATAAAACAAGGCCGGCTTCACCGAAAATATTAATTATAACCCAAATATAACCTTTTATCTTAACACCCTGACAAGTTCAAAGCCTATTGCATAGCCTATTATGCCCAATATAAGGGAACCCAATATATAGGTAGCTGCATTGGCTTTTTCATTTCCTTTAAACAAATTGAAACCCTCATACATGAATGTGGAAAAGGTGGTATAGGCTCCTAGAAAACCGTCCCCCAGCAGCAAATAAATGTTTTTCCCTGCATCCATGCTGCTTAATATTCCTAATAGTATGGCTCCGGTTATATTGATTATAAGCGTACCCAGAGGAAAGGTGCTTTTGGACTTATCTGAAATAATTTTTCCCAGCTGATATCTGGTAAGGCTTCCTAAAGCTCCTCCGATACCTACAAAAACAAGGTCCATTAATCTGCCTCTCCTTCTGCTTCAGGATTATCATCAGCAATCCTACCCTTTTTAAATAGCCATACAGCTGACTGGCGTGCAAGCGCTATGCCCAGATATACTGCTGCAAGGCCTATGATTGTTGAGGTTGAAACATATACAACGGCAGAGAAATAGTCTCCCTGGATGATTAAGTTTACCGTCTCCTTACATAGTGTCGAAAAGGTAGTAAAAGCACCCAGAAAACCTGTTGCTATGCCAAGCCTTAAACAGGTGTCAAATTGATATATTTCATATGCTATTGTTAAAATCAGAGCAAGAATAAAGCTTCCGGTAATATTAATAATAAATGTATTTAAAGGAAGGTTCCCGTGGTAGGGATAAATGTTTATACCTTTTATCAAATACCTCAGAATTGCTCCCAATATTCCCCCTGCTCCGATGAATATATACTTTCGCATTAAAAGATTACTCCTTTATATTGTATAGCCTTTATATTATACAAAAACTCCTGCAAATAACAATAAGAAGTCATTCGCAGGAGTCATCAGCAACTTTAATTGCGGTTCAGGCGAACTCCATCACCTTTAAGTTTAATTAATTATACCATAGAGTAAAAGTCCGGTATACATTAAGTTTTATCCTGGTGATCCTAACCGCTCGGTGCGCCAATCCCCAATTTTTTTTACTGCGTTTCCAAGGCTGTAGATGCCGTATGCGCTAAAGATAAAGAATACAGGTATAATCGGGTAAATATACCTTGACGATGAAAGAAAGGGCAGGTATATGCAATTAAAATATAATATTATAAATAATAAAAACATACTTCCTTTATGTAATTTCCTTTTTATAATATCGAGTATTATTCCAAGCAGACCAAATGCTAAAAATATGTAGTGAAATTCGATTGTGGGGTTCCATTTAATACCCAGTACGGGCTTGTTATAATAGGGAACACTCCAGGCGTCAAAAGTTTTGCCGAGTGTATACCAATAGGCGTATTCAACAGGGTGCTTTTTAAAACCCTCTATAAGCTTGTCCTTCCCCAACTGCATTTCATATTCATCCTTTTCAAATTCCGTATGTGTTTCCTTATAGGCAGGCGGATCCTCACTGTCGTCATAGTTTATATAAGTTCCCTGTAAAAATGGGTTCCCGGAAGATTCTGTAAGAGGTATGAACCGGTGAAAGGTTGAATAATTTCTTATCCACCAGGGTGCCATAACAATAACAAAAGCAGCAATTGTTACGGAGGCGAACTTAAGGATTTCCTTAAAAGTATATTTTCTTGCCAGCCACATTGCCAGAACAACAACCGGATAAAGCGCTATTGTTGGTCTGAAAAGGCAAGCCAGACCCCAGCACACTCCACCCATAATATATGGAGCTGTTTTTTTTCTTTCAAAGGCAATTATGGTTATGTAAATAAGCAACAAAAGAAGGAACTTGAATACTTCCTCAGTCAGGACGAGCCCCGTATTAGCTATCTGCGGTATATACACAAAGTTGAGCAGGCAGGCCAGCATGGAAATTCTCCGGTTAAAAAACTTTCTGGCTATCAGATAAACAATTAGTATACACATTGCGTTAAGCAGTGCCTGGAATATTCGAAAGGCGGTTACCCCATCGACGGTACTGAACAATTTTATGAAGAATGCAAGAGCAAACGGTAGACCCGGCATTATAAAAACTGTAGGCTGATCTGTGTATTTATATACAAACATTCCCTTATCCAATAATGTTTGTGCACTTCTTATGTATTTTACATCGTCATTGTCCATTTCCTGCATACTTCCCATCAGGAAATAGTCTTGGTACTTAAGTATCGATACTACGGACAGAATGAAGGATAATAAAATCAATACTGCGATTATAAGGCAAATTAGTTTCTTCTTTTTTTCCTCTGACAAAAATTACGCCTCCCCGGCAACGGTTTGTACTATTTAAGGGAGCAAAATCCTACTATTTTCTGAATGCTTCTTTGAAGAGAGTCTTTAGAATTACCCCACGGTTCATCATTATACCTGTAATCATACTTTTTTGTAAACCAGTTCACTTCGCTCTGAACGCGTTCAAGGTTCTTTAGCTGCAAATCCATCAGTATTCCCAGGAATTCTTGAGAATCTCTGGAGCTCATGAATTTTTTTGTACCTTCAATCAACTGGGCCAGATGCATAAGGCAGAATCCCTTGCCCGTGTTCAGCCTTTCCTTAAACTCAGGTTCCTTGCACCATAGATATAGAATTACATCTATGAACCTTTGCATAGTATACTCGATTTTATCGCATATAACACAGCTTTTTTCAAATTTTTGAAGCTTCTCAACGACGGTATCGGCATATTTTTTATGTATACTTTTGTCACAAAGCTTCTTAAACTTTTTATTCTGCTCTGTCATCATGGTATCGATTATCAAGCCAAGACCCAATTTATTTGCCTGGCTGTTGAAGAGCATCTCAAAATGTCTCCTGCAAAACCCCTCTTCGTTGGTTTCTACGCGGCTGTCAGGTTCCATAAGGGATGGCCCGAGTGCATATTCTACATATTCTTTTTCAAGGTTGTTTTCCAGAAGACACATGGGGCATTCGCAGTCGGCTTTAAATGCTTCTGATACAGGTATTGTATAAATTTTTTCCTTCATGCATACCTCCGGATTTTAAAAAATATCTTCATTATTAGTTATTTTTAATTATAGCAGAAAAAAAGTGGGAATATATACTTGGGTATGAAGAATATTTACACAAGGGGGATATTTTAATAATGGATTATAGGGGATATACCGTAAACGAGACTGATGAAGGCATTGAAATAGAAAATATTAAGGATTTTAATCTTGAGCATACTTTTGAATGCGGGCAGTGCTTCAGATGGATCAAACAGAAGCAGAGCAGCTACACGGGAGTTGTAAAAGGTAAAGTTATAAATGTAAGCGGCGATAATGGCCGGATAAGAATACTGAATACGACAATAAAGGATTTCGAAGACTTCTGGTTTGACTATTTTGACTTGGGAAGGGATTACGGAGAAATTAAAAAACATTTAAGCCAGGATCCCATACTTAAGGAAGCTGTAAGTTATGGTTATGGTATTAGAATCCTCAGACAGGATATATGGGAAACGCTTGTTTCTTTCATTATATCCGCGAATAACAGGATTCCCATGATAATGAGGTGTGTGGATGAATTATCAAAAATGTACGGCAAAAAAATTATATATAACGGCAAAGACTATTACTCTTTTCCAGAGCCTAACCAGCTTGTCAGCTGTTCAATAGAGGACATCAGCCTTTGCAAGGCAGGCTTCAGATGCAAATATATCATTGATACTGCCTTGAAGGTAGTCCAAGGAGAAATAAAGCTTGATGACCTTAAGTATCTTCCCTCCGACGAAGCAAGAAAACAATTGATAAGGCTTCCGGGTGTGGGTAACAAGGTTGCCGACTGTGTGCTTTTATACAGCGGTACCAAATATGATGTTTTCCCTACTGATGTCTGGGTTAAGAGGGTCATGGAAGAACTGTATTTTAAGGAGGAAACAAGCTTGAAAAAGATTCAGGAGTTTGCTGCCGAAAAATTCGGAGAGCTTGCCGGCTTTGCACAGCAGTACCTTTTCTACTATGCCCGGGAAAACAAGATTGGGACATGATTTTTGACTTAATTCCTTTGTAACATTTTCATCTGCCAAAAATATTATATATTGGTGGCAGACTAAAATGTTTTAAGCAGCGCTACCCCCACGGCTTATGCTTGTCTGCCGCCGCGCCCCGGCGCTGTATAGGAGGAGTGGTTGAATTGGATTGTCTGGCTGTTTTAAATTCCGGTAATTTTGCTATAAGGCTATGTAGAACGCTTGAAAGTAAGGGTTATGTTTTTGAAGTAATATCTACCCCATGTCAGATTGCAAAGGGTGGCTGCGGCTATTGTCTAAAATTTCCCGAGGAATATAAGGAACTTGTTATGAAAGAGGGAATACAAAATAAAATCTATGTACGTGAAATGTACCGTGTAGTTCCCAGACTCACAAGTAATAAGTATGTGCAGATTTACCCATGATGTGGGAAATGTTTGTTGAGTATGTTCAAATAAGTTAAACTTTTCTTGTAATAGAAATGTCTTAAGACGTCACAACACAGCGATTTTAAAAGCATTCATTAGAATAATAGCATTATGAATTGCAAATATTAATTAATGGCGTTTAGGTAAATTTTTAAAAGTATGATTACAATGCTATAATGAAACTAAGATAAAGGTTGCAAGCCTGAAATGAGTCGAAAAACCTATTATTTTGAACCTACATCGAACATAAGGGAGTTTGCGTTTGAAACATAATGCCAGGCCTCAGGTTAATTCCGACACTGTCTTGTGCAGTGCAACGGCGGAGGAAGGCAAATATTTTTCAACAGGACACCCACCTAGCTTAGGCTAGGTGTCAAAATATAGGGAAACGCCATTTTGGGTCAACTATATAAGTTGAATTAACAGAGAATAGTTCTATTTCTTATAAATTAAGACATGGAACAATTCTCTGTTTTTTTTATTCTTCGCCTTTTTCTTTGTTTTTAGAATTTCCATCAATAATATACGTTTTAAAACCCTGGTGGTGCACCTCATGTGAAACCGGCAGGCTTTCAACTATCACAGGCATCATATCCACCGATGAGGAATCTTCCTTTGATGGCTTTATTGTATTCTTCTGCGTTCTTAAATCTTCAAGCAGCTCCTTGTAATCATCAAATTTCTCAAGCCTTTGCTTTAGCTGTTTCAGCTCACTTTCAATGCTGCCTGCTCTTACGGTATATTTTACAAAATCCCTTTCGAGAGTATGAAAGGAGGCAGAAAGCCTTGAGTTGCTTTCCATAATGGAATTATCCGATTCGCGCAGCTCATCGATGCTTGCTCTTAAAAGCTTTAGACTGTCAACTATCATATTTTTCAGATCATCAGCCGAAAGGTTGGAACGTTCATAATCGTTAGCAGGGCTGTAAAACGCAAGCTTAAGTCCATTCAGGAAGCTGCCCGGAAGTCTTGTGGCCATAACCTTATCGAACTCCTGGGGCACATTCGTCTTAAATCTTGCGCAGATAAGCTGCCTCCCGGCTGTAAAGCTGGTATGTCTGGAAGGCTTTGACCATGTGCTGCCGTAATCATTTGAACTGCTGAAAAAAATAACATCGTCACGTACCCAGAATATAGTTAACTTACCTGCTATAAATGCTATGGAAGCTTCATGAAACGGGTATGATGACGAGTGTATTATTTTTTCATCACTCCAGATGTTCCTGTCAGGGACCTTCTGCTGGTATACAAGCTCATATTGCTTGCTGCTGCACCTTTGATAGCTAAGGTGTATGGTGTTTTTTTCATCTATTATTGTCCATGGAAATTCATTGTCTGAATTTATGCGTGTGATTGGTGTGAATTCCCCCCAGAATCTCTGGGCTGAAGCATACTTTTTATAACCCAGCTGATAAAACTTGCCGTCAGAGGACTGATAAAATGTATAAATATTACCCTGATTATCTTCGGATACAGAGTAAGGACGGATATTTTCACAAACATAATCAATAACCTTTGGACTTTCAGCCTTGCTGCCGGCTAATGTCTGGTGTACAAGCATGAGCATATCGTTGTGTTTGAGTATATAGAAAAGATGGACTGTTTCCCTGATTGGGACAACAGAAAAATATTTGTTGTAAGCGGATACTGACTTGCTTCCTAATACGGGAATTGTCCTGATGTTCCCACCTGAAGACATATATGAATAAAAAATGTTGCCTGATAAATCCTGATAGACTATATGAAAATTATCTCCCTGATCCATTTCCATAAAGAAATTATTATGTATATTTTTTTGAAGAACTGTAGGCTCCCCCCAGGTGTTTCTTTTTGATAAATTGCTGTAGCACAACCCGAGTTTCTCATCGAAATAGAAATTAAAAACCTTACCCCCGCTTTGTTTGTAAATGAATTGCTGGCTGTTAGTATTATACATAGTACCACCTCTTTATAATATATACATCTGAGGGCTGGTAAAGAATTTTTTTTTTGCTATTTTTTATATATTTTAATCTCCTGGAAGCGCCCTTTCTGCTGTATAACGGATATAATTTACTTTTTTAGGTGTTTAACGTATCACCATATACTGTTTTAAACATATTATGTAATTGAAAAGAAAAATAATCCAGTAATAAACAGGTATAGGCGAAAGGAGTTGTAAACATGGGCCACGAGCATGAAGTAGTTCCGGGTCCTATTTGTGAAAAGGATCTG
>JAEWTV010000143.1 GCA_023397675.1 Bacillota bacterium | reverse complement strand
GAGCTGGAGCATATCGAACCGGTGCCGGGGCCGCTTTCCGCCCAGCGGCGGGAGAGCCGCGTGTACGGCGCGGTGTACGCGCTGGAGGGAACGGACAGCGGATCGGCTGTGGCGGTAGAGGTGGACGGCGCATTGCTGCGGGCCGAAGCGGAGCGGCGCGCGCCGGGCGCGTCCTGACGCTGCCATCCGGGCGGCCCTTTGCCGCATCCCTGCCGGAGGGCTGGCGCAAAAAAAGGCGCTCTCAACAGCCGGAATGGCTGCGGAGCGCCTTTTTTGTTTTTTCGCGGGCCTATTTCCGTACAGGCGCAGGCCCGGTGCTCTCCCGGACGATCAGCTGCGGACGCAGCAGCACCTTGCTTACGGCAACACCGTTCATCAGACTGTCCAGCAGGCTGAACGCACTTTTGCCCAGCGCCAGCCTGTCCTGCCGGATGGTGGTAAGGGGCGGTTCGCAGCCGGCGGCCAGCGGAAGGTCGTCGTAGCCCATCACGCTCACGTCCCCGGGCACGCGCAGGCCCAGACGCCGCAGCTCGGCCAGCACCCCCCGGGCGATGCCGTCGCTGGCGCACAGGATGGCTGTCGCGCCCTGTGCAAGAAAATGCGGCACGTATTCGCGCGCACAGTTTTGTTCATAATACCCATAGGCCATCATCCGTTCGTCAGCGGAAAGCCCGCACAGCCAGGTGGCGTGCAGGAAAGCCAGCCGCCTTTCCTCAGACACCATTGACTCCCGCGTGCCGTTCAAAAAGGCGATTTTCCGGTGTCCCAATCCGGCCAGATGCCGCACGCCGAGCTCCACGCCCTCCCAACTGTCGGTGCCCACATATCCGACGCTGGCGTTGGGAACGCAGTTGTCCAGCAGCACTGTGGGCGTGCCAGTGCCGGCCAGCGCACGCATGTATGCATCCTGCGGCGTCAGGCCGAGAATGAAGGCGCCGCCGTATCCGCCCTCCAGCAGCAGGCTGCCGTATTTGGTGCGCGCCTGCGCCTCGGGCGTGGTGGGCAGCACATCCACGGCCCATCCCCGTGCCGCGGCCGCCAGCCGGAACCCGGCCACGATCTCGTACCCGAACTGGCCGATGTTGGCGTATTCCATATTTTCCACCAGCACACACACCCTGGGCTGTGCCTGCCTGCGGGCACGCTTGGCCGCATAACCCATTTCCACCGCCGTGTCCAGCACAAGCTGGCGGGTCTCTGCGCTCACGTCCGGCGCGCCGTTCAATCCCTTTGAAACCGTGCTCACCGCGATTCCCAGCCGCTGGGCAATGTCTCGGATCGTCACCAAGCGCCGCGCCTCCCTTCGTTGTCCGATATCCTGTTTAGTATAACCCGCACCGCCGCTCTTTGCAATGGGAGAGAAAGAATATTTTATTGAAATATCACAAAATACGCCTTGACGAAATCCGTATCCAATGCTAACATGGTGGTGTTCTACGAAAATTTGCGAAAATAAATTGCTTTTATCCCGCGGCGGCGGTTCAGGAAAGGAGTTTTTCCATGAAAAGAGATATTCAGATACTGACGGGGCAGGTGCTTGCGGCCGACTGCCGGAAAACCATTGCCCAGGCTACGCCCCGTGAGCTGTACAACGCGGTGTCCAAAGCAGCGCTGGACCTCGCTGCGGACGCATGGAAGCGCGCGCCGGGCAAGCGCGTGGCGTACCTTTCGGCGGAGTTTCTTGTGGGACGCCTCGTTTACGCCAATCTGCTGAACATGGGCCGCCTGGGCGAGGTGCAGCAGATGCTGCTGGACGCGGGTGTGGATGCGAACGTGTTTGAAGAGATCGAGGACGCGGCGCTGGGCAACGGCGGCCTGGGCCGCCTGGCCGCGTGCTTTTTGGATTCCGCCGCCACGCAGGGCGTGCCGCTGGACGGCTACGGCATCCGGTACCAGTACGGCCTGTTCAGGCAGTATTTTGAGGATGGCTTCCAGAAAGAGACCGCCGACGACTGGCAGCGCTTTGGAGACCCATGGAGCGTTCGCCGGGAGGAGGATGCCGTCACCGTGCAGTTCGGCGGGCAGGCCGTGCGCGCCGTGCCTTACGACACGCCTGTCATCGGCTACGGAATGAAAACCGTCAATACACTGCGTCTGTGGCAGGCCGAGCCGTTCCAGGCATTCGATTTCAATTTGTTCAACGCCCAGAAATATGCCGCCGCCGTGCGCGAGCGGGACGCCGCCGAAGATATCAGCCGTGTGCTGTACCCCAACGACGACACCGACGCAGGCAAGCGCCTGCGCCTCAAGCAGCAGTATTTCTTCTCCAGCGCGTCGCTGCAGGACATGGTGCGTGCTTACCGCGCGGCCCATGGCGGGGATTTCACCCATTTTGCCGACGCATACGCGGTACAGCTCAACGATACCCACCCCACAGTGGCCATTCCCGAGCTGCTGCGCCTGTTGATGGAAGAGGCGGGCATGCGTTTTGCCGACGCAGTACAGGTGGCCCACGATACCTTTGCCTACACCAACCACACCATTATGCCCGAGGCGCTGGAAAAATGGGATCAGAAGCTGTTCCGCGGCGTGCTGCCCCGGGTGTATCCGTATGTGAAAAAGCTGGACGCGCTGCTGCGCCGCACGCTGGAGCAGAGGGGCGTGCCCATGGGCGAGGTGTCCTGCTATGCCATCCTGGAGGACGGCATGGTGCATATGGCGCGTATGGCCATCTTTGCCACCCACTCCACCAACGGTGTGGCGCGCCTGCACACTGAGATATTGAAGGACACCGCTCTGCACGAATGGTACGAGCTGTATCCCGAGCGGTTCAACAACAAGACCAACGGCGTTACCCAACGGCGCTGGCTGGCGCTGGCAAACCCGGAACTGGCGGCGCTGCTGCACGACGCTGTGGGCGACGGCTGGCTGACAGACCTCTCCCAGCTCAAGCGGCTGGAACCCTGCGCGGACGACCCTGCGTTTCTGGCGCGTTTCATGGACGTCAAGCGGGAGAAAAAACGGCAGCTCGCGGCGTATGTGGAAAAGCACGAGGGCGTGCGGCTTCACGCAGACTTCCTGCTGGATGTGCAGGTAAAGCGCCTGCATGAGTATAAGCGCCAGCTTCTGAACGCTTTTTCCATTCTGGACACATACTACGGCCTGAAGGAGGGGCGCATCTCCCGCGCGGATTTCGCGCCCACCGTCTACCTGTTCGGAGCAAAAGCCGCGCCGGGCTATGTGCGGGCCAAGGGCATCATCAAGTATATCAACGAGCTGGCGGAACTGGTGAACGGCGATGCGGACGTGAACGGCCTGATGCAGGTGGTGTTTGTCCAGAACTACAACGTCAGCTATGCGGAAAAGATCATCCCGGCGGCGGATGTGTCCGAACAGATCTCCACGGCCGGCACGGAGGCGTCCGGCACCAGCAACATGAAGTTCATGCTGAACGGCGCGGTGACGCTGGGCACACTGGACGGCGCAAACATCGAGATCGCAGAGCAGGCCGGCGCGGAGAATGAATATATCTTCGGCGCCCGCGCCGATGAGATTGCGCGTCTGCAGAAGGACGGCTACGACCCGAACGCCGTCCTCGCGGCGGAGCCGCGCGCAAAGCGCGTGGTGGAAAGCCTGGTGGACGGCACATTTTCCGACGGCGGCACAGGCATGTTCCGCGAACTGTATGTCTCCCTCACCGAAGGCGCAAGCTGGCACAAGCCCGACCACTACTTCCTGATGCGGGATTTTATCGAGTACTGCGACGCGCGCCTGGCTGTCAACCGGGACTATCGCGACGCGCGGGCTTTCGCGGCAAAGTGTGTGCGCAATGTGGCAAACGCAGGCGTGTTTTCGTCCGACCGTACGATTCTGGAATATGCGCGGGACATCTGGCACGTGTAAACGCATGGGATAAAGCAAAACGGCATGGAGCAAAAGTTCCATGCCGTTTTTTTATGCCTTCAGCATCCGCCAGAGCGTGGTGCGGCTGATGCCAAGGCTCTGCGCCGCACGGCTTTGGTTGTCGCCGCTTTTTTCCAGTACCATTCGGACGATCTCCCGCTCGATGAGGGCCAGCGGCTGGGAGAGGTCGAGAGAGGCGGCGGGGGAGGCCGCCGTATCCGCGTCGGCGGGCGCAAGGGAAAGCTCCGCCTGCAGGGCGGCCTGAACGTCCGACAGCCGGATTTGTGCATCCGTGCACAGTTCCGTCAGCCGTTCCATCACGCGGTGGAACTGCAGATAGTTCTGCGTCCACGGATACTGGCGCAGCAGCGTAAGCGCATCCGCGTCGATGCCGCGCCACTGCCTGCCGGTGTCTATCGTATGGCGGTCCAGATACAGG
>JAEWTV010000111.1 GCA_023397675.1 Bacillota bacterium | reverse complement strand
TTCCTATACCGGCGTTAACGGCGGACTTGTCATTGCTGTCGCCGATGATCAGGGCATGCACTCCTCTCAGAACGAGCAAGACTCCCGTCATTACGCGATTGCCTCCAAGGTACCAATGCTCGAACCTTCGGACAGTGCGGAGTGCCTTGAGTATATGAAGCTCGCTTTCGAGCTTTCGGAGGAATATGAAGCTCCTGTTTTATTCCGCACCTGCACAAGAGTCGCTCATTCCCAAAGCGTCGTCGAACTGTCGCCCCGCGTTGAGCACGATCTAAAGCCCTATGAAAAGAATCCTCCGAAATATGTAATGATGCCGGGAAATGCGGTTAAACGTCATCCGATTGTTGAGGAGCGGACACAAAAGCTAATTAAATATGCCGAAACGAGCGGCATCAACCGCGTCGAAATGGGCGACACCTCGGTCGGCTATGTAACGGCGGGCATCTGCTATCAATATCTGCGTGAATGCTTTCCGAACGCGAGCGTTTTGAAGCTAGGAATGGTCAATCCCCTGCCCCTTGAACTCATTCGAGAATTTGCTTCTAAGGTCGATAAGCTCATAGTTGTCGAGGAGCTTGACCCCGTTATCGAGACGCATCTGCGCTCAAACGGTATAAAGGTCGACGGTGGCAAGGACCTCTTTGGTCTTTGCGGCGAGCTCAGCCAAAACAAAATTAGAAAAGCACTTGGTATGAGCACCGCGTCGTACATAGATTTCGGCGAAACCGTCCCTCCCCGTCCGCCCACGCTCTGCCCGGGCTGCCCGCACAGAGGACTTTTCTATACGCTCAGCAAAATGGGTCTTATGGTATCGGGCGACATAGGCTGTTACACTCTCGGTTCTCTGCCTCCGCTCGCCGCTATGGATACAACGATCTGCATGGGTGCCTCAATTTCCGGACTGCACGGCTTCAACACCGTCCGCGGCGAGGAAAGCGCTAAGAAGTCCGTTGCCGTCATTGGCGACAGCACGTTTATGCACAGCGGAATTACGGGTCTTGTCGATATCGTCTATAACAAGGGTATTTCAACTGTACTTATACTTGATAACTCAATAACCGGCATGACAGGGCATCAGCAGAACCCCACAACCGGTAAAACCCTGAAGGGCGAGCCCGCTCCCGCAGTTTCTCTCGAAAAGCTCTGCGAGGCGCTTGGCGTAAAGCGCGTGCGTGTAGTCGATCCCTATGCGCTGGAAGAACTAAAAGCAGCGATTACGGAGGAGCTCAGCGTGGCAGAGCCCTCGGTCATAATCGCGAGACGCCCCTGCATCCTCTTGCCAGAGGTCAAGACTTCGCCTGCGCTTCATGTAGATATCGAAGCGTGCAAGGGCTGCCGTCAGTGCATGACTATCGGCTGTCCCTCAATCAGTTTTGCCGATAAAAAGGCAAGTATCGACCCCACGCTATGCGTCGGCTGCGAGCTCTGCACTCAGATGTGCAAATTCGGAGCCATCCTCAAGAAGGAGGGCAAATAACATGAGCGAAACAAAAAACATTATGATAGTCGGCGTCGGCGGGCAGGGCACCCTGCTTGCCTCCCGAATTCTTGGCAGCGTCCTTCTCGGACAGGGCTTTGATGTTAAAATGTCTGAGGTTCACGGCATGTCCCAGCGCGGCGGCAGCGTCGTCACCTATGTCAGATTCGGAGACAAGGTGTATTCTCCTTACGTTGATCAGGGCGAGGCGGATTATATTCTCGCTTTCGAGCGGCTTGAGGCCGCACGCTGGGTATCCTATCTTAAGAACGGCGGCACTCTCATCGTCAATGACCGCAGGATAAGCCCGATGCCCGTCATCACAGGCGCGATGCCTTATCCCGACGATATAGTCGAAAAGCTCCGCGTAAAGGGCGCGAAAATAATAGCGTCTGACGCGCTCTCGCTCGCGAACGAGGCCGGAAACGCAAAATCCGTCAACGTAGTAATGATTGGCATCCTCTCCGCTCTTGCGGAATTTTCCGAGGAAGTCTGGCAAAAGGCGATTGTCGACTGCGTCAAGCCGAAATTCCTTGAGCTAAACCAAAAGGCCTTCTCCCTTGGCCGCGAATATGCGCTTAAGAGCCTTTGAACCGCATCGAATGATAGTTTAAAGACGCCGCTCAAAAAGCGGCGTCTTCCCTTCCTAAAACATCCCGTTGAGAGGAGCAGCCATGCCTGGAAAGCTTCAGGAAGTCAACATTAAAGAAGATATGCCGACGGTTTCGGCTGCGATTAAGCGCGTGACCTTCCATATAAGCCGCAGCAAGGCTCTTGGCTACACCGCTGTCAAGATTATTCACGGCTACGGCTCGTCCGGAAAAGGCGGAACGATACGCACAGAGACCCGTGCTTACCTTCAAAGGCAGAAGAATGCCAGGGTTATCAAAGACTTCATTCCCGGTGAGCAGTTTTCAATATTTAATGATGCAACCAGAAACGCTTTTGCCGTCTGTGACGACTTGAGGAGGGACAGTGATCTTGAGCGTTCGAACAACGGGGTAACAATCGTAATACTCTGAGTGAGCTTTCTGTTATAAATGACATAAACAATATAGAATGATGTAGTAAAATCACCACAAAGATATTGACAACAGTATTATAAGATGTTATTATTCTAAAGCTGAACTCAAATTTGCGGGCGTAGTTCAATGGTAGAACACCAGCCT
>JAEWTV010000103.1 GCA_023397675.1 Bacillota bacterium | reverse complement strand
AAGATCGTGCCCGGCATGCTGATGGCCGCGGCCCGGTTGAATATCCCGTCCATTGTCGTCAGCGGCGGGCCGATGCTCTCGGGCCGGCAGGGCACGCGCCACGTTTCGCTTTCCCAGATGTTCGAGGCGGTGGGGAGCTACAAGGCCGGCATCATCGGCGAAGACGTGCTGGACGATTACACCAAAAACACCTGTCCCGGCTGCGGCAGCTGCTCGGGTATGTATACGGCCAACAGCATGAACTGCCTGTGCGAAGCCATTGGCATGGCGCTGCCCGGCAACGGAACCATCCCTGCGGTATACGCGGCGCGCACGCAGCTGGCAAAGCATGCAGGCATGCGCATCATGGATCTGGTGCGGGACGGGGTGCGTCCCCGGGATATTCTGACGCCGGCGGCATTCAGAAATGCACTGGCCACGGATATGGCGCTGGGCTGCAGTTCCAACAGCGTTTTGCACCTGCTGGCCATTGCCAACGAGGCGGATGTGCCTATGAGCCTGGAGACTTTCAATGAAATGAGCGCGAAGGTGCCAAACTTCTGCCACCTTGCTCCGGCCGGCCCCACGCATATCGAGGACCTGTACGCCGCGGGCGGCGTGCCCGCTGTCATGGCGCAGCTGGCCGGGCTGGGCCTGCTGGATACAAGTCTGCCCACGGTGACGGGCAAAACTGTGGGCGAGAACATTGCAGGCGCGCAGAACCGCGATACAAACGCCATCCGTCCCGCGGACGACCCGTACAGCAAGACGGGCGGCATCGCCGTGATGTGGGGCAACATTGCGCAGAACGGCTGCGTGGTGAAGCGCAGCGCGGTCGCTCCCGAGATGCTGGTGCACAGCGGTCCCGCGCGGGTGTTTGACGGTGAGGAAAGCGCCATCGACGCCATTTACAACGGCCGCATCCAGCCGGGAGATGTGGTGGTCATCCGATACGAAGGCCCGGTGGGCGGCCCCGGTATGCGCGAGATGCTCAATCCCACCAGCGCGCTGGCGGGTATGAAGCTGGACAAATCCGTGGCGCTCATCACCGACGGACGCTTCTCGGGCGCGTCCCGCGGCGCGTCCATCGGACATGTGGCGCCTGAGGCCGCCGTGGGCGGAAATATCGCGCTCATCGAGGAGGGCGACGTCATCGATATCGACATCCCGGGCGGGCGTATCGGCGTGCGCGTGGACGACGATACGCTGGCGCGCCGCCGCGCGGCATGGACGGCTCCTGCACCTAAGGAGACCACAGGCTGGCTGGCGCGCTATGCAAAGCTGGTGTCGGGCGCAAACGAAGGCGCCGTGATGCAGAAATAAGATTTTCCGCACAGAAAAAACAGCGGCCGGGAAGTATCCGGCCGCTGTTTTTCATCCCAACGATTCCCCCGGCCGCAGCCCGCGTGAAAAGCGGCCGCATGGCCTGAAAAAATATCCTGTGGATGTTCTTAAGTTTCCGGCGGCGGAGATTGCATCTGCTCCGCGCCCGCCTACCGCGGGCCCGCCGTGCAGGGCCGCTCCGCCTCCAGCACAAGCTGTGCAAAGCCCTGATAGGTATAATCCGCGTCCGGTCCCCGGTAAGGGGCCAACGCGTTGAAAAAGCAGCTCGGCAGCTCACCTTCCCGCAGGCATTTCCCAATGCAGGGCGTGCAGCCCCTGTCGTGGTTCACGGGGTTCAGCGGACATTTTGTGTCCCGGCAGGTGCAGAAAGCAACGTTCATTCCGAAAAGCTCCTTTCCAAAACGGCAGATGCCGCCGCAGGGGCGCGGCCGTTCTGTCTGGCAGAACAGGGGCTGCCGTTTCCCGTGCTCCGCGTGTTGAAACTGTTTAAAACCGGCCCGCGTCCCGCAGGGCTTTCACCTTCAGTACAGCGGCTACGGTCTTACTGTCGGTGATCTCACCGGAGAGAACCATTTCCGCGGCCTTGTCCAGCGGCAGCGTGAACACCGAGAGAAATTCGTCCGCGTCCAGGTGCTGCCCCACGGGAGAAAGGCCCTTGGCCGCATACAGGTAAATGATCTCGCTGCAATATCCGCAGGTGGGAATGATATACCCCAGGTCCCGGTATTCGGCGGCGGCAAGGCCCGCTTCCTCGCCCAGCTCACGCTTGGCGGCTTCCAATGGGTCCTCCCCCTTTTCCAGCTTGCCGGCAGGAATCTCGATCAATTCCCGGTCCAGCGCGTAGCGGTACTGGCGCACCAGGTATATTTCACCCCTGTCGTTCAGCGCCGCGATGCCCGCGCCGCCGTGGTGGTGGACCACCTCCCGGGTGCTGGTGCCGCCGTTTTCCAGTTCCACCCTGTCCAGCGTCACGGTGATGACGCGTCCCTCGAATTTTGTCTCGCTCGAAAGCCGTTTTTCAAAATGTGCCATCATGCATCCTCTTCTTCGTCGTCGTCATTTTCGGGGTTCAGCTCCGGAGCGCGGGTGCATTTTACCTTGCCCACTCTCCGGTCCTCCACTTCCAGCACTGTGAATTCCAGCCCGCCGTATTCCAGCGTCACATCTTCCCCCGCTGCGGGGATACGGCCCAAGCGGTCGATGATCAGGCCGCCCACGGTATCGAATTCGGCCTCGCCGTCCTCGTCCTCATCGGGCGGTTCCAGGCCGAAGGCCTCGAACACTTCCTCCAGGTCCGCGCTGCCTGCGGCAACAAACCCGTCCTCGGTGGCCACAAGGTCCTCGTCCTCGTTGTCAAATTCGTCCTGGATGTTGCCCACGATCTCCTCCAGGACGTCCTCCATCGTGGCAAGTCCGCTGGTGCCGCCGTATTCGTCCACCACCACGGCGATCTGCGTGTGCTTTACCTTAAAATCCACCAGCAGCTCCTGGGCGCGGCAGGCTTCCGGCACGAACATCGCGCCGCGCATGAACCGGCTCACCGGGGCCTGCGCCTTTTCCGGCGTGTCCCAAAGCGCGAACAGGTCCTTCACATACAAAATGCCGACAATGTCGTCCAGTGACTTGCGGTATACCGGGAGGCGCGAAAATCCGTGCTCCAGAGAAAGGCGTACCGCGTCGGCGGCGGGCGTGTTTTCCTCCACGCTTACGATCTCAGTGCGGTGGGTCATCACGTCGCCTGCCGTCACGTCGTCCAGCTCGAAGATGTTGGTGATCATCTTCTTCTGGCTTTCGTCTATCAGATCGTGCTCCTCCACGTCGTCCACGAAAGAGAGCACATCCTCCTCTGTTACGTCGGACTGGGCCGAGAGCCCCAGCGCCTTGAACACCAGCTTCGCGGGAGCGGCCAGCGGCGCACCCAGCATACAGGCGGCCGTGAAGCCGCTTTTCTCCTTTATGCGGCCCTTCGCCCGGCCAAGGCTGTACAGCAGCACGGCCAGCGCGGCCAGCGCCGCCAGGCACAGAAGCGTCCACCAGGGAGCCTGTGCAAAAATGCGAAGAAAGCCGTAAACAAAAAATCCGCACGCAAACACAAATGCCGCGCAAAGCCCGGCCATCCTGTCGGAAAACCCAAGGATGCCACTCTGCTGCCGCTCCGGTTCGCTTG
>JAEWTV010000081.1 GCA_023397675.1 Bacillota bacterium | reverse complement strand
GCCTGCGGGCAGGCACTGTCCATCGGGAGGTCAAAGAGAGTTCTGTCCTCGCGGTCAAATTTATTGACCATGGCGTCCTCGGGCAGTTCTCCAAATACCTCAAGACCGACTTTTTTCAAAAGCTCTTCCTTTGGTTGATCGTCGCGAACACGGTTCAAAACAAGGCCCGTAGTTTTAACATCGATGTTGTTCTCTCCGGCATTTGCGACAGATATGATGCCTGCCGCAGTCTGGAGGCTTCTCGCAGACATATCAGCCATAACGAGGAGGCAATCGACACTCTTCATTACGCGGCGATTGAGCTGCTCGGGCCCGGCTTCGCCATCGACTACAACATAGTCATAATCGCCCATAAGAGTATCTATACCAAAACGGAGCAGTTCGTTGCAGGCACAAAAGCACCCCGGCTCCTCCGGACGTCCCATAGTAAGAAGGTCAAAGCCTTTTCCGTGCGCAAGTATGCTGCGCATAAGGTCCTTTGTAGGCCCATTATTCAGCTCTTCCCTAGCCTGACGCATGCCGACAAGCTCACTGCGGAGCATGCTGACTGTCTTATCAACCTTCAAGCCTGTAGTGTAGCAAAGGCTCATTGCGGAGTCCGCGTCAATAGCGAGTACTCTGCCGGGGAAACGCTCTGCGAGCAGACGGATGAGAAGAGTAGAAACAACGGTTTTTCCCGTTCCGCCTTTTCCCGTAACAGCAATAGATTTTATTTTTTCCATATATTTACCTCGCTTTCCAATGTGAATAATATGAATAGCCTTTGCCCACGACCACAGAATAAATCCTGCGGTCGTGGACGTTAATTAATTGTAAGAACTTATTTGCAGAAATTCTCTGCGCCGACAACGGATTCCATGTACTCGCCGATCTGGGCGCGGAGTTCGTCGTTGGACTTGTAGCGCGGGTCGATAGCATCGACGTCGACATAAAGGGTGGGGATACCGTACTTCTCCTGGATGTAATCGGTAACGATCTTGCCGGAAGCCCATGTGTGCTTGCAGCCGACGTGGCCCATGAAGATAGATACGTTGACCTTGTAGTCATCATACATCTTATCGATGGTCTTCAGCCAATACTCGGTCGGACCGGTTGCGCCGTGGATCATCGGAACGAGAAGCATGGACTCAGCAAGCTGAAGCTTTACCTTCTCCCAGTTGTCCAAATCTTCAAAGATTAGGCCATCCTGATAGCCGAAGCCGTCCATAACGGTGATTGCGCCGTAGGTCTTTTCCATCCAGTCCATGATGCCGGTGTTAGACCACAGCATGTTCTGCATGAGGCAGACGCGATAACGCTCTTCGGGGCAGCGGGTTGCTGTCATTCCCATGTCGGCGAGCATATTGCCCATTTCGAGCTGGGTCTGGAGCATCGAGGTAACCTCGGGAGTACCTGCCAGAGGAGCGATTATCTCGTTCAGAACGAGCATACGTCCGGGCAGTACGCAGGGGGTCTTTTTGCGAAGGTCACCGAGCTGTGCGAGGAGCGCATAAGCCTTGTTGGACTCTTCGGTGATTTCTTTAAACTTCTCATAACGGGCTTTGTCCCACTTGAGGCCGGTGAGCTCTTCCATGAAGGGGATAAAAGCTTCAATCTGCTCAGCTACATATGCAAAGCCCTTTGCGTCGTGGCGGAAGGGGCAGTCAAATGTGAAGCAGGGGCAGTCAAACAGACGTTCCATCATGGGGTATGCGATACGTGCGGAGTCGCAGGGAACGGTTGCATGTACGAAAGCGTCAATCTTTACGCCAAACTCGCCCTTGAGTGCGCAGCCGAGCTGTGCCTTATCGATAGCACACATGCTGGTGGGAGCGTACTTCTCAGTCTCGTCTATGTAACGGCCGCAGAGGTCTTCCATAGAAGCAATACGGGTGGGAATCGTGTCAAGGAAGAAGGGGACACAATCGAAAGCGCGCATAATTGTTACGGGCACCGGGCCACCGAAAGCGATTAGCTTCTTGCCTGCTTTTTCTGCGTCACGAATTTCTTCCCAAGTGAACTTCTGAATGTCAACAGTCCACATAACTTCAGGCATACCCTTGGAGAGCATGTGCTGATAAATACTGTCAACCTGATTGCAGGTCAGGTCAATCATGTTAACCGGCATTGTAGGATCAAAGTTCTGAGTAGGTGCTTTAGCCATGGTATTATCCTCCTTCTTCTTACTTCTCTATCATTTCAACGAAAGCTTCTGCACGGATAGCAAGCTGTCCGGCATTTGCCATCTGCTCTTCACGCTCAACCTGGAGCATCGGGACGCCGACTGCCTTGAGGTCGGGCTCAAGGTAGTAAGCTTCGCCGCCCCAGCATTCGCAGTTCTGCATCTTCTCATAGATAACGCCCTGTATTTTGTATTCCTTGCAGGCATCAATGATTTCCTTGTGGATTGCAGGACGGTTGTCGAGTGAACGGGGGCAGGTGTTGCGGGTGAGATAATAGCTGGCGATTGAGCCGAGAACATCCTTATCGTCAACAACAATTTTGCTGCCGAAAGCTTTATTGCCGAAGCAAAGCTCGTCTGCTACAACAAGGCCGCCCTTGTCTTCGATAACCTTAATGTATTCGGGGTTATCAAGTGCGGAGCCGATGATCAGAAGACGTGCGCGGGAAGCAATGGGGGCGCGGTTCTTAGCGTCTGCGATAAACTCTTTGAGAGCTGCGATATATTCGTCGATAGTCATATCGCAGTTAGCCAGCATGATTCGAAGGGCCTCAGTGCCGGAAACCTTAGCTTCATTGCGAAGAGCGTTAAGCTGAGCAATGAGGTCACGGACTTCGTTGGTCTTTGCTACAGCAGCCTTCAGAGCTTCGTCGGTAACTTTTTTTCCGGAGAACTCGCCGAGCTTGTCTGCAAGGTCTTTGAGCTCGGATTTGTAGTAACCGATGGTGGTTTCATTGGTGATACGGGGAGCGCCCACCTGATGGA
>JAEWTV010000049.1 GCA_023397675.1 Bacillota bacterium | reverse complement strand
GTTTGCATGCCGCGCATGAAAAAACGCGCAGGCTGTCCGTCATTCGCCGCACAGCCGCAGGATCTGCTCCCGCGCGGGCATGGCCGGGATGGCCCCCTTTGCCGCGGTGGTCAGGCTGCCCGCTGCGTTTGCAAACGCGACAATGCGCTCCCACTGTGCCTGCGGCAATATCCGCAGCTCTTCCAGCGTCTTGCCCGCAAGGCACGACAGCAGCGCTCCCAGAAAAGCGTCGCCCGCGCCCGTAGTGTCCACCGTGTCCACTTCGCAGGCAGGCAGCAGCCCGCGGCCCGCCGCAGCACGGTAGTACGCGCCCCGCGGCCCCAGCGTCACCAGAACCAGCGCCGCGCCCCGGGACGCCAGCGCGTCCGCTCCCGCCGCCAGCTGCACTTCGCCCGTCAGCAGTTCCATTTCTTCCTCCGACACTTTCACGATATCCGCCAGAGGCAGCGCGGCCAGCAGCGCTTCTCTCGCCCGCTCCGCGCTGTCCCACAAAAACGGACGGTAGTTTGGGTCGTAACTGATCATCGCCCCCGCTGCTTTTGCCTCCCGCGCCGCCTCCAGCGTAGCCGTGCGGCACGGCTCGTCCGTCAGCGAAACAGAACCGAAATGAAAGATGCGGCAGTCCCGCAGCAGCGCCCTGTCCACTTCGGCAGGCGCGAGCATCACGTCCGCGCCCGGCTTGCGGTAAAACGTGAAGCTTCGGTCGCCCTCCGGCGTCAGCTGCACAAAGGCCAGCGTCGTGGGATATTCCCGCGTCATACGCAGACCGCGCACGTCCACACCAGCATCCTCCATCGTCTTTTTCAAAAACGCGCCGAAAGCGTCGTCCCCCACCTTGCCGATAAATGCGGTTTTGCCGCCCAGCTTTGCGGCCATTGCCAGCACATTGGCAGGCGCGCCGCCCGGGTTGCGCGCAAACAGCGCCATCCCCTGGCTGTTTTCCCCGCTGGGTGTAAAGTCGATCAGGCTCTCGCCCAGCGCCACGATATCAAACATACTTTCCTCCTCAAAGTTTTTGGCTGAATTCCACCTTTTCCCCATTGGGGCCGAGGATGGTGAAAAAGCGCACGCCCCGCGCCCAAAAAGGAAGAAACCGCACCGCGTCGTCCAGCAGCTCGTATCCACCGTCCCGCAGCAGCACGAACAGCGTATCCACGTCCGCGACGTCCAGCGCGATATGGTCGACAGCCCCGGCCCTGCCGGCCGCGCGGCCGGTTTGATAGGCTTCGATCATCAGTTCTTTCAGCTGCAAAAAGGCTACCTGTTCCCCCGCGGCTTCGTTGACCGTACGCAGCGCAACGGAGAAGCCCAGCCCTTCGTAAAAGGCCACCGTTTTCTCCAGGTCGTTTGTAGGCAGGCCGATGTGCTGCAGGCCATTTATGGTTTCCGCGATTTTTTCCACGTTCACGCCTCGCTCTCATCCACGTCGATCAGCACTTTCATCGTCGTCTCCCGGTTCGCGTCGATGTACCGGTATGCCGCCAGATAATCCCGGAACGGGAAGTGCCGGCTCATCAGCGGCTCCAACCGAACCTTGCGTTCGTTTACCAGGCGAATGGCCTCAAGATAGTCCTCATGGCGGTACATCATGCTCGTGTTCAGATCCAGTTCATGGTCGTTGAGCACCGCAAGGTCCACGTTTGCCATACCCGCATACACCGCCACAAGGATGATCGTGCTGCCCTTGCGCGCGTGCCGGATGGCCTGTCCCATGGTCGTATCGTTGCCTGCGCAGTCGTAGATCACATCCGCCTTGTCCGGGCCGAAGCATTCCGCCAGTGCTTCACCGAAGCCGTGTTCTTTTGTGTTCACTGCAAAATCCACGCCGCATGCTTTTGCCAATTCCAGCCGCGGCGTGCTGATGTCGGTGATAAGCACCTGCGCCGCGCCCAGCGCCTTTGCGCTCTGGGCCAGCAGGATGCCGATGGGCCCCGCGCCCAGCACGGCGATCTTCTGTCCGCGCATATCCCCGGCGCGCCGCACCGCATGTACCGTCACGGCCAGCGGCTCTATCATCGCGCCTTCGCTGTATGTCATCGTTTCCGGCAAAGGCGTCACCTTGCCCGCGTCCACGGCAAAATATTCACTGGCTGTGCCTGTCGTCTGGAACCCCATCACCCGAAGTTCCTCGCACAGATTGTACTTGCCGTGCGTGCACGGATGGCACCGGCCGCAGTAGACCTGCGGTTCGATGGTCACCTTCTGCCCTATGGCAAATCCCGTCACGCCCTCGCCCAACGCCGCGATTTTCCCCGACACCTCGTGGCCCTGGGTGACCGGATATTTTGTGAACGGATGCTCGCCGTGATACACATGGATATCCGACCCGCACACGCCGATCTTCATGATCTTTACCAATACCTCGCCCGCGTTGGGTGCGGGTACGGGCGCCTCCCGGAACTCGATGTGCCCCGGCGCCGTCATCACCTGCTGCAACATTTTCTGCATTCTGAATCATCCTCTCCCGTTTGTACGCGTTCAGCGTTTGTTTGGCAGCACCATCACTTTGATGGATTCGCCGCCCATCTGCATTTTGATCGCCTGCTCCATTTCCCCGATGCCGAACGTGTGGGTGATGAGCGGCTCCACATTGATGCGCCCCGCACTCAGCAATTCCACAGCCCGAAGATGCGTATCCGGGTTGATGAAAGAGCCGCGGATGGCAAGCTCTTTTTTGTATACGTCGAACAACGGCAGCGGAACCGTAGCCGTAGGCGCGGGCACACTGAACAGCAGCACCGTCGCGCCGAAGCCCGCGGCCTCGAAGGCACTGCGTGTGGCCGCCGTGTTCCCCACACATTCAATCACCACATCCGCGCCGCTTTTGCCCGCAGCCTCCCGCACACGGGCGGACAGGTCCTCCCGGAGCGGGTCGACAGCCAGATCAGCTCCAACGGACAGCCCGGCGCTGCGGCGCAGTTCCACCGGCTCACTGAGAATGACCTTCGCCGCGCCGGAAAGGCGGGCCAGCTGCACCATCAGCAGGCCGATGGCTCCCCCGCCGATCACACATACCGTACTGCCGGGCCGTATACCCGCGGCATCGATACCGTGCAGGCAGCACGCCAGCGGCTCGGCCATGGCTCCTGCCTCAAAGGGCAGCTCCGGTGCCAGTTTGAAGCACTGTGCCGCCGGCGCTGCGCTGTACTGTGCAAACCCGCCGTCCCGGGTGACGCCAAGCGCCTGCAGATGCTCACAGAACTGCTTTTTACCGTCCCGGCAGGGCGTGCAGGCGCCACAGTAAATATTGGGGTCTACGGCGACATGATCGCCTGGCACCAAACCTTTCACATCCGCGCCTACTTCTTCTACAATACCCGCATATTCGTGTCCCAGAACCACCGGCGGCGTCACTTCGGCCGAGCCCGCCTCGCCGTGGTAAATGTGGACGTCCGTGCCGCACACGCCGCACGCCATCACGCGAATGCGCACTTCGTCCGCGGCCAGCGGCCGTTTTTCCATATCCCGGACTTCAAATTCCCGGTTGCCCAGAAAAAAAGCTCCCTTCATCGTCGATCCATCCTTTCCGCATGTTCCCATGCCCAAAACTTTTTTAACTCAGTTTAAAAAGATTCCAGCATTAGAATGCGTCTTTTTTGATGCGTTGTCAAGCGGTCTCTTCCAATTTTGTTGGAATCTCCAAGAATGAGTCTTTCTTTTTGTCAAGTTTTTAAAACGATTTTACAAAGTGTTTTGAATGTGTTACAGTAAAACCACAAACAGGCGGGAGGCACTCAGGATGGAGACAGTAAATCTTTTCGGCGCACAGCGCGGGCGGGCGGCGCAGGCGGCTGCATGGGCCATGGAAAAAGAACGTTTTTCCACACAGGAGATGGCGAACGCTCTGGCGGTGAGCACGCCCACGGCCATTACTCTGCTGCGCCGCCTGGAGGGCCACGGCCTGGTGCAGCCCTGCGGGGAATTCAGTTCCACCGGCGGACGC
>JAEWTV010000008.1 GCA_023397675.1 Bacillota bacterium | reverse complement strand
AATGATGGGCGCAAGGATGCCCAGGATGCCCATATTCAGCAGCGACGCCACAAAGATGAGGCCCCAGAAGGCAATCATCACGGACAGGCCGCGTTTCATATAACCAAGATACATCTCTCCCGCGCCGGGCAGGCAGGCGAAGCAGAATGTCAGAAATCCACTTTTTCTTTGCATGATATGTCTCTCCCTTGTCTTATTTCGCATCTGCCGGGGCGGCGTCCGCGCGCGGCAGGATATTCGTGAGCGCGGCGCTGATGGAGTCTCCCGCACTGCGGAAGAAATCATTCACGCGCGTTGCGGCGCTGATGGGCGCCGTGATCCGGGCCGGCTCCTGCTGGCGGATGGTGCGGTCCGGCACAAGGCTGTTGAATACGCCAGTACCCCACAGCACCACCGCGAATGCCGCAACGGCGGCTACACGGGTATACCGGTTGAAAAACACCCGCACGGCCCTGCGCCGCACCCGCGCCAGCACCGTGGGCGTCAAGGGCATTTCGGGAACGAGCAGCGTGTCGTCCGCAAGCAGTTCCGTGTAACGCACAAGGCAGCTGTCGCAGAAGCTCAAATGCTCCGAGGCTTCCAGCCGGCCCATCTCATCCAGCGTGCCGTCCACAACGGCTCGCAGGCCCTCGTCCGTGAGATGGCCCTCTTTATTGAACAATTCCATGCCCGTTTCCCCTTTCTATGGCGTTCTGCAGCAATTGCTTGGCGCGGTAGATCTGCGTATGTACTGTTTTGGGCGGCCGCCGCAGCGCCGAGGCGATCTCGTCCACGCTTTTTTCCTCCAGGAAGAACAGTACGGCGACCTGGTGGTAAGGCTCTTTCAAGGCGAGGATGGTATCCCGGATGCGCGCCGCTTCATCTTTGGCAATGGTGATATCCTCGGGCGGCGGCATGGTATTCAGCACGTCTGCCACGGCAGGCATCTCGCCGTCCTCAGCCGCGGATACGCGCCGGTGGTAGGCGCTTTTCAAATAATCCTTGGCCTTGTTCGTGGCAATGCGGGCGAGCCAGGGCTTGTAACTGCCGGGCGGGCAGTCGTCGCGGTGGGTGTAGGCGGAAAGGAACGTCTCCTGGGCAAGATCCTCGGCCAGCTGGTGGTCTTTTGTGAACTGGTAGCAGATGGTGTACACCAGCCGTTCGTACTGCCGTACGAGCTGGGAAAATTCATCACTTGTCATATTCTGTGCGATCCGCTCCACCACCTTTGCCCGCCCTTGTTTCATCGCCCTACACCCATGAAACGCCGCCGGAAGATCATTTTCTTCAAGAAAAATAAAGTTTTTGATACTTTTCCAGAAATTGCCCTGTTGCCGCTTGTCCGGAAGGGCCGAAAATCAAAAAAACCTGCGGGGGGAAATCCCCCCGCAGGGTGCTGCGTAACAGGTTCACGCAAAAATCATGCCAAGAGCGCCCAGCAGGCCAGCCGAGGCCGCGCCCATGATGAGGCCGGCCGTCATGACGCCGCACAGCACCGCCAGCACGCTGGGCCAAAACTTGAGGTCCAACAGCGTCGCCGCCAGGCAGCCCGTCCATGCGCCGGTGCCCGGCAGCGGGATGGCCACAAACAGGAACAGCGCCCAGTAAATTCCGCGCCCGGCCTTCGCCTGCATCTTTTCGCCGGCTTTGACGCCCTTGTCGTAAATTTTCATAAAAAAACGGCCCAGCCCGCCGGGCAGCTTGGTACACCACAGCAGAACCGCCTTGGCAAACAGCAGGATGATGGGGACAGGCAGCATATTGCCGATGACCGAAACAATATAGGTGGGAATCACCGGCAGGCCCATGGCAAGCCCCGCCGGGACCGCACCGCGCAGCTCAACGATGGGCACCATGGAAATGAAAAAGATCCAAAAATATTCTTTTACCAGTGCAAGCATCCGTTTGCTCCTTTTGCTTTTTTCAAATTTTCCGCCCTGCTGTTTCAGGGCGTTCTCTCGGCGCGGCAGGGCCGTGCACAGGCATTATCATACCGTATCCGGCGTTATTTTGCAAGTTCCCGCTGTTTTCGCCGCGCATATTGTGTTATACTGTTGGCAGTATTGGCTTTGCCGTACCGGGCAAACCAAAAAAGCGGAGGAAAGCACATGAAGAAACTCATCTGCCTGCTGGCCGCGGCGGCGCTGCTTGTATGCTGCGCTCTGCCCGCATTTGCCGAAGCTTCCGGCGTTTCCCGCGCGGATTATACCATTACCGCATACAGCGTGGATGCCACCCTGCACGAAAACAACACCGTTACCCAGACCGAGCGCATCACCGTTGATTTCGCCGTACCCTCCCGAGGTATTTACCGCGTGCTGCCCGTCGCCCTGTGGGTGGAAAAGGACACCGCGGACGGCCCGCAGGAGATGGCCTACCGCGCCAGGGTGCGGGACCTTGCCGTGACGGGCGAGGGCCAGACGGCCGGCGCGCCCGTGGAGACCGATACCGAAGACGGCTTTTACAGCATCCGCATCGGCGATGAGGACACATGGCTCACAGGCGTGCAGACCTATGAGCTGACATTCACCTACGACATCGGAGACGACCGCGTGGCCGCCTACGACGAGCTGTTTTATTCCTTAAACGGCGGCCGGTGGGACGCGCCCATAGAGGACTTCCGTTTTTCGTTCACCTTCGAAAAACCGCTGACGCAGGAACAGAAGGGCGCGCTGGCGCTGTACAGCGGCTCCTACGGCGGCAAAGGCAATGAAGCGGGCGTTTCCGGCGCATGGGACGGAAACACATTCTCCGGCGCGGCGGGGCGCACGCTGTACCCGGGCGAGGCCGTTACGCTGTACGCACGCCTGCCCGAGGGCTACTTCACCGGCGAGCGCATGGCCCCGGTATGGGTGTTTTGGGCTTTTGCGGGCGCAGGCGCGCTGCTGGCCGCGTACACGCTGCTGCGGGCGCTGTCGGCCCGGCGCAGAGCGCCGGTGGTCACGCCCGAGTGTACGCCGCCAGACGGCGTGTCCAGCGCCGAGGTGGGCTATATCATCGACAATTCGGCGGATGACCGGGACATCCTCTCGCTGATTCTCTGGTTCGCCTCCAAGGGCTATCTCGCCGAAGAGGGCCGGGAGGAGGACCTGCGGCTGGTACGGAAAAAAGGCCTGCCCGCGGGCAGCCCGGAGTACCAGACCGTCTTTTTTGACGCGCTTTTCCCGGCGGGACGCACCGTGTGCCAGCTGCACAGCCTGGAGCCCGCCTTCTATGAGGCGCTGCAGAAAGCGAAGCTGAGCCTGTCGGCCCACTTTACGGGTGAACGGGCATTGTACAGGCCCGGCAGCGCCGGACGTGCGCTGGCGCTGGGCGCCGGCTGCGCCGTACTGTGGGGCGCGGCCGGCCTTTCCTGCGGCGCGTTTATCA
>JAEWTV010000134.1 GCA_023397675.1 Bacillota bacterium | reverse complement strand
CCTAGATTCCATGGAAAGTTGCTTTTCATCATATTTTTCAAAGAATAATGGATAGAAAGTATCTCCATGATACTTAAGTGGTAGACGTAATTTGATATATTTTGAAAATAACCTATTCACAAAACGAATATTTGCTGCGATCTCAAAGGTATCTTTATTCTTTTTCTTTGATAATCTTTCCATTTGCAATCCTTCATCGATTGTAGCAAATATCTGTAAATCTGGTTCCGGTGTACAATATGCGTACATTTCATTCAGATGAGCCATAAAAATATCTTTATACGCATCACGATTTTTTATACCACCATTCGCATTATATTTATACTTCATGATGTTAAAGAAATCATTACTAGATTTATATCTATCGAAAAGAATGATATGAAATTCTTTATTTCCATCTGGTGCATATTCACAGATGGTTTGATATCGATTCAGCATATTCAAATCCGTCATAGATGAAATGAAAGATGGATCCGAAGCATCTTTACAAGTCATCAGCAATTTCTTTATTTCTTCACCACTTTCGATATCATAATTTGGAAAATGTTGAATGGTAATAACAACCTTATCCGTATCTAAGTCTTCTTCCAATTTATTCTTAAGATTTTGGATAAAGGTTGATTTTCCAGCACCATCTACACCATCGACGGCAATGATAAAGGTATGATCAAATTTTTTCATATTCGTAAGATATCGTATCATAATATTTTACCCCTTTTCTAAATGAATATCATCATTTTCAATCGCAGTATGGAAAGAATCTAACATATCAAGATAATCTTTTACACAATATGGATTATTGATGATATCATTCATATTTGATGTGATTTCATCATCATCTTCCATCTTATGACTTTTAAGAATCTTGATAGTTCTCTTGATTGTTTTACGTTCTTTCTTTGTAAGAGATTTATCCCGTAAGGCTACTTCTAGCTTAGTAATATTAAACTTACGATTTTCATCAAGTTCCTTCGTTACATTATAGAGATATCTATACTCATAATTGGTAATAGCATATCCATAATAATAGATCATGTAATAATCTAAATCATAGATACTGGAATTTTTACTAGTAATTTTAGTTACCTCATATTTATGCTTCATATATTTTCTTTGTACGATGAATAGTTCCAATAGGAATTTATCTTTACATAATCCCATGAGTTTATCATCGATACATAATTTGTAAATTTTCATCTATATCCTCCTTTTCTAGTTTTCTCTCTTACGCTATAATAATATATATTTTAATTTAATATTGATAAATCCATAAAAAATAAGAATGTACCAAAAATATAATCCTTGGTACATTCTTATTTTTTGCAAAAATTCTTTAAATTATGAATAAATTATTTTATAATATTTTAGATTTAAAGATTGCTAAAATTCCTGTCTGGTAATATCATCATATGAAAGTAAATCATACGAATATTTTATTACTCTTCGGTTTCAGCACTCTAAATTTGAACTTAATGATTTAGGCAAAAATCTCAGAAGGATTAAACCTTGCATTTTGATTTAAGTAAGATCTTTTCAATCTTTAGACCTAATTCATCCTCATTCAGAATTCCTCGCAATTACTTGGGGGAGTCGAGTACAGTATTTGATATTATTTTTATCTCTCATTGTGACAACCCGCCCAGTGCACTCACGCAAGCTGTTTGGAATGGCAGGCTTGGTAGACAAGCTGAGTATAACTTGAATTAACCTAGAAGAATTCCCATTACCCCATGTCCCCACATAGCGTAGCTTAAATTTTAAGCTGGAATTTTCCAATCTCTACCTTCTCTGTCTCTACCTAGAGATTTTGGCAACGCCTACTCGAATGCATCTTTTGGTCTTATATCTTTGGTACGCCACCTCCACACTTTCTAGGTTTACTTATCAATCAGTCAGATTCACCGAGACTCTTATCACCATCTTCCCCTAGCATCCCCACTCTTGCCAAATAGATACATAATGCAAGCATCAAATATCTATACAAATATGGTCCGACACTCGACGTGACAAAACATTTCTCAGACCTAGGCGATACTAACGCAAAAGAAAGTATGCTGTATCTTATTGAAATGCTCACGCGATAAAAGCATCATTACAAATGAAGTTTATTATAAAAATAATCTCCATCAGTAACTCCGCCGGAAAAGATATGATTTATAGCCAGGATATTGCACGCTTTCTCAAAATAACATCTCTGACCCTAAACGTTTACACGTATTTGAGGTACATTATCCCTCGGATCATCAAGTCTTGAGGCTACTCACCTATGTTTAAGTTACATCCAACTCTAGACTATAATCACTAGATTCGATTGACTTTCATAATATTTTGTTTTTATCATATACGGAATTAAAAAATTTGAAGATTAGTATAGAATAAAATCTATACTAATCTTCAAAATAAATCATTGAATATTCTTTTTTGTAATATAATTAGAAAAATCTTTAAAACGCTCCTGATATTCTGGGAGATAATCTAAAATACAGAGTTTCCATGAGCCTTGTTTTCCATATTTATACTTCAGACGTAATTCAGCTGTTTCTGTATAATACTCATCGTCCTTATTCGGAATGAGTAACTTAAGATCATCTTTGAAGTGCTCAACTACTTCTTCATTTGTATTCATTGTAAGGATACTCATGAAGATAATGTCATGAATGAGAGAAGCTCCAATAAGTGTAGCAGTATCTCTTTCATGCACTTTATCAAGATTCCTTGAGATCACATCCGAATTTTTAATGGCACCAAGCCAAGGCTGATAGTCAAACTTACTATATCCAGTATAAGAAGCTAATTCATCAATCATATTCTTCTTGATATAATCCGTAGCTTTTAATCCTTTCATGAATACATTAAATTTGGGAGAGAACTCATTCTCGAATAAAGGTAATTCGATAAAAGTTAACCCAAAGCTCAACGTACCCTCATCTACTTCAGTGAGCAACGAATTAATTCGTGAATACGGTTGACGATAAACTTGAAGAATTGTATCAAGCAAGCGCAAACGATTTAATACATTCTCTTTACCGTTCAACCAATATGGATAATTACGGTATAATGAAAATACTTTATCCTCTATATATTTAAAGTAAGGAAGCATATTCTCATATTGGTTATGACGTTTATAATTAGTAAATAAATCTTCTTTCATTTCTTCATAATTCATATTACATTACCAACCTTTCTTTTATTACTTCATAACGGAAGTTAATTTCATATTATCCAGATCAAGATTCCGTAATTTCGTTTGATATAAATAAATTGTTCTA
>JAEWTV010000124.1 GCA_023397675.1 Bacillota bacterium | reverse complement strand
ACGCCGTCCTTCATGGGGACATTGAAATCGCAGCCGACCAGAACGTTTCTGCCCTTTACCTCAATATCATCAACTGTCTTTTTTCCAAGAGTGCTCATATGCATAACTCTCCCTTTCCTCCGGCTTTTTGATTGTCTTTCGGTCTTGCGCGGGCAATATGCCGCGGCTTTTCTTATTATAGTATTTTCCCGGCTTTTTCGCAAGCATTCGGCTGATATTTAATTAACAAATCGGCGCGTGCAAACTGCATGCAAACGGGCTGTAATGCACAAAAAACGCCCCGGCGCAAAGCCGGGGCGAAAAGTGCCTGAATTTTAGAAGCAGAGCGTGACGATGCGCAGCACGAACAGCGCAAACACGACCCACATCACGGGGTGGATGTCCTTGACCTTGCCGCGGAAGATCTTCAGGAACATCCATGTCAGAATGCCGAACATGATGCCGTTGGCGATGGAATAGGTGAACGGCATCATGATGATGGCCACAAAAGCGCCCAGCACGTCGGCCATATCGCCCTCGAACTTCACCTTCAGCACGCTGGACATCATGAACAGGCCCACGATGATGAGCGCCGGAGCAGTGGCGAAGCTGGGGATGGCGCCGAACACGGGCCACAGGAACAGCGAGAGGATGAACATCGCGGCCGTGGTGAGAGAGGTGAGGCCCGTGCGGCCGCCCTCGGCCACGCCGGCGGAGCTTTCCACATAGCTGGTGACGGTGGAGGTGCCCAGGCAGGCTCCCGCCACGGTGCCGATGGCGTCGGCCATCAAAGCGCGGCCCACGCGGGGCAGCTTGCCGTCCTTATCCAGCATGTTGCCCTTTGCGGCAACGCCGATGAGCGTGCCCACGGTGTCGAACAGGTCAACGAACAGGAACGCGAACACGATAACTGCAAATTCAACGGTGTTGTTCAGCATGAAGCTGAAGTCGAATTTGAACGCGGTGTCGCCCAGCGCCGCAAAGTTGGGCAGGAACGAGCCGGAGGGCAGCAGCGAATACACGCCGGCCTCGGGGTTCACCGCATACCAGCCCGTGAACTGCGCAATGATGCCCAGCCCCCACGTGATGAGGATGCCCCAGAGAATGGCGCCCTTGACATTGAAGTACAGCATCAGGCCGATGATGATCACGCCGATGAGCGCGAGCGCGACCTGCGGCTGGGCGATGTCGCCCAGAGCCACCTTCGTGGAGGCGTCCGCCGCGGCGATGCCGGCGTTCTGCAGGCCGATGAATGTGATGAACAGGCCGATGCCCGTGGTGATGCCGTATTTCAGGTTCTCGGGGATGCAGTTGACCAGCGTCTCACGGAACTTGAACGCGGAAAGAATGATGAAGATAATGCCTTCCACCAGGATGGCGGTGAGGGCGATCTGCCAGGGATTGGCCTGGTCCGCCAGCTCGCCCAGGCAGATGGTGTAGGCAAAATAGGCGTTCAGGCCCATGCCGGAAGCCAGCGCGATGGGATAGTTGGCCAGAAGGGCCATCACGATGGTGGCCACCGCCGCCGCAAGGGCAGTCGCCATAAAGACGCCCTGGCTGTTCATGCCCGCGTCGCCCAGCATGCTGGGGTTCACGGCCAGGATGTACGCCATCGCAAGGAACGTGGTGATACCAGCCATGACTTCGGTCTTCACGTTGGTACCGTTTTCTTTCAGATGAAAGAGCTTTTCCATGATATTCCTCCTCGGTAATTTTAAGCTGAAACAGGGACGTCCCCGTTCGCAACAAAAGAAAAAGGCGGGCAAACGAGCCCGCCATAAAACAGCAAAGGCCGCAGAGCTGCGGCGTGCTGTTTCAATAGTCGGGACGGTTTACGGCTTGCCCGGTAGAGACTGCCGACCCATATCGCCGGCGTTATATTGAAACATGTTAACAAACTGTGAAGAATACGTTTTTATTCTACCGAAATACCGTGACAATTACAATGTGCATTTTTGCCGATTTTTCGATGTTTTTATCCGTGTGTTTGGGCGAAAGGGCACAAGCGGAGCCCAAAAACAGACGTCCCCGCGCCGGACTGGCGCGGGGAAAGAGCGGAGCGCGTTATTCGGCCGGTGTGCCGGCGTTCTGCTTCGGGGCGCGGGGAGGCTTGGGCGGTGCGGCGGGCGCGGGCTGGGCGGCATCCGCGAGCTTGCCGCCCAAAAAGCCGGAAAGCACGCTCTGCAGGTCCACGCCGGTGCTCTCTTTCAGGCCGTTCGTCACCTGGGTAACGGTCTGCATGATGTCCCGTGTCAGCTTGGCGCTGTTGCCGTCGCCGTACATGGTGATTTTATCCACTTTCGTCAGCGGCTCGGCGGCGTTTTTCACCACGTCGGGGAGGGCGTTGAAATACATCTCCAGCACGGCGGCCTTGCCCATCTTCGTCATGGCTTCGGCTTTTTTCTCAATGCCCTCGGCCTCCGCCACAGCTTTGGCACGGATGGCCTCCGCCTCAGCCAGCCCCTTGGCGCGGATGCCCTCAGCTTCCTGGGCACGGGCGAATTTTTCAGCCTCGGCCTGTACCTTCATAGCCTCGGCCTGCTGTTCCTGCTCGTATTTTTTGGCCTCCGCCTCGCGCTGGCGCTCGTACAGCTCGGCGTCTGCCTTCTGCTGGCGGGCAAAGCGCTCGGCTTCGGCCTTTTTCCGTACCTGGGCATCCAGGGACTGCTCCATGACCTCGGCTTCCTTCTGCTTGAGCAGGATCTCCTTCTCCTGCTTGGCGATGTTGGCTTCAGCCGTGGTGATCTCAATGGATTTGCGCTGCTGCTCCTCCTGGATGCGGTACGCCGCGTCGGCCTCGGCCTTTTTGGTGTCGGTGGCCTTCTGCAGCTCGGCCTGCCGGATGGCAAGCTCCGTCTTTTTC
>JAEWTV010000106.1 GCA_023397675.1 Bacillota bacterium | reverse complement strand
CAAGGATATTTCAACCTAACCAAAGTTTATGGCATTACACCATCTATGTCAAGACGAGGTAATTGCTATGATAATGCTATGGCGGAGAACTTTTTCAGTATTCTCAAGGCGGAGTGTATAAATCGCTGTAAGCCAAGGACTTTAGATGAGGCAAAATTACTCATTGAAAACTATATTTATTTCTACAATAATGAACGGATTCAACTAAAAACAAAACTGACGCCGCTTGAAAAACGACGTCAGTCTGCTTGATTTTAATTAATTCTACGATAGACCCTTTTAAAATATGTCTTTTGATGTGGGTTCAGTCCACCAGTATGCCGGAGCCCTTTAATTTTCTTACCACCTGTTTAAAAAAATGGAAATTTGAAATATACTAATAGTTTATAGGGATTTGTTGCATCATAACTACCATCTCTGCTTACAACCTTTAAGTAATATATTTGCCCTGGTACAGTACTTTTTACTATAGAAGTGCCAATTGTTGGATTTAGAGTTGAACCCAAAAGATTATAGTCCTTGTCATATAAATATAAATCATATTGCTTTCCCTGAGGGCTAGTTACTGAAGTAAAAATTAAATTCCTGGCTGTTATTTTAAAATAATCCTGATCGCTTGCTGAAGATATGTAAGATGAATCAAAGTTCAACTGGGCTGGTTGAGCAGTTTCAAATGAATCATTGGGTTCACGATTATCAATCGCAAAAACACTTGTAGGGGTTAGTAAAACTGCCATCAAACAAACAAGCGATATTACCTTTAAAGTCTTCTTCATCAAAACACTCCTTTTAGAATTAGTAATATATGTAATATAGTAATATATTTGTTTGCTTTTGTCTACATATAATTACATTTTATATTAATATTTTTATGTATT
The DNA here is from genome assembly GCA_023397675.1 of Bacillota bacterium. Taxonomy (GTDB): domain Bacteria; phylum Bacillota; class Clostridia; order Acetivibrionales; family JANLFN01; genus JAEZTC01. The sequence goes on along the minus strand of JAEWTV010000106.1, from coordinate 60,098 downwards.
CTAACTTCAGCATTTCTATCATATAACGTATAATTTATTAAAGCAGCTAAAGCATGGTATAATAAATATCATATTTTAAGCAATATTATAGTGAAGGATGATAGTATGGAAAACTTTCTTAACCTGGCTTCAACAAGAAGAAGTATCAGGAAATTTGAAAATCTAGATATACCCACTTCAGATATACAATACTTTATTGATGCCGCAGTCACTGCTCCTAGCGGCTGTAACAGTCAATGCTGGCGTTATGTTGCCATAAAAAACCGAAGCACAATAAATGAAATAGAAGCAGCTGTTATAGGAAAAACCGAGGAAATTCTAAAAGTCAAAGGTAAAAATATATCAGAGGATTATCTTTCCTCCAAAAGGAAAATGGTAAGCTTTTTCAGTAAAGCTCCGCTTGTCATTGCAATATTTATGACGAAGGCAGAATTTTATGATCCTACTTTTATTTCTGCCCTAAAAGAGAATGGGTATACAGACAAAGGTATCATGGATGTTTTCGCGAATTATGATTTGCTTTCTGTAGGTGCTGCTATACAAAATATGCTGCTTGCAATACACGAAAAAGGCTACGGTGCCTGCTGGATGAATGAACCTGCCATTGCAGGTAAAGAAATAAACAAAATTTTAGGCGAACCCTTGGAACATAAATTCATAAGCCTTATACCCGTGGGTATTCCAGCATATACACCCAAAAACAAGAAAATGAAGGATCTTAACGAGGTTTTTTCACTTATAGAATAGCCTCAACAGAAAGGATCATTGTCTTTATCCGGATTCCAGACATACTCCATGATTTTTGCAGTAATTCTAGCGGTCTTTTCCCCCATTGTATCATTTACAAAACCCAAGGTCATGTCTGTGCCAGCTGAAATTCCAGAAGACGTGTAATACTTTACGTCAGTAACCCATCTGGCTTTACGCTGCCACTCTACTTCCCTGCGCTGCTCAGCTACCCAGTCAAAGGACATTTTATTGGAGGTTGCTTTTAATCCATCGAGTAAGCCTGTTTTAGCCAAAAGCGCCGAACCTGTACAAACAGTTAAAACATATTCAGCCTTAATGGATATATCCTTTATCAACTCTATGAGTTGAGTATTACCTACTTCTTTTCTTATGCCCATACCTCCGGGTATGAGAATCGTGTGAATATCTTCTATCTCCGAGAACGGCTTTGTTTCAATTTGTGTCTGTTGACTGCTAGTAATTAGTCCTCCATTTTGAGAATAAAAGTTTATATTATAAAACTTTTCCGAAAACTTTTTAAGACAGCCTATAACCTCTACAGGCCCCATAGCATCAAGAATTTCAAAATCATCAAATAAAATCACATCAAAATTCATAAAAATCCCCCATAGCTAAATCAGCTTATTTATTATTTCTTGCTTATAATCATGGTAAAATTTTTCGTTCAGCTTTTTCTTTCTAATTGTTTTTGAAGACAGAAGAATTGCTTCCCTGGGGCAATGGTGTATGCACTTGAAACAGAATTCACAATTATCTCCATTAAATTCCGGATATCCTGCATTAATGCTCCAGCACTTACGAATGCACTCATCAATACATTTATTGCACTTTACACATTTATCTTTTTGTAAATATATTTTATGCTTATATTTCTTCCCCAGAGCTTTATTGGGATAATTTAATATAGAATAGAATTTAAACCGAGGTATTTGGGCAGTGACATTGTTTCTATTAACTATATTCTCAACCTTATTTATATCCTTCCTTAGTTTAACTGCTATACGTTTTTTGAATGTGTACATAAATGGTAATCCGGGTAAAAGCAGTGTCCCGTCTGCAGCCGGTGATCTATAAGCAGAATACCCGCAGATGCATAGATTCTTTGAGCTACAAAGCTTTATAAACTCCCTTAATGTGTTACCTGAATACAAACCATATGTAGTGAAAGTAAAAGCCTTTTTAGGGTTCTCAAATACAGGTATTTTTTGAACAAACTCCATCATAGCCTTAGATGGACTGCAATGATACGTAGGAAAAGCAAAAATCAGAAAATCAAAGTTTATAAGTTTTTCATAATCATATTCCAGGTTTATTGGGCTTATTTTCACACTATAGCTAGTTAACTTCTCTTTATAGATTTCTGCAATTGTACGTGTACTGCCTGCCCTAGAATGGTATAGTATTAAAACCTTTTTCACGGCTTCCATTTTATCTCCAAATAATCCATTTTCAAATTATGAATATTAACAATTATATCATAATTTATGAAAACTTAACTATTTATTCAAAAGCCAAATGGAAAGGTTAAGAACAGATGCAAAAACAACCCAAATCATATAAGGAAATCATGGCTTAGTTTTTGAAACGGTTGCCAGTATTCATGTATATTAATCCTGATACAATGATAAGTAAAAATGCACTCCATGATACTCCAAGTGAATAAATAGGCTTATTTATTATTAAAACAAATATTCCTCCAATCAATAGACACAAAGCTGATACGATCAGCATATTCCCTACAAACTTCGTCAGTTTGTCTTTGTCATACTTTGACTTTTCTTCTTCAGAAGAAGTATTATATCCAGCAATAAGGAAATCAGCCTTTAAGAATCTAACAATTAATCCAAGTACCAACACTATAAGTCCACCGGAAAAATTAGCAATAGAAATCACTAAGTCTCTCCCCCTTAAAGATTATTTTTACTGTTTAATTATATCAAAATTATAAATATTATGGCATATAAAAAAACACCTGCAACCATCTGGTTACAAGTGTTTTTTGGTGAACCATCCGCGACTCGAACGCGGGACACCTTGATTAAAAGTCAAGTGCTCTGCCAACTGAGCTAATGGTCCATATGGCTGGGATGGCTGGACTCGAACCAACGAAATGCCAGAGTCAAAGTCTGGTGCCTTACCGGCTTGGCTACATCCCAACGGTGAAGATTAAGGCCGGTATCTAATCCGGCCTTAATCATGGGGTGATTAGTGGGGCTCGAACCCACGGCCTCCAGGGCCACAACCTGGCGCTCTGACCTACTGAGCTATAACCACCATATAAGAAATTTCTTCACGTGTCTCAAAAAAGACACAATAGATATTTTAAGGCACGCAAGGTGTTTTGTCAAGTAGATTTATATTAATAAATGCTACCATTTCTTACAACCTGAGAAACTTTGATTTAAATTGGTATATTGCACCATAAAACACTTTAAATAAACACAATTTACTATTGCAAATTGTCACTAAATGTAATATTATTAGTTTAACAATTTCCAGTATAAATCTTCCATAAATGTTGTAATAAACAGTAATCTTTGTTGTACGTAAAATACCAATGATGAAGTGGTGATAAGCATGTACACAACACTAATTTTGATAGCTGTTTTTATATCAGGTCTTATATTGGGTTCATGTACGACTTTAATGCTTTTAAGGTTTGTTTCTTCAACCCGTAAGAGTATGAAAAGGAATAAATCTCCCAAAGTTCATAACTCAAGTTATGAAGCTGAAAAGCCAAAACTCAGGAAGGTTATTTAATTATACTATTCCTCAAGCTCCTTTAACCATAAATCCACCTGAGCATCGCTTGGCATTCTCCAATCTCCTCTTGGCGAAAGGCTTACCGTTCCAACCTTGGGTCCGTCTGGAAGACATGACCTTTTAAATTGCTGACTAAAGAACCTCTTATAAAATATCTTAAGCCACTTTTTTATTGTTTCCTTGTCATAACTATTTTTAAACGCCTGTTGTGCTAGGAACATAATCTTTCCCGGCTGTGCTCCGCATCTTACAGCGTAATACAGGTAAAAATCATGCAGTTCATAAGGTCCTATAATATCCTCGGTCTTCTGATTAATAGCACCAGAAGGATCGGGAGGAAGAAGTTCAGGGCTTATAGGTGTTTCAAGTATTCTGTAAAGCACTTCTTTTGTGCCTTTTTCCATAACATTGTCAGCAGCCCACTGTACAAGATATTTGACCAGAGTTTTGGGCACCCCGCAGTTAACGGCGTACATTGACATATGATCACCGTTGTAGGTACTCCAGCCCATTGCAAGTTCAGACAAATCCCCTGTTCCAATAACCAGTCCGCCTGTTTTATTTGCAATATCCATGAGTATCTGGGTTCTTTCCCTTGCCTGCACATTTTCATAGGTAACATCGTGTATAGATGGATCGTGTCCTATATCGCTAAAATGCTGCAAACAGGCTTCCTTAATATTAATTTCTTTAAAGCTTGCACCGGTGAGCTTAATAAGCTTAACCGCGTTGCTGTAGGTTTCATTGGTAGTTCCGAAACCAGGCATGGTTATTGCCTGTATATTTTCTCTCGGAAGGCCAAGCTTGTCAAAGGTTTTTAATGCAACCAAAAGCGCAAGCGTTGAATCCAAACCTCCTGAAATCCCAATAACCACATGTTTAAGGCCTGTATGCTTAATTCTTTTGCCAAGGCCAGAAGTTTGAATTGAGAAAATTTCACTACACCTTATATCCCTCAATTCAAGATTTGAAGGTACAAACGGATGGGTGTTGATTTCACGGCTTAAGCCGGTTATTTCAATCTCTTCAAGCGAATATGCCACTTTTCGAAACTTCTTTTCAACCGGCACACCCATAAGACTTGTATTCTTTATTCTGTCATTCAAAAGTTTACCTGCATCGATTTCAGAAATAATAAGCTGATCTTCATATTTAAATCTTTCAGATTCTGCAATCACATTACCATAATCGGCAATTACAGCATGACCGCTGAAAACAACATCAGTTGTTGATTCATCTATGCCCGAGGATGTGTAAACATAACCAGCAAAGCACCTTGCTGACTGCTGACTTACAAGGCATTTTCTGTACTCATTTTTACCTACTACTTCATTGCTTGCAGAAAGATTAAAGAGTAATAGTGCTCCTGCCAAAGCCTGATAACTGCTTGGAGGAATAGGAACCCACAAATCCTCACATATTTCTATTCCAAATACTAGCTTTGAATCTTCTTTTGCTTCAAAAAGGATATCGGTGCCAAAAGGTACCTTCTGCCCGCAAAGAGTTATTGTATCACTTAGGTTAGCAGTTCCACCAGCGAACCATCTTTCCTCATAGAATTCGCTATATCCCGGAATAAAGGTTTTTGGAACTACTCCCAGTACCTGACCTGCCTGTATGACAACTGCACAATTAAAAAGCTGATTATCCAGCAGAACAGGCATTCCTACTATAACCACCATATTACTTTGTGAGGTTTCTTGAATAATCCTTTCAAGTCCTGTCTCAGCACCTTTTAGGAGTGTCTCCTGGTGAAACAGGTCACCACAGGTATAAGCGGTTATACAAAGCTCTGGGAAGACGATATATTGAACTTTATGCTGTAAGGCTTTCCTTATATTTTCAATTATTTTATTGCAATTATATTCACAATCGGCAACCTTTAATGATGGTACGACAGCCGCAACACGAACAAAACCATTATTCATAATATCACCTGATTTATTTCCGTTTTTATATAAGTCTACCATATTTGACGCCAAATATTAATATGTGATAAAAAGAAAGTTATATTTGTATTTTACTCAAAAAAAGCCTCATCCTGCCGCGAGGAGTACGAAAAGGCGGCTGACAGGCTTATTAAAACGAGTATTCCAACACTGGAACAAGCTCTTTATATTATTAACCTGCAGGATGAGGAAAATTTACTCCACTATTAGGTTTGCATACTGCAAATTTCTGAAACATGACTAACAAATTTTCTTGTATCAAAAAATCTTTTCAGTTTTGACTTATAAATGGAATCTTTCGAGGTTTTATTTTGTATGCGTAAGGCTTCACGAATAATTGGAATCCACTCGCTGTCCAATTTTGATAATGCAAATTCTCCACCACCACCCTTAGAAATAGTGGACTTCTTTTCAAGTGCATAATAAACTCTGCATACTGATAATATGACTAAGGACAGCCACCTATCAAAAAACAATACTTTCCAATTTATCTTCTCTGGCCAATAATTATTCAGTCTGTCAAGCAATTCAGTCCTAACCTCATCCCAGCTGATACTTCCAGCTAAATCACAGAAATCACTTCCATAACAAGCAATTCCACGTTCTCTCAACTGAAACCATGCAAAACTTTTAAGATTTACATAACCTTGATATTCCCCAAATGCAAAGTATGGGTACTGTCCTGCAGGCATTCCATCTTTAATATCATTAAAATTTACATATTCACCTTCCAGCAAATATCCATAAGAACTTGATTTATTTAATTTACGATGTATGGTTTGAATTATATCTACATCATCCGTATTTAAATTCCTGTTAATTACGGTCATAAAATCAATGTCACTGTATTCCTTATTAAAATATCCTGTAGCTACGGAGCCATAAACATATACTCCAACTAAATCATCTCCAAATTTACATTTTAACAGGTTAACATATAAACTCAAAAGTGATTGGATTTCTATCGGTATATAATGTCCCATATAATTCTCCCCTTTCATAAATTAATAATCTGGCTAGCGGATAAATCCTTAAAATTAATTTATCCGTTAACCATTTGGATACTTATATCGCTTTATCTCCCTTTTCTCCGGTTCTGATACGTATTACATCTTCAATATTGTAGATAAATATCTTACCGTCACCGACTTCTCCTGTCCTTGATGTGTCAGAAATGATTTTTATTACTTCCTCCACATTACTGTCGCCGGTAACAATTTCAACCTTTACTTTTGGAAGAAGATTAAGTGTAATCTCAGTACCTCTGTAATATTCTTTTCTTCCCTTCTGCAATCCGCAACCCATAACCTGACTTATAGTAATTCCATTTATATTGATTTTATTTAAGGCTTCTTTTACTTCTTCCAACTTTCCAGGCCTAATTACAGCTTCTATCTTTTTCATTATAGCCCACCTTTCTTTTCAAACTCTTAAAGAGTTACATTCGGTTCTACTGAAAAATCTGGATATGCGTCTTCACCATGCTGTGAAATGTCAAGTCCTTCTTCTTCTTCTTTTTCTGAAACGCGTAATTTAGTAAACAGTGATATTACCTTCAGTATTACAAATGTACCCACAACTGCCAGAACTATTGTTACACCAACTGCAAGTGCCTGAATCAGCAATTGTGAAACTCCTCCTCCAACTAGTAAACCATCATGCTGTACTAAGGAGTTAAGTTTGTGATCTGCAAAAAGGCCTGTTGCGAGAGCTCCCCATATACCGCCTATTCCGTGACAACCGAAAGCATCAAGAGCATCATCATAACCAAGTTTTGCCTTAACAACACTCACACCAAAGTAACATAATGGGCTAACCAATAATCCGATAATTATTGATGGGAGAATTCCTACAAAACCTGCAGCAGGTGTTATTGCTACAAGGCCCACAACCGCACCTGTTGCTGCCCCAAGCAAAGTAGGTTTGCCATGATGGAGCCATTCAATGATTACCCATGAAAGTAATGCTGCTGCAGCTGCTGTATTAGTTGTTGCAAATGCATTCATACCAATACCGTTCATTCCAAGTGCACTACCTGCATTAAATCCGAACCATCCAAACCACAGAAGGGCTGCACCGATTAATACGAATGGAATATTATGAGGAGTCATTGCCACTTTACCATGGCCTTTTCGTTTACCAATCATAATACAAGCAATCAAGCCTGATACACCAGAACTGATATGAACTACAGTACCACCTGCAAAATCAAGTGCTCCGAGTTTTGCCAACCATCCACCAGATCCCCAAACCCAATGTGCAAGTGGATCATATATAAATGTTGACCACAAGAGTATGAATGCAAGAAATACCGGGAATTTTATTCTTTCTGCAAATGCACCAGTAATAAGCGCTGGTGTAATAATTGCAAACATCATCTGGAACAAAGCAAACAATGAATGTGGTATTGTACCGGCATATACAGAAGGATCGCCCCCTACACCGCTAAAACCAAGGAAACTGAAATCACCTAAAAGTCCGTTTCCTGTGTCAGGACCAAATGCAAGCGTATAACCTATTACTACCCACTGTATAGATATTAATCCCATTATTACAAATGAATGCATCATGGTTCCCAGAACATTCTTTTTTCTTACCATACCACCATAGAATAAAGCCAACCCAGGTGTCATAATAAAGACAAGAACTGTAGAAATAAAAATAAATGCTGAATCTCCTGTATCTACTTTTGAATCTCCTTCAGCAAAAGCGGTTACTGAGAATAAAAGTATAGTAAAAATACAAGTAAAGAAAACAATTAATTTTTTTCTCATAGATCCATCCCTCACATTTCTTAGAATATTTTGTTCAGTTGCTTTATCAGCCTTAACCCGCCACATTTTCCACTCCTCCTTAATGTTTATTTAAAAATAAAAAAACGCCTAAAACCTATATATTAAAAAACAAATATAGATTCTGGCGTCTCAGCCTTGAAAACACAAAATTCATTCAGGGAACTTTGTATTATTCATGAATTTTAAATTATGAATTTATTGTACTGTATTTCCTTCATTTTGTCAATGATTTTTGAATATTGTTATTCATTTTAATCTACTTTTGCAAGTCTACATTTTCATTCTTGCACTTTAGTCAATTATACCCTTAACCATTAAAATTGCCTCTGCAATTTCACGCATGGGTAATCTTCCATCCCTGCTTCTTTTTCGTATAAGCTCGTAAGCATCATTTTCAGATATTCCATTATCTTCTACAAGCACCCATTTAGCACGTTCTACTATTTTTCTGTTTTCCAGTGCTTCGTTCAACTTTTTGACCTTTTCTTCATAATCAAGTATTCTTCTGAAGTTTAAGTAGGACATATCAACTATTTGCATAACTGATTCCTCATTTACAGGTAATGTAATTAACCCTACATTTCTGGTGTTCCAAAGGAACTCACAGATTTCATCCGTTTTTTCTTTTACTACCAGTATACATACAGCAAGAAGTTCTTCATCAAGTATTTCAAGCAAGGGTCTGAGTTCAGTGAAATCGTTATATGCTTCAATTATTACAACATCAGGGCTGGTGCGTCTAATATGCCTTAAAATATTTTGAGTTTCCTGGCTGTAGCCGAGAAATATATGACCGCAGGAGCATAGTATCTGCTTTATTGCTGCAAGTGAATTTTTATCCTGTCCTGTAACAATATATTTATATGATTCCAAGCTTACCGCCCCCACATTAAAATAGCTTTAACCATTAACTGTCATAACATTTTATTCCCACTTCCCTAATGTACTTTGAAACTTGATTCCTCAATGCAATAAGATCCTGTATTACCGGCTTCTGAAGATTTTTAAGTTTTCCTTCGGGTTTATGTGCTATAAGATACATATTTTTAACACCTAATTCCTCACACTTTGATGCAATTACGAGTATGTCATTGTCATTGATTCCAGGGAAGTATGTAGTATTTACAGATACCAGCATTCCGCGTTCAATACAAGCCCTTATTCCATTAAACTGGCCCTGAAGCATAACTGCAGTCATTACTTCGGGACTTGCAACCACGTTATTGTTTTTAACTATACGTGAATAAAGTTTTGTTATAGTTCTTGTAAAAACAGCATTTACAGCCACCTCTACTTTTTTGACATTCAGTTCCGCAAGTTCCTCTGCCTTATCCTCAAGTAAAATCCCATTTGTACATACAGAATAAACATAGTCAGGCAAACTAACTGAAAGTCTTCTTAAGACCTCAAAGGTCTGTACATTGCTAAGAGGCTCCCCAGGTCCGGATATCTTAAAAATTCCTGCCCTTTTGTTTTTTTCTATCGATGCGATAGCTTTATTTACGGCTAGTCTTGGTGTTAAAACCTTACTGAAATATTCAGGGTTATTCCCATTTAACACACAATCACTGCAGCGGTTACAGAAATTACACATCATGTTACACGAAGGAGCAACAGGAAGATTTATTTCATCAAACCATGTATCCAGAGCCTTTATTTTAAGAGTTTCATTTTTGATTGCCATTGATCCGAACATAAAACCACCTCCGATAATTTATAAAAATAAAAAAGCTCCTATGCACAAGTAATCTTGTACATAGAAGCATCTCTGCATTTTTCGAAGCTACATCAAGGTAGTTTCACAAAACAATTTAATTATGAAACAATAATAGCATATAAGCTTGGACTTTGCAAGTATATATTTAGCAAAATTCATTCGGTCTAGATGATCTAATTTCCTAGCACCTCAAAGCGTACCTATATCAGTTACTTTTTCTATATCCTATTCATAAAAATGATGTGTTAGAATCTCTAAATTTCATTTATCCTTTTTTTAAACCATCCAGCCTTTCAACTATCTTATCATACATTTCCTGATATTTAAGTCTCTTGCCCTTTTCTTCTTCAATAAGCTTTGGTGGTGCTTTTGCAACAAAGCCTTCATTTCCAAGCTTCGAAATTACCCTTTCAAGCTCTTTTTCGAGGTTTGCTTTTTCCTTCATAAGCCTTTCGATTTCTTTTTCAACATCCACAAGTTCTTCAAGTGGTATGAATATTTCTGCACCATGAATAATTGCAGCAACAGCGTTTGATGGAATACCAGCCTTATCCGGCTGTACTATTACATCCGAAGCACTGGCAAGTCTTTCAAAGAATGCTTTTCCGCTGTTCAGTATTTCAGCTTCACTGCCGTTTGCAACAAAAACAATTTTTGCTTTCTTTGAAGGCGGTACATTCATTCCAGCCCTTATATTTCTTATGTTCTTGATTGCATCCATTATAAGCTGCATAGCGTTTTCCTGCTCGGGGAAATTGTAATCATCCCTGTATTCAGGCCATTTGGATAACATTATTGTTGTATCGTCATTTATAAGGTGTGTATAAATTTCTTCAGTAATAAACGGCATAAATGGATGCAACAGTTTCATTGAGTTACTTAATACATAATTGAGAACGTACTGTGCCTCAAGCCTTGTATCGCTTTCCCTGTCATAAAGTCTTGGTTTTACAAGTTCAATATACCAGTCGCAGAATTCTTCCCATATAAATTCATATATCTTTTGAAGTCCTATACCCGATTCAAATTTCTCAAGGTTTTCTGTAACTTCCTTTATAATTGTATTCAGTCTGCTGAGTATCCATTTATCAGCTATAGTAAACCTTGCCGGATTTACCTTTGAGAATTCCAGATTCTCATCGAAATTCATCAAAACAAACCTTGAAGCATTCCATACCTTGTTTGCAAAGTTTCTGCTGGCTTCTATCTTTTCAGGTGAAAATCTCTGATCGTTTCCAGGTGAATTACCTACAGTAAGAGCAAATCTCAAAGCATCCGCTCCGTACTGGTTAATTAATTCAAGCGGATCAATTCCGTTTCCAAGGGACTTGCTCATTTTTCTTCCCTGAGCATCTCTTACAATACCATGTATAAGGACATAGTTAAACGGTTCTTTGCCCATGTGCTCAAGACCTGAGAAAATCATTCTAGCTACCCAGAAGAAGATGATATCATATGCAGTAACAAGTACATTAGTGGGATAGAAATATTTAAGCTCTTCTGTATCCTTTGGCCATCCAAGTGTTGAGAAAGGCCATAATGCAGAACTAAACCAAGTATCAAGGGTATCGTTATCCTGCTCTATTCTTGAGCTTCCGCACTTTGGACATACATCGGGCATCTCCTTTTCTACCAAGGTAGCACCGCATTCCTGACAGTAGTAAGCAGGTATTCTGTGTCCCCACCAAAGCTGTCTTGAAATACACCAATCCTGAATATTTTCCATCCAGTTGAAATATATCTTTGAAAATCTTTCAGGAACAAATTTAACTGTTCCGTTTTTAACTACATCTATTGCCGGTTCGGCAAGAGGTTTCATACGTACAAACCACTGCTTTGAAATAATAGGTTCAATCGTAGTATGACACCTGTAGCAAGCTCCTACATTATGAGTGTGAGGTTCTATTTTAAGCAGCAATCCCTGCTTCTGAAGATCCTCTACAATTCTCTTTCTTGCCTCGTAACGGTCCAGCCCTTCATAAGCACCGGCATTTTGATTCATAACTGCATTATCGTCCATAACCCTGATTTGCTGCAGGTTGTGTCTTAACCCAACCTCAAAGTCATTAGGGTCATGCGCAGGTGTAATTTTAACCGCGCCTGTACCGAACTCTTTATCTACATAGTTGTCTGCAATGATGGGAATTTCCTTATTAAGAAGAGGAAGTATTACCATCTTACCAACAAGGTGCTTGTATCTGTCATCTTCCGGATTTACTGCAACCGCAGTATCCCCGAGCATTGTTTCCGGTCTGGTTGTAGCAACCACAATATATTCGCTGCTGTCTTTTATAGGGTATTTAATGTGCCAGAAGTTTCCTTCCTTTTCCTCATATTCAACCTCAGCATCTGAAATTGATGTGCTGCAGGTAGGGCACCAGTTGATGATTCTCTCTCCACGGTAAATAAGACCTTTTTCATATAAGCGCACAAAAACCTCAGAAACAGCCTCTGAAAGTCCCTCATCCATTGTAAACCTTTCACGTTCCCAATCCAGGGAGCTTCCAAGCTTTTTAAGCTGTTCAACTATTCTGCCGCCGAAATGTTCTCTCCACTTCCAGGCTCTTTCAAGGAACTTCTCTCTTCCGATGTCTTCCTTTGTGATGCCTTCCTTTTTCATAGCTTCAACAATCTTGGCTTCGGTTGCAATACTTGCATGGTCGGTACCCGGAACCCAAAGAGCACTATAACCCTGCATACGTCTCCATCGTATAAGGATATCCTGCATTGTATTATTAAGAGCGTGGCCCATGTGAAGCTGCCCGGTTATATTTGGCGGTGGGATAACTATTGTATAGGGTTTTTTTGTTTTATCTGCAACTGCATGGAAATAGCCTTTTTCCATCCACTCCTTGTATAGTTTGTCTTCAACCTGTTTTGGGTCATAGGTTTTGGCAATATTGTTCTGTTCTTCCATATATATTCCTCCAATTAATTAGTATTTAGTTACCTTTTAAAAGTTATAAACATAAGTATAAGACCAGGAAGTGCTATCAGAAGCCCGATCATCTTTACGTTAACAACTGCTTTATTAAACTTGAACTGGCTTAATTCCTCTTCGTTCATTTCGTGTTCAAAATCACATTTCTGTTTTAAATCAAGCTTGTATTTTCTAACCAGGCTTTTAGCCAGAAAAACGGTTGCAAAACCTGCAGCAATTATGACCAGAGACAATATTTTCAGAAACATAGTTTTTCTCCCTTCATTTTTTATGCAAATTAAAAACTCTTCATCCAAACATGTTTGGACGAAGAGTTAAATTCCGCGGTACCACCAAAATTCTCAACAAAGAGCATCTTATTGCCTTATAACGGCTGCCGCCGCTGCAGTCTATTATTTCATTTCAACTACAGAACTCGTAAGCTACCTTCAACAGCTTTAACCCGGAAAGACTTGCACCCGATGATCCTTCCTCTCTAATGGCAATATACTGTTTACTCCTCTTAGTCATTGCTTTTTATCAATATCTTAAAATACTTAATTGCACAAGTAATTTACTTTATCCTATAATATAAGAAATGATTTTTCGTGTCAAGGGCAATAACTATACCATAAGGAATTAATTTTAAAAAACTTGTAAACCGAAAATTATTAATGTATAATTATTATATTAAATGGATATTTATACATATTGATTTCGTTTGAATAGCCTGAAATATTGCTTTTTGGCAAACACAAAATGAATATTTATACAAGGAGTGTTTATATGATTATAGAAAACGGAAGCGTTACTTCTCCAAAAGGTTTTCTTGCAGCAGGTGTCGCCTGCGGCCTTAAAAAGAACGGCAAGAAGGATATTGCAATAGTCTCTTCACAGGATTATGCAAAAGCAGCTGGTGTATTCACAACCAACAAGGTTAAAGGCCATTCTCTTCTGCTGACAATGAAAAATGTTCAGAGCAGCAGTATAAAGGCAGTTGTTGTTAACAGCGGAAACGCAAACGCGTGTGTCGGTGAGCAGGGTGATAAGGATGCGCTTGAAATGACAACTCTTGCGGGTGAACTTCTGGGCTGCAAACCTTCAGAGGTACTTGTCAATTCAACAGGCGTAATAGGAATGAAGCTTAACATGGAAGCAGTACGCAAAGGGATTAAGGAAGCGGTTTCAAGCTTATCCGAAAACGGCGGTCATCAGGCAGAAGAGGCAATAATGACAACTGACCTTATACCAAAGGAAATGGCAGTTGAGTTTGAACTGTCAGGCAAAAAGGTAATTATAGGCGGAATGGCAAAAGGCTCTGGAATGATTCACCCAAATATGGCAACCATGATAGGAATTATCACAACCGATGCCGATATTACAAGTGAGCTGCTTCATAAGGCGTTGAAAAAGGTAACCTCGCATACTTTTAATAGGGTATCGGTAGATGGTGACACCAGCGTCTGTGATATGGTGGTTGCTTTGGCAAATGGTAAATCCGGGAACCCTGAAATAAGCTCCGAGAATAATGATTTTACTGTTTTTTGCAATAACCTGGAAACAGTCTGTACCTACCTTGCCCGTAATATAGCCAAGGACGGAGAAGGAGCAACCAAACTTGTCGAGGTTGTTGTAAACCAGGCTCCAAGTGCTGATGCCGCTTATAAAATAGCATCAACCGTTGCAAAATCCCCCCTTGTTAAAACCGCAATATTCGGTGAGGATGCAAACTGGGGCAGAATAATAACTGCAGCAGGATATTCAGGCGCTGATTTTGATGCCAGTCTTATAGATATATACATAGGTGAGCTATTGGTCTGCAAAAATGCAACCGCACTTGATTTCGATGAGGATGAAGCCTCAAAAATACTCAAGGAAAAAGAGTTTAAGATTACAATCAACCTTAAATCCGGGGATTTTTCCGACAGAATGTGGACATGTGATTTTTCATATGATTATGTAAAAATTAACGGAAGCTATAGAAGTTAATTTTTTACTAAATTATTGCTCATTTCAACAAATATTGTTATAATTTATACATATAATAAATGTACCAATAATCACTCTACAAAATAAAATAATTTACTTCGGCAAAGGGGGATATTCATTATGTCAGAGCGACAGTTAGTTGTATTCAGTATCGATGATAAACTTTATGGAATAGAAATCGCCCACGTTTCATCTATTGAAAAGCCTAGTGAAATGCATAGTATTCCCAATACCCCTGAATTCATTGAAGGTCTGATGAATTTAAGAGGCAAGGTGTATACCGTATTTAACCTGCGTGAAAGGTTTGGCATATCCAATAAACCTTTTGATGAAGAAACAAAGGTTATCATGGTAAACAAGGGTTCTTCAACTATTGGATTTATTATTGACAAGGTTAATGAAATAATAAATGTCAATGAGAAGGACATATCAAATCTGCCTGATGTTTTGGACAACCTCAAAAACAAGTTTGTGAATTCAGTTGTAACAATAGGTGAAAAAACCATTTGCCTTCTGGATCTTGATAAAACCTTTACAATTTCTGATGAAGACAATGAAGCCTTCATAAAAGCCCACACCAAGTAGAATAAATATTATCAAATATCAAAACCACGGTTAAAAAGCCGTGGTTTTTGTATTTTAATATACAATTATCTTCTTATGCCCAATATATGAATACACCTCATTTTTACCCAGTCATATTCCTTCAGCGGATAATAGTCCTGGTCATCCGTATGTGCTGCTACAAGTATATTGTCAAGGGTTGCAGGGGTTCCGGCACGAATTACCACAGGTGAATGGTGAAACATTACACCACTGTCAAAGCAAAGCTGAATTATATCACCAGGCAGAATGTCTTTTAAATCGGTTTCCTCTGCATATGGACCCATCCCTTTGTTATTTATCAGAAAGTTATACAGGAAATTAACACCTGTCCATGACGGGGTTCTTCTATTTATATCTATGTAAAACCATCCATACACAGGTTCGTAATTCATAATTCCGCTTCCGGCATAAACAACCTGAGAAGCAAAATTTGTACAGTCTCCACCTGATTTTTCAAAATCAAAGAACATTGGATTTCTTTTATACGCCCATCTGTGGGCATATTGAACTGCCTGCTGGCGGTTATATTCAAAGGTTGCAAGTTCCCTTACCAATTCATTCATGTGACACACAGCCTAATATTAAATCTATTATATCTTATGTAAGATGTGCATGCTGTGTGTAATTAACTTTGCAAGCTGTTATCTTATTATATAGCAGTTATCCCAGATACTCTTACATTCCTTTTTTACTTTACTAGCATGCTCGGATAATTCATATGCATTATTGAATGTACGTCCTTTGTTTGTTATTCCTGCAATTGAGAGGGTTGCAAGGTTGAACTGCTCTTCCTCACCACGCCTGTTTTTTGCAATAACATAACCCTTTGATATGTCATCCTCCTTGTAAAAACCCAGGATACCTTTTTCAAAGGCTTTCAAAATATTTTCGCAAAGGGTCTCACAATTATAGTTCTTTACTACAATAACAAAGTCATCCCCACCGACATGCCCTATAAAGCTCTCTATTTCCAAATAGGATACACATTCATCTATAATTCTTGAAACAAACTGAATAATCCTATCCCCATTTTCAAAGCCATAAACATCATTGTATATTTTAAAATTGTCTATATCTATGTAAAGTACCGTATAATCCTCCCTGGAACTTACAATTTCAGTCAGCTTCTTTTCTATCAGGACATTACCTGGGAGCCCCGAAAGAGGGTTCAAATGCTTTGCATAATTAACTTCCAGCTCGGTTGTCTTTTCAAGTAAATCCTTTATTGTCACAATTCCATGATAGTTTGAATTTTGGGTAACTATTATGAAATCATAAAGGGATTCGCCGTTTCTTGCCATAGCAATTCTGGAAACAACATCAATTGTAGTATTGTAATCTACAGATAAGGGGCGGTTATCCATAACAAGCGATACCGGCCTGTTTATAAAAATTGAAAATCCGAATTGCGTAGCAAGTTTGGAGAAAAACTTATCTTTCATAACAAGTCCTGCAAGCTTGTTGTTATCTATTACCGGAATACCTAGAATGGATGGGTTGTTACCGAAGATTTCAAGAGCTTTATTGCCTGTATCCGAAGAGCTGATTACAATACACTGTCTGCTAATATCACCTGCAAGGACAGTTGAAGGCCTGCTGTTGTAAAAAAGGCTTTTTTTCATATTCTGCTGCATTATTAAGCCAATCACATCATGTTTGATATCATTAAAATCCTTTGAAGGTCTTTGAATGAGATAACCCTGTCCATAATCAACTTCGATATCAATAAGAGATTTCATTTCTTCCTTTGTTTCTATACCTTCTGCAATAACCTTGATATCACTAACTCTGCAAAATTCATAAAGAGTCTTTATCAGGGTATACTTTAAGGAATCCTTGTCAATGTCACGTATCAGTCCCATATCAAGCTTTATGTAGTGTGGGTGAATATCGGTCAACAGCTTAAGCCCCGAATAGCCTGAACCCATGTCATCTATTGCGATTTTATAACCCTGTTCCTTGTAGTTCTCAATTACTTTTTTGAAGCTTCCAGGGTCCTTTATTGAGCTTTTTTCAGTTATTTCAAAAACAACATTCTCCGGTTTGATATCAAATTTATCAAGGAATTCTTTTGTAAACCCCTTTTTAAATTTTTCATCATGCATAATATCAGGGTCAACATTAAGGAAAATATTAAAATCCATGCTTGTTTTTGATATATTCTCTAATGCCTTGATTCTACATAGAAACTCAAGTTCCCACAGTTTGCCATGTATCCTTGCAAAATCAAAAAGATTTTCAGGGTTTTCAAATACCGATTTTCCAGGCCCTCTGCTCAATGCTTCATAACCTATCAGTCCCCCATCCTTGAGTGATATGATAGGCTGAAATACTGTAGTAATTTCTCCGTTCCTTAATATTTCCATAAATCTTTCACCCAAACCCTCATCTATAGCTGCTTTTGAGTAATTTTCCGGTACAAAATGTTCTATTTTTTTATCCATATATTTAAGCTCATAATATTGTATAGCGTTCATCGTTATCTCCTTTATTTTGTCAAAGTTCCCTTATTAATTATTAAATGCATATTAAATTAAGCAGGTATTATGAAAAGATTAAATAATTGTTAATAACTAAAAAACAAAAAGAATTTCTGAAAATTATTAATCCCTACCCTATACAATTTCACAATTGCAATAATTCCTATCCTAAAAAGGACTTTTATAATTAACATTTGCTTAACATTGACTTAATCCTGTCTTAATTAACGAAATGTAGCATCAAATTATGATATTTAGCAAATGATTACCGTGTTATGGGAGTTGACATTATGTTTAAAAAATTGTTTAAAAAGAGAAACATAAATTCGTATTATATAAAGCACGAGTTTTACGGGAAAGCAGTTGTGACTATTTTAGGAATATTCTTAATAATCATTACGTTATGTCTTGCTTTATTTATTCTTTCAAAGGGAATTAACACCTTTACTAAAGATCATGTATCAATAATTGACTTTCTGTTTTCAACTTCATGGAAGCCTGAAGGCGAGCCTCCAATGGTAGGAGTGCTGATATTCTTTATAGGTTCTCTTCTTGTTTCACTTATTGCATTAATAATCAGTACACCTTTAAGTATAGGAACTGCAATTTTCATGACTGAAATATCTCCGAAGCTAGGTAAAAAGCTGCTGCAGCCCTCAATAGAAATATTTATGGGTATTCCTTCGGTTGTTTACGGCTGGGTTGGATTAAGTGTGCTAGTACCCTTTATAAGCAAAACCTTTGGAGGTCTCGGTTTTAGTCTGCTTGCTGGAGGACTTGTACTTTCAATAATGATATTCCCCACAATTACAAGTGTTTCAGCTGATGCTTTCAGGGCTCTGCCATGTGATTTCAAGGAAGCTTCCTATGCACTCGGTGCTACCAGGTGGCAAACAATCAGGAAGGTTCTTCTGCCGACTGCAATGCCGGGCATTCTGACTGGAGTTGTTCTGGGTCTGGCACGTGCTTTTGGAGAAGCTCTTGCGGTTCAGATGGTAATCGGAAATGCCATAGGTCTTCCAAAATCCCTGCTGAATTCGACAGCAACACTAACAAGTATTCTGACTATGGACATGGGCAATACCGTTGATGGCACTCCATGGAATAATGCCTTATGGTCAATGGCGCTCTTGCTTCTGGTCATATCCTTCCTGTTTATAGTATTAATTCACAAAATCGGTTCAAAAAGAGGTGCTCATAAATGAAACTAAAATCTCAATCAACAGACAAAATTGCAACAGTGGTATTTTATATCATAGTCTCGCTTGTAGTTCTTTTACTTGTGTGCTTTGTCGGTTATCTGCTTATAAAAGGCTCCAGCAGGCTTAATTTCCACTTTCTTTTCAGTGCACCTGCTTCCGGAGAGTCTGGGGGCGGAATTGGGCCTCAGCTGTTTAACTCCCTATATCTTGTATTCCTTTCAATGATAATTACCCTGCCAATTGGTCTGTCTGCGGGAATATACCTTGCAGAATATGCTAAACCAAGCAGGTTTACAAATATACTAAGGTTCTGTATTGAAGCATTGGCATCGCTTCCTTCTATAGTAATAGGCTTGTTTGGTTTGCTTATATTTGTTAATCTTACCGGTTGGAAATTTACTCTGATGGGCGGCGCTCTTGCGGTTTCAATACTGAATCTCCCAGTAATTACAAGAATCAGTGAAGATGCTATCAGAGCTGTATCTCCTTCAATCAAGGAAGCAAGCCTTGCTTTGGGTGCTACACATTGGCAGACAATCGTAAAGGTTATTATCCCCTCTGCAATACCGGGACTCATAACAGGAATTATTATAACCTCTGGAAGGGTATTCGGTGAAGCAGCAGCATTAATGTACACTGCAGGAATGAGCAGCCCAAGACTGGATTTCTCAAACCTTAACCCATTCAGTGCAACATCACCTTTAAATCCTTTCAGACCTGCTGAAACTCTTGCGGTTTATATATGGCAGGTAAATTCAGAAGGTTTGGCTCCCGATGCAAGGCAAATAGCCGATGGTGCCTCAGCAGTACTTATCATATTTGTTTTCCTGTTCAACATAATAGCCAGGTTGGCAGGAAGAAGACTTAACACGAAATTTGCAGGTAAAAATGCCAAATAGGAGGCAAAAATAAATGAAAAGGAAAAAAGCACAAGGCTTAAGTATCAGATCACGGATACTTGGCATGTTTCTAATAATTATCCTTATAGCAATAACGGCAGTTTCAGCAATAAACTATACCGCAGGCAGGAATAACACTGAAAAGATAATGAAGAACCAACTGGATAACTCAGTAAGATTTGTCTTAGATAAAATATCCCTTCTGACTGGCGCATATACTTCTAAAGAATTTAAGGGAGAACTTAATCATGTTATTATCTCCGAGAAAGCAAGCTTTTCCCAATCAAAGTTGCAGCCTGAAATTTACATAATTGATTCAAATACAATTCAAGTCATACTTGATGATAAAAATCCCCCCTCAATCGAAAAAAACATTCTCCCCGAATCCTTCACAAAAAATATACTGAAAATAAAATACGGGAACTCAGAGGTAAGTATAAAGAATAAAACATATCTGGCTTCTTTCGGTTATGTGGTAGAAAAGGACTGGTATTATATTATTGCTGTTCCCAAAGCTTCATATATGAAACCTGTAAATGAGCAGCTACTTTTTACAATAATAACAGGTGCTGCAGCAATATTACTGGCATTTATTTTCAGCTACTGGGGGTCAATGAAGCTTATTCGTGACATTAAAAATATAAAAAAAGCTGCATCTTTTGCCGCAGAAGGCAATCTAACGATACGTGCTGCAAATTGCACGGGTGGTGCTGAAACCAAGGCTCTAGCTTCAGGGTTTAATAATATGCTTTCCAATTTTGAAAAGTTAATAAAACAGCTCGCTTATTCAATAGAGCAAATATCCGCTGCAGGAATTCAGCTTGATGAAATAGCAAAGCAGTCTGAAGAAAGCAGTACGCACGTATTTTCCCTTACCCGCCAGATGTCATCCGGGACTACAGAACAGAGTGTAATACTGGAAAAAGTCAGCAGCTCCACCAATGAAATATTAGCTACCATGGAACAAATTATTGTACAGATAAATGAAGCAACACATTCCAGCACCATAATGCTTGATACCGTTTCTACAGGTATTACTGCAGTAGATGAACTTAACACGAAAATATCTGAAATTGAAGATGTCTCAGAAATAACTCTGCAAGAAATTGAAAAAATGGAAGAACGCTCAAGAGAAATAGATACTATTCTTGAAGTTATAAAAAGAATCTCCAACCAAACAAAGCTACTTTCCCTTAACGCATCCATAGAAGCTGCAAAAGCCGGAGAATTCGGCCTGGGCTTTAATGTTGTGGCAGATGAGATAAAGAAGCTGGCTGAAAGCTGTACACAATCGGCACATGATGTCAGCGCAATTATAAAAGAGTTGTTTAAAAATATGGATTCGGTTGTGAACGTGGCTGCAAGAAGCAGATCAATTTCGGTAGAAGGTGCCGAAATAGCAGGCAAGACCAGTAGCGCATTCAAAATGATTTCTGACAAAGTTTCACAAACAGATAAAAGTATTAAAGATATTTCAGTCAACACAGGTATAATTTCTCAAAACATTAGTGTTTACACCAGCAACATAAATAAAATACAGGAAATCATCACTCAGATTTCAGCTATATCCCAGGAAGCAGCAGTAACTGTTGAAAAGCACCATGGATTCTCTGGTGACGTTCTTAATTCGGCAAGCAACCTTCTTAGTATGGCAAACGGTTTAAATGAAATAAAAGATGAATTCAAGTACACAAAATAATTGTTAAATTGTGCAAAGCACTATTTAACATACTATACAGGCGCTTCAGGAGATTTTTGACACCTTAACATTAAGTTAACACAGCATTAACCATCAATTAATAAAGAGTTGTTAAAATTTAATTAATCAAATACATTAAAAAAGAAGGAAAATGCATATGATTACAAATAATTTAAAAATCAATACAAACGGGTTAAATTTGTATTATGGAGAAACACAAGCTCTTAAAAACATAACAATAGATATAGAAGAACGCAAAGTAACAGCCCTTATAGGACCATCTGGCTGCGGTAAATCCACATTCCTTAAAACCATAAACAGGATGAATGATCTGATCCTCAATGTGAAAATTACTGGTGACGCTTATCTTGATGGTTTAAACATTTATAAGGAGTATGACATAGTAGAGCTTAGGAAAAGAGTTGGGATGGTATTTCAAAAGCCAAACCCCTTCCCCATGTCCATATATGACAACATAGCTTATGGACCAAGAATTCATGGCATAAAATCAAAAAGCAGGCTTGATGAAATCGTAGAAAAGAGTCTTAAAAATGCAGTTCTTTGGGATGAAGTAAAAGACAGGTTAAAGCAAAGTGCAATGGGACTTTCAGGCGGACAGCAGCAGAGACTTTGTATTGCGAGGGTGCTTGCAGTAGAACCAGAGGTAGTTCTTATGGATGAACCAACTTCTGCACTCGATCCTATATCAACACTGAAAATCGAAGACCTGGTTGATGATTTGAAAGAAAAATACACTATAGTGATTGTAACACACAACATGCAGCAGGCAGGCCGTATTTCAGATAAAACAGCTTTCTTCCTCCATGGTGAAATAATAGAGTATGATTCAACTGAAAAGATTTTTAGCAAACCTTCAAATAAAAAGACGGAAGACTACATTACAGGAAGATTTGGTTAATAGTTTATAATGAACAAATAATACACCAGTTGTTAATATTTTAAAGGAGGCTTTTAATATGGTTACAAGGCATCATTTTGAAGAAGAACTTCAGGATTTGCATCTTGAACTGATAAAGATGGCAAGTCTTGTTGAAGAATCTATAGAAAATACAATTCAAGCACTTAAAAAGCAGGATGTGGAACTTGCAAGGAAAATATTTAAAAATGATGATATAATAGATGACATGGAGCGGAAAATAGAGAAATTATGTCTTTTACTTATTGCAAGACAGCAGCCGCTCGCAAAGGATCTACGAACAATCAGCACAGCTTTAAAGATAATTACCGATATGGAGAGAATTGCGGACCATTCTTCTGATATTGCAGAAATAACAATAAGAATGGCTAATGAAAAATATATCAAGCCGTTAATAGACATTCCAAAGATGGCGGAACTGGCTAAGAAGATGGTAAACAAAGCGATTGACGCTTATGTAAGGCAGGATATCAAGCTGGCTCAGGAAGTTTGCGACAGCGATGATGAAGTTGATGAACTTTTTTCAAAGATTGTGCTTGAGCTTATAAATATAGTTAAAAATGATCCTAATACAACAGAGCAGGTAATAAACTTCATGTTTATAACAAAGTATCTTGAAAGAATGGCAGATCACGCAACAAATATCGGTGAATGGGTGGTATTTAATGTTACCGGCGAACACGAGCATCTTTCAAGGCATGACAGCAGAGAAGATACAGTGGATAATCCTTTTTCAAAGGACACAAACTAAGAAGCTTACCGCATAAAGGTTTATAGGAGGTCCGTATGTCAAAAGAATTGATATATGCAGTTGAGGATGAAGCACATATTCAGCAGTTAATAAAATACAATCTGGAAGCCAACGGTTACAGGGTAGTTACGTTTGAAAGTGGTGAAAGCCTCATTAACGAACTGAAAAACACCTCACCCGACATGTTTGTATTGGATTTAATGCTTCCTGGTATGGATGGACTTGAAGTCTGCCGTTTCATTAGACAGGATGTACGTTTTAAAAACCTCCCCATAATTATGCTGACTGCCAAAGGAGAAGAATTTGATAAGGTGCTGGGGTTGGAACTTGGTGCCGATGACTATATAACCAAGCCTTTCAGCGTCAGGGAACTTGTAGCAAGAATTAAGGCATTGTTTAGAAGAATGGGTTCTACAATAAGCACTGAACAGGATATAATAAAGAGTGGTGAAATAACAATAGACAATTCAAGGCGAGAAGTTTTCAAAAACGGAGAGTTGGTTGAGATGACTCTCAAAGAATTTGAACTTCTAAAGCTTTTGATATTGAACAGAGGCAAGGTGCTTTCTAGAGAGCTTCTTCTTGAAAAAATATGGGGTTTTGATTATTATGGAGAAACAAGAACTGTAGACGTTCATGTCAGGTATCTCAGACAAAAAGTCGAAGAAGACGACAGTAATCCAATATATATTGAAACAGTGCGTGGAATAGGCTACAGGTTTAATGACAGAAATAATAAATAATAGCACCGGAGCGGAGGCTAAAGACTGAATGAAAAGGAAAATATTCTACTATTATATTATTTTAATTGTCATTTCCATTTCAATTACAGGCTTCTTTGTTTTTGAGCTTGCTTCAAATGTTTACAGTGGCGAAGTGGAAAGCAAAGTTATCAATACTGCCAATCTTATTCAGTTCCAAATATCAGATGAATCCTCCAAAGCAGTTAATATAGACTTTAATCAGGTAGCTCAAAAATATTCAACACTGCTTAACAAATCTGACGAATCCTCCGGCGATCCTAAAGAAAATGAAAGCCGAATAACCTTTATTGATTTTAACGGTAAAGTTCTGGGTGAATCGGAAGCAGACTTTAAATCCATGGAAAATCACCTATCCCGCAAGGAAGTTACTGAAGCCAAGCAGGGAAAGGTCGGAAAGGATATCAGGAAAAGCAGTACGCTTAATATAGACTTTCTTTATATTGCCGTTCCAATAAAATCTCTAAACGTTATTGTAAGGGTTTCTACTCCCCTGCTTCAGATTAATCACATAAAATCAATAATCCTTTGCTATACGCTTATAGGAATACTCTGTGGATTAGTACTCACAATACTTTTGGCACTTAAATTTTCATCCAATCTGGCAAAACCTATTTACCAGCTTATTTCAGCTTCAAAAACAATTTCTTCAGGAGATTATTCAAAAAGAATCAATATTGATTCCAAAAATGAATTGAAGCAATTAACTATGACCTTTAATCATATGGCCGACAAGCTTGAAAAAAATATGGCTGATGTAATGGATAAGAATATAAAGGTAGAATCAATTATAAACAGTATGACCAGTGGTATCGTGGCAGTTGATAACAATTATCATATAATACTTATCAATTCAATTGCCTGTGAACTCTTCAATGTAGAAAACGGCCCAGGACTTATAGGTATAAACCTTTTAGAACTCATAAGAAACAATCAGATAAATAGCTTTCTAAAGGAAACAATGGAAAAGAACATTTCACTGGTAAACGATATAATAATCAGCGCACCTGAAAACAAGGTGCTACGCGTATACACAAACCCTATAAAATCCAAGGATTTCAATATGCCCAATTCTGGCGGGATAGCTTCAATTCAAGATATTACGGCTATTAAAAAGCTTGAGCAGATTAGAACTGATTTCGTATCAAATGTGACTCACGAGCTTAAAACTCCGCTTACGTCAATACGTGGTTTTATTGAAACTCTGCGCGGCGGTGCAATAAACGATCCTGATGTATCAGATAAATTCCTTGAGATAATTGATATAGAGGCAGAAAGACTATTTGTACTTATAAATGACATACTACAGTTGTCTGAAATAGAAACAAAGCAGAAGGACATAAATATTGGTGCTTATAAATTAAAGCCTATTGTTGAAGAAGTTATTTCAATCCTTAACGGTACTGCAGCAAAAAAAGACATACAGCTTATAAATGAAGTTAATGAAAATGTCAATATTGTCGTTAACAAGGACAGAATTAAGCAAATGCTTATTAATCTTATTGATAACGGTATCAAGTATAACAAAAATGGCGGTACTGTTACTGTAAAAGGTACAAGAGAAGGCCATCTGATTACAATATCTGTTAAGGATACCGGTATTGGAATTTTGTCAAATGATATTCCAAGAATATTCGAACGTTTCTACAGAGTCGACAAGGGCCGTTCAAGAAGCATGGGTGGAACCGGCCTGGGACTTTCAATAGTAAAGCACATAGTTAATCTTTACAACGGTGATATAAAGGTCGTAAGCGAACCCGGCAAAGGTTCTGAGTTTATTATTCAGATTCCGGTGTAATCGTATAAATTTAGATTCCTATAGCTTATGAAAAAAGCCCTTAGAATGGGCTTTTTATTTATATTTAAAATATTGTTATTAAACTTTGTCAGAAGTTTTTTTATTTGGTTCTAATCTATTAATATGATATCTCCCAAATAACCTTGTATGTCCCCAGCTTACTACTTTTCTGGCTACAGGTACTTTAGACACTTGATAAATAATCCAATCAACTATTATAAAGGTAATTATGAATAGTAATAGATCAATTAATGTATTGAATAATGCAGCGCCAGTATGACCCAGCTCTTTAAAAAAAGAGGCAGGTATTATTTTTTTCGTAATGTAATCGGGTATTAGAAAAGCAGTTGCAATTATCGCTAAAGCCCTGAATGCCGAACCTTGAATTGAATGTTTCGGGCAGCTGTTTATACACCTAAGACAGCCTTCACAATTCCATTTCCATCTTAATTGACCATTGTAATCCCGGATAGCTTTAGCCGGACATTGTTTGGCACAGAGCTTACAGGAATTGCATCTGCAATCAGCAGCAAAAACCTTACCAAACAATCGCCTTCCAATAACTGAGTAAAGAATTCCGAAAGGTATGCTCCATAAAAAATTGAGTATAAAAATACCACGATGGGATTTCTCGCCTTTTGAAATCTGTTCAGCAAGCGATGCTATATTTGTCAAAGCACAATTGACAATTTCCTCATTATATTTTTCTTTTCTTGGAGGAAAAGCTATAGTAATATTGTGAGGGAAATCCAAAGTATCTGAGAAAAACACATCATAATTCTTCATTTTAAGGTATAGCCTTGCCTGGTGCAGCGCCCACCCCTGATATCCGTCCCTGAAATGAGTGCTTACCCTGCCATTTGTGCATATAACGGCAGTTTTGACGCCCTTGCCATCAGGTAGGTTTCGGATATACTTTAGCATTATATGGGGTACGGCTGTTGCATAAACAGGGAAAAAGAAAATATGTAGTGAATAACCATATATATCACTACTTATAGCATTTCAACAGATTGAAAAACAATTTCATAGCCTAACTCGGACAATTCATGTTCAAGCTTATTTGCAGCATAGAGAGAGTTGCCTGTTCCACTGAAATAATGTAATAATACCTTTTGCATAAACCCACCTCTTAATGCTTCGATATAGGTTTTATAAATACCTCAACAAAATGATCAACCATACTGTTAACTTCAAGACTGCTGCACATAGGTAAATAACCAAGGCTTCCGTCAAGTGCCGTCATAAGCATTACTGCCTGAGCTTTCGTATTGTGTTTTATAAACTTACCTGTTTCAATCCCTGCTTTAAAAATCTTTTCAAAAAAATCAATCATACCCTGGCAGTATTCATCAAAATATCCCCATGTTTCAGGACACGAAAGTGCTTTAGTCATAGTCAGGAAGAAGAAAGTCAGTTCTGTTTGGTGCTGTGTCCAGTAGTAAAGGTAATCTTTAATATATTCCTCCAGCCCCAAAATAACATCAGTGTTTTTTAAAGTCCTTTTAATTAATTCATATACGGGCTCTGTCAGTTTTTCATTAGCGTAATAAAGAATTTCATCCTTACTTTTAAAATGGTGATAAAGCCCACCCTTGCTTATCCCTGCCTTGGAAGCAATTGACTCCATTGAAGTGCCCTCATATCCCTTTTCAAGGAAAACTTCCATTGCAGCACTGATTATGTCACTTACACGTTTTTCTTTTGGTTCCCACTTTGTCACAGTTAACCTCCAGTAAAAAAACTTAAACCATCTACCGGTTTTTATTATACATTTAAGTTGAATTATATTCAATATGCATCATGCCCTTAGAGTGCCCAAAACAGTTATTATAAAGGTTTCTCAGATTTCCCCCTGAGCCTTTCAACATATTCCTTATCTCCATACAAATATTTAATAAAATGCTTGTAGTATCCCTTTGTTTCTTTGGTAACAAATATATTTCCAATTTCCTTGTTATTCAGGACTCTGTCAATATAATACCCGCCGTTAAAAGGTTCAAGTTTGCAGCTTTTCATTGCACCAGGCTGCAATGCATTTACAGGACAAATATATGCGCAGCGCATACACCATACACAATTCTTTCCGAAAGTAATTTTACCATCTGCTTCAGAGATGTTTCTGCTCGGACAGCTGTTCAAACACTTTTTACATTTGGTGCATTTATCGGATACCTTAATATTTTTTGCGTATTGTTTGGCACCAACATGTTCCTCCAAATAATAAGCAACACTGAATATTCCGCTGAGTATAGGATTTATTTTTAATATCCTTTTTTCTTTATTATTAATTTCTTCTGCTATTCTTTCTGTCTTAACCTCTGCTGCCTCGAATAATTGTTTTATAAATGTATCCTCATACTTTAAAAACCAGTTGCATGCCATTGCAATTATTGAATTGTGAAAGACATCATACCCGTTCTTCTTCATATTCCTGATAATTGTTTTTGATGCTCCTTGGTTTAAATAGTGGTGAGAAGATGCAGTCTTAAAAACAAATGCGGGCTTGTTATTACCATTAGGCATATATTTTGAAAATTTGTCTGCAATGCCTGTTGCGCCGAAACCAAGCACCGGATGTCCTACACCTACCATATCATATTGGCTTATATCAATAACCATGTTATTATTAAGAATATCTTCAATTTTGAAGTACTCAACCGAATTTCCTCTATTTATAAGTCCGTTTCCGATAAATTTAGCAATCAGCTCAGTATTTCCTGTGCCAGAAAAATAAAAAATTCCTATTCTCATACATGCACCTCTTAAATTTTTATTCCGACCGTCGGTTTTTATTATAATATAAATAACTATAAATGTCAATATCCTAGAGCACCTCTTTGGTTTATTAAACAAAAATAATAAACATTCTTTCCTCATATGTGTTATATTATAGTTGCGATTTTTTACATAAGTATAGATTTATTAGTTTAAAAACATTAAGTGAGGCGATTTATGTTGGATAGTCTTTCTTTGGACTTTAATTATCTAAACGTGGGAATAATACTTTCAGGAGCATATTTCTTTCTTAAAATTATAAATATGATATTTAAAAGTAAGAATGGTGATGGCTGGTTAGCTTTTTTTAAAATATTTTCATATGGGTCTTTAGCAGTTTTTATTTATATTTATTATTCTAGTAGGAAAGAAAACGTTCCCGTTATAGATGCTTTTACATTTATTTGCTGTTGTTTTGAACTTTGTAGTAATTTAACTTTTCTTTTAGAGTGCTTTAAAAAATGTGTAAAAAATTTAGTGACTTTTTTTAAAAATTAATTTAGCGATATTGTTTTATTCTGGGGTAAATTTTCAATGAATCTCTAGGACAATCTAGCAAGCGCCTTAATGGTAGTTTTAATGGGTGATAACAAGAATTCATAAATTAAAAACCTTTCGCAGCCTATGTCAGAGAAATACCCATATTGTGCCTAATCGGGAGCTGAGCTGGCAGGTATTTCTACAAACTAAGCCCGAATGCTACTTGGATGGCTTGGATGTCCATTCAAGTAGCATATGAGCAGGATAGCGAAGTTACATCGTCCCAGCATGAGAGCGAGCTGTTTATTCATGCCGCAATAGGCTTTCACCAGGGCCAGTCATGGAAGGTGGAATCTGGAGAAAGCTGTTGAACTGTCGAATAGGTTTCTCACCAAGAATTTAAAATCAGAAAAACTGCTTTAGCAACAATTTAAAGGCCCGTACCCGTACTATACCAAGTCTAGAAGAACTTCAATTATATTATTTGTTATTTCTATCACTTCTCGTTATTAAGTTTTATTTTTTGTTTAAATATTTTGCTCAAGGAATCGTTCTGTAACCTATAACTTAAGTCATTTAATATACTTTTCATTTTTGATAAACTTTCTTTCATTTTTGAATTAAAATAGTTATATTCATCTTCACATGCAAAATAATCATTATCTTTAATAATATGCTTACAAAGATCTTCAAATTTAAATAGCATTTCAAATTTAACTTTCTCTACTGTATCAAAATATGAAAATATCTCTTTAACATTTTCACTATACTGTATAAGAACAATCATCCTTGCAGAAAATGCATTCTGAAACTTATCCAAATTTACTTTTAATTTTTCAAAAACATTATTATATCTTTCTTCAAGATGATGAACCTCAATAAGAAATTCTAAATAATTATGGTCATCTATTTTAATGTTTTTAAAATCTATTAATGATGAAACCTCTAAAGGTGATGCTAAAATCAATAACATAGTGCCTTCAGAGACAACAGGTTCTATGCTATCTATAATTTCATTTATTAATTTTAGCATTTCGTTTGCAGTGCTAATTTCAATATCCTTTTTGATTTTTTGTCTTTCCCTATAGTTAGTTGCAAAAAAAGCAATTGCAGCTCCTAATAATACTGATATAATTCCATTC
The DNA here is from genome assembly GCA_023397675.1 of Bacillota bacterium. GTDB lineage: Bacteria > Bacillota > Clostridia > Acetivibrionales > JANLFN01 > JAEZTC01. The sequence goes on along the minus strand of JAEWTV010000106.1, from coordinate 29,682 downwards.
CAGTTAATTGAATTAAGGATATCTCTCAAGCGTATCAAACTCCTTTGTTTTTATTAATAATTCTCTATATAATACAAAGTTCCTGCATTATAGCAAAAAAATACTAATGACAGTATTAATTATAAAGAGAAACCCTCCCCCATGATTATGGAGAAGGGCCCCTACTATATACTAATTATCTCGATGTTTTCATATCGCTGATTGGTATAAATTTAAGTTTCTTTACTATTGTATTCTGGACGTCAGAGCTCATGATGTAATCAAGGAATGCTTTTGCCAAATCCTTTGGTTCACCTTTGGTGTACATGTGTTCATAAGACCAAATCGGGTATTTACCAGCTGCAATGTTTTCAGGATTTGCTTCAGTACCTTCATACTTAAGTGCTTTTACAGTATTGTCGATGTATGAGAGTGCCAGATATGATATTGCCCCTTTAGTATCAGCTACAACCTTCTTAACCGTACCGGAGGAATCTTCTGTAAGAGCCTTACCCTGAGCTTCATCGGCACCATTTAATGCATACTTCTTAAATGTTGCTCTTGTACCTGAACTTGCTGGTCTATTTACTATAACTATTTCCTGGTCATCTCCGCCAAGTTCTTTCCAGTTCTTTATCTTACCGGTAAATACATCTACCAGCTGCTTCTGTGTAAGGTTATCAACCTTAACTCCAGGATTTACTACTGCTGCGAAACCTACTACACATACTTTATGGTCAACAAGTTCCTTCGCTTTGTCTGCAGGAAGCTTTTCTTCTGCGAAAATATCTGAGTTTCCGATATCAGCTCCGCCCGAAGATACCTGTGTCAAACCTGTTCCACTTCCGCCACCCTGAACCTGGATGCTTGCGCCTGAATTCTTACTCATGAAGTTATCTGCTGCTTCTTTTACCAACTGTTGAATAGCTGTTGAACCAAGACTCGTTATTGAACCTGAAACACTGGCTGTAGTCTTTGCAGCTTCTGTAGTTGCTGGTGTTGTTGCAGCACTACTGCTGTCCTTTGATGTTTCGCTTGAAGAACTGCCACATCCACTGAGTAAAATTGACATACTGAAAACTGAAGCTGCAACTACCGATATAAATTTGATATTTGATTTCTTTTTCATAATTTAAAATTACCTCCTCTTAAAGTATGTCTTCATTTTACCAGTGGATTTTTAAATAATAATTAAATGAATGTTATGGATTATTAAATACATGTAAGGTTTTTAACAAATCCGAAATTAATAACCTTGAACAACAAAAAAGCACTGCAGTCCACATGAACCGCAGTGCCGGTTGATTACTTCAATTTATCCCATTATAACTTCTACATTGTGTTCTTTACCGTCTTTGAACGGAACAACAATGTTTCCTTCTATTGTCTTACCGTCTACAGTAACACTCTTAATGCCCTTGCAAACTCCGTCAGGATTCTTGATTTCGATGTTATAAACATCTCCCCTGAAACCTCTGGTTATCTTATATCCCTTCATTTTTGAAGGAATACAAGGATCTATCATGAGTCCGTTGTAATCAGGCTTGATTCCGAGTATATTCTGGCTGATTACTACAAAGTTCCAGGCTGCTGTACCTGTAAGCCATGAATTCTTTGCTTCACCAGGTCTTACCGCATCTTTACCTGCAATCATCTGAGAGTATACATATGGCTCCATCCTGTGAATTTCGCTTATATCTTCAAGATAAGCAGGAGCAATCTTTGAATAATATTCAAATGCCCTGTCTCCTCTTCCAAGAACAGTTTCACCTGCAATTATCCATGGATTGTTATGGCAGAAGATACCTGCGTTTTCCTTATACCCACCCGGATATGTGGAAATTTCTCCAAGCTCAATGCGGTACTTTGTATATGCAGGATTGTTAAGAACTATTCCGTAAGGTGTATCAAGATATTTCTTTACAGAATCAAGAGCCTTAAGTGCAGAACCGTCTTCAACACCTATTTCTGCCATTACGCAGTAGCCCTGGCTTTCAATAAATATCTTTCCTTCTTCGCATTCCTTGCTTCCTACTTTGTTTCCAAAGTCATCGTATGCACGAATGAACCATTCGCCGTCATATCCATACTTCATAACGGTAGCACTCATATCGGCAATATGTTTTCTTGCTTTTTCAGCTTCGTCCTTGTAGCCCATTTCGTCGCATATTCTTGCAAAGTCTTTACCAATTGCAACGAACATTCCTGCTATCAGTACCGATTCAGCAACCTTCCCGTCCTTGCTTGTAGTACACTGGAAGGATTCATCAGGCTGTGATGAGAAACAGTTGAGGTTCAAACAGTCGTTCCAGTCTGCTCTTCCAATGAGCGGCAAACCATGAGGTCCGAGATTGTTCACTACATGATAGAAGGAAGCCTTAAGGTGTCCGAACAGGCTGCCTTTGTTATCCGGATTACAGTCGTATGGTACACTTTCATTAAGTATATCCAAATCTCCTGTTTCCTTGATATAAGCTGCAGTTGAAGCTATCATCCACAGCGGGTCATCATTGAAGTTACCACCGATTTCAAAGTTACCTTTCTTTGTAAGTGGCTGATACTGGTGATATGCACCACCATCTTCAAACTGTGTTGCTGCAATGTCGAGTATTCTTTCTCTTGCTCTTTCAGGAATCTGGTGAACAAAACCAAGGATATCCTGGTTGGAATCTCTGAAGCCCATACCTCTTCCTATACCTGATTCAAAGTATGATGCACTTCTTGACATATTGAAGGTTACCATACACTGGTACTGGTTCCATATATTAACCATGCGGTTGAGTTTTTCGTCAGAAGTATCAACTTTATATGTGGAAAGAAGTGAATCCCAGTACTTGTTGAGTTCTGCAAACGCCTTGTCAGCAGCCTCTGAAGTGCTGAAGGAATTAATCATTTCGTGAGCTTTTTTCTTATTGATTTTGCCTGGTGCTTCCCACTTATCATCTTCTGCATTTTCAACATAACCTAGAACGAATACGAAGGATTTTTCTTCTCCGGCTTTCAATTCAACATCTATGCTGTGTGATGCAATCGGTGACCAGCCCATTGCTACAGAGTTGTTTGATTTACCCTGTACTACTGCATTTGGATTTTCAAATCCGTTGTATAATCCCATGAAGCTTTCTCTGTCTGTATCATAGCCTGAGAGCTTTTCATTTACAGTATAGAAAGCATAATGGTTACGTCTTTCCTTGTATTCTGTCTTGTGATAAATTGTAGAACCTTCAATTTCAACCTCGCCTGTATTGAAGTTCCTCTGGAAGTTGGTCATATCATCGTAAGCATTCCATAAGCAGAATTCGATGAAGGAGAAGAGTTTAACCTTCTTATCACCCTTGCTTGTATTTTTAACAGTTACCTTATGTATTTCTCCATTATAATTCATGGGAACAAAGAATAAAGTCTCTGTACTTATACCATTTCTTTCTCCGGTAATTCTTGTATAGCCAAGACCATGCCTGCATTCATACTTGTCCAAATCTTTTTTAACAGGCGACCAACCAGGTGACCAGAAATCTCCATTGTCATTTATGTAGAAGTATCTTCCTCCCAAGTCTACTGGCACATTATTATATCTATAACGGGTAATTCTTCTCAAACGTGCATCCTTGTAAAAGCAGTATCCGCCGGCCGTATTGGAAATGAGTGAAAAAAACGATTCTGTTCCCAGATAATTAATCCAAGGATACGGAGTTTGTGGAGTGGTTATTACATATTCTTTTTTCCCATCATCAAAATGTCCAAATTTCATGTTTTATTCTCCTTATTTCAATATTGTATTTCCGTTTTGGAAAATCATAAACTTACACAATTAGTAAAGAATATTTCTTAATTGGTAACATGACCCCAAGTTAAAAATATACATATTAAATTGTAGAATAAAATACCAGTTAAATCAATATGTTATTTTTCACAAAATTTTGAGAGAATAATTAATCAAAATAAAAAGAGCCATATGTCTCCATACAGCTCTCACTTTTGTATATTAACAGTCTATAATAATCTTTTCATCCCTGTAATCAACTGTTACCTGACTCCCTGCGGCAAACTTTCCTTTCAGGAAGGCTTCTGCAAGCTCATCCTCGATATATTTCTGTATAGTCCTTCTGAAAGGTCTTGCACCATATTTGCTGTCATAACCCTTATCAAGTATGAACTGCCTTGCACTGTCGGTAACATTGACCTTAATACCCTTTTCCTCCATTTCAGAGGTTACATCCTTAAGCATAAGTTCAATTATCTTAACTAGCTGATCCTTGCTTAATTCGCTGAATATTATGGTTTCATCTATTCTGTTGAGGAATTCCGGTCTGAAAGTCTGTTTCAATACCTCTGTAACCCTGTTCCTCAATGCACCATAGCCTTCATTTCCAAAGCCTATTCCATTTGACTTTAGACTTGTTCCGGCATTTGAAGTCATAACCAGAACCGTATTTTCAAAGCTTACTGTTCTACCATGGCTGTCTGTCAGTCTACCATCTTCAAGTATTTGTAAAAGCATATTAAATACATCTGGATGTGCTTTCTCTATTTCATCCAGCAAAATAACCGAATACGGCTTTCTTCTTATCTTCTCAGTAAGCTGTCCCCCGTCATCATAACCTATATATCCTGGAGGTGAGCCTATAAGCTTTGATACTGTATGCTTTTCCATGTACTCAGACATATCAAGCCTTATTAAAGCTTCTTCACTTTCAAACAGTTCGCATGCAAGGGCTTTAACCAGTTCTGTCTTACCAACTCCAGTAGGGCCAATAAATATGAAGGAAGCTGGTCTTCTCTTCTTTCTGAATCCTGCCCTGTTTCTTCTGATAGCTTTTGATATGCTGTTTACAGCCTCATCCTGGCCTATTACCCTCTTGTGGAGCCTTTCCTCAAGGTTAAGAAGCTTTTCTGTTTCCAGCTCAGTAAGCCTTTGTACCGGAATCTTGGTCCAGGATTCTATTACATACGCCAAATCCTCTATTGTTATTTCAACGTCCTTATTAATATCCTCTATATCCTTTACTTGCTGTGTCAATTTGCATTCCCTGACTTTAAGCTCCGCAGCTTTCTGGTAATCCTCTATGGAATCAGCAGATATAGCTGTTTCCTTTTCTTCCTGAACCCTTTTTAATTCATCCTTTAAGCTTTCAAGTTCAACAAGGCCTACATTTTTCAGGTTTGCTCTCGAACCTGCCTCATCTATTACATCAATTGCCTTGTCAGGAAGGAACCTGTCATTGATATACCTTTCTGAGAGGATGACGGCAGCTCTTACAACTTCATCGGATATCCTTACCCTGTGATAGATTTCATAATAAAGCTTAATCCCTCTTAGAATTTCAATTGTATCCTCAATAGAAGGCTCTTCAACCAAAACGGGCTGGAATCTTCTTTCAAGAGCAGTATCCTTTTCAATGTGTTTTCTGTACTCATTAAGGGTTGTCGCACCGATAACCTGAATTTCACCTCTTGAAAGTGCAGGTTTAAGTATGTTTGCAGCATTCATGGCACCTTCCGCTTCTCCGGCGCCCATAATATTATGAAGCTCATCAATAACAAGAATTATATTACCAAGCGCTTTAACCTCTTCAATAATTCCCTTCATCCTGCTTTCAAACTGTCCCCTGAACTGGGTACCTGCAACAATACCTGTAAGGTCAAGTAGATAAACTTCTGCATTAAAAAGCTTTGCAGGAACCTGCCTTTCCACAATCCTTACAGCAAGACCTTCAGCTATAGCAGTTTTACCAACACCAGGCTCACCTATCAGAACAGGGTTGTTCTTTGTTCTCCTGTTAAGGATCTGTATTACACGGTCTATTTCCCTGTTTCTGCCTATAACCCTGTCCAATTTGGCTTCCTTTGCCTGCTCTGTTAAATTGATACCATATATATCAAGATATTTTTTCTTTTTAGCCGTTTTCTTATCCTGTGTCTTGGTTTTAGTACTGTTCTTGCCTTCTTTTTCGTCATGCTGTTCGGATGGCTGTTCCTTTGAAAGCTCCTTAGGTTCTTCGTTTTTAGAAAAAGCCTTGTTTATAAAACTAAAAAAGGGATTCTCCTGGTTAGGTGTATTTTGTGTGGCAAGCGAGTTATTGGCATTGCTTAGATCCATATTTTCAAACATATCGCTTACCTGTTTGTTTATATTATCTATTTCATCATCAGATATCCCCGTTTGATCCAACAGCTGATTTATAGGCTCTATTCCCTGTTTACGTGCACATGCAAGGCAAAGGCCTTCCTGAACCTGCTTATTATTCTCTATTTTAGTTATAAAAACAACAGCTAAATTTTCTTTACAAATAGAACACATCATCATATATTATCACTCCAATCTACATTACAAGTTGTCATTCTCTATTTCAAAAACATTTATATAAAAAAAAACGGCTCTAATAGTCCTTATACAATTGTTTACTTAAATATGCAGGGTTTTATACATAAATCAAGTATACCACAGAAAACAAATGCGGTCTAACCGTTGTCTTGCCTTAAACTCTACTTTTTATATAAATAAACAGATTTAACTTATTATAAATAAAAATAACTGCCCCGCAGTATATATTACTATATTTCTCTACCGCAAGACAGATATTTTATAATATTTTCAATAATTTTTGCTTGGCTTATGCACCAAAAGCTTTGAAGGCCAAAGTAATAAGTGCACCTAAAAGCATTGATATCGGAATAGTAAGTACCCAAGCTCCAACAATACTTCTTGCAAGCGCCCAGCGAACAGCAGATATCCTCTTTGAAGCTCCAACACCCATAATTGCAGAAGATATAACATGTGTTGTACTTACCGGTGCTCCAAGCTGGGTCATTCCTTCTATAACAATTGCAGCACTCGTTTCAGCTGCAAAGCCGTTAATGGGCTGTAGTTTTATCATATTTACACCTACGGTCTTAATTATCTTCCAACCACCTATGGAAGTTCCAAGAGCCATTGCTGCTGCGCAGGCAAGCATTACCTCTATTGGAACCCCTGAATCCTTGTTTATTACTCCCCCGCTTATTAGAGCAAGAGTAATTATTCCCATAGATTTTTGAGCATCATTGTTTCCATGGGTATAAGACATGAATGCTGCAGATAGTATTTGTAATTTGGAAAAATATTTATTAACAAAAGCTGGCGTAGCCTTTTTTAGCAGCTTATACAAACCTTTCATTACGAAATAACCTAACACGATACCTATCATCGGAGATGTAAAAAGAGGAATTACTATCTTATTAATTACAGCACCCCAAACGACCTTGTCAAAACTTGATGCATATACTATGGATGCGCCAACAAGTCCTCCTATTAAAGCATGTGAAGAACTGCTGGGTATTCCAAAATACCATGTTATCAAGTCCCATATAATTGCTGCAAGCAAAGCTGCAATTATTACATATTGTTCTAGTGTACCATGTACAAGGCCTTTTGATATTGTGGAAGCAACCTTGCTGCTTGTCAAAGCGCCAAGGAAGTTTAGGCCTGCAGCCATGATTATTGCTGCCCTGGGTGTCAATACTCTTGTTGAAACACTTGTGGCAATAGAGTTTGCAGTATCATGAAATCCATTTATAAAATCAAAACTGAGTGCGACAACAATTACAAGAATAATTGATATACTAAGCATGCTTCATAACAACCCCTTCAACCAAATTAGCAACATCCTCGCACGCATCCAGGGTATTTTCAAGGTATTCGTAAATTTCCTTCCATTTTACAACCTCAATTGCATCCTTTTCAGCCACAAACAACTGAGCAATTGCATCTCTGTATATTTCATCACCAACATTTTCAATTCTGTTCACTTCTATTATTTTCTTTTCCAACTCGGTGCTGGTTTTCATGTTTTTCATTTCTTCCATAACACCTGTTAATTCTTTTGTACACTGTACAATGAGGTTTGCGACCTTTTTTGCATCTTCCCTTATTGAACTTACGTTAAACATTCTGAAACGGTGAGCTGTAGATTCGATTGCGTCTGTAATATTATCCATTTCCTTGGCAATTGCATGAATATCTTCTCTGTCTATTGGAGTGATAAAAGATTTGTTTAACTGCTTTAAAATGTTGTGAACATTCTGGTCACATTCGTGTTCAATTTCTTCTATTTGTTTTATTTTATCATTTACACTTACGTAGTTTACCATTAAGTCTTCAAGCATCTCTGCTGACCTACAGGTATTTTTTGCTGTTTCAACAAACAAGTCGAAAAATATCTCTTCTTTAGGTGTAATTCTGAACATTATGACATCCTTCTTTCCTTTTTTATAAGCAAAATATTGTTAAAAAACTATTATTCCCTATAACAATTTGAATTATTACAACGGGTACATTTTAATGCAGGTTGTCCGCATTTCTGATTATATATTAATGTTAATTTCAATACAATACATGTTAACCCACATTTTACTTGCAGTTAACACAAACTTAACATTGGAATTTTTTACTTGTACTCTTTAACATATACACGCATAATGTAAAAACCGACTGCCATGAAAATAACGGAAAGAATAAAAAGAAGGTCATAACCAAGAAAATCATATATGAAACCTGCAAGGACGGGAGTTAGTGCGAAAAAAGGACCAGTAATAAGGTTTCGCAAACCAATATATAGAGGTTGGTTTTCTTCTTTCCTGCATAGGTTTATTGCAAGGTTGCTTTCATTGAAATTCCTTGCACTCTGGGCAAGTCCGAAAAGAGCCATTGAAATATAAAACACGGCAACACTGCTCATCAGATAAGTAAAAATTATTGAAGGTATAAATATTATTGTCGAAATTTCAAGTGTGATTTTAAAACCGTTCCTATCACCTAAAATGCCCCATAGTAGATAGCCTATAGTTTGACATGCAAGAAGAATAAAAGTAGAGTACGATAACTGCTCGATAGTGATACCAAGCTTTTCCTTGGCAAATATTATTTGAAAGGCAAATGCCATTTTTCCCAAACCCATAATAAGAATTATTGTAATTATATATATTGTGAAATTTACATCTTCTTTCAATATACGTTTAGATCTGCTTATATACCCTTCCTGCTGCTGCAAAATGTCAGCTGGCCTTTCAGGTGACTCGGTTTCCCTTGAAAGACTTAATACCCATAGAGACATAAATGTTATAGCTGAAACAACAATGAATAAAACTCCATAATTCAATGGATATGGACAAATCTTCAGTATAAGTCCAAGCAGTAGTGAACCTGTTGATTCAAAAATGCCCGCAATGCTTGACCTTATTCCAAGGAACTTACCTCTAACTTCCGCGGGTATTATCTTAACAATAAAATTGAACCATGCAATGTTGGAAAATGCTGAAGCCAGACCAATTAAAGAATATATAATGTAAAAAAGAATTACAAAAAGTACAGGATCGGACTTTGCAAAAAGAATTACATCAAGCCCGAGTATCAGCCAAAGGAGTCTAATAAAAAATGCAACAAAAATGAGAAACGGTTTGTGCAGCTTAAGCTTTTCAATTTTTTTGGACAATAAAATTTGGGGACTGTAGGTCAGGAATACATTAAGAAAAGATATAAAGCCTATCAGCCATTTTTGTTCAACAAAACCTGAAATAAAAAACAGGATAACGGTATTTAAAGGTACCATACCCATTCCCAGAGCATACAATGACCCATCGAGAGTGTTACAGAAATAATTCCATTTAAGAGTTTTCCTTGTGTCAGATAAGTGGTTGTTTTTTGAAAACTCTTTTACAGGCATTAGTGTGTATCCTCCGAAGATTGTTGAAATAAGTCAAAAAAGATATATAGCCAGATTTAATATTATTAAAAAAAGAGTGTTATGTCAATTTGAATACTTTTCCATGAAAACAAAAAAGGGGGGGTGCCCCCTTATTCATTTATTTTTTTAGAATTTTTTGAAGAAATTGTCCTGTATATGAACCAGAGTTATTTGCAACCTGTTCAGGGGTACCTGTTGCAATAATATATCCTCCCCTTACACCACCATCAGGTCCAAGGTCAATTATATAATCAGAAGTTTTTATCACATCAAGGTTGTGCTCAATTACCACTACCGTATTACCTGCATCAACCAACCTCTGAAGTATATCAATGAGCCTGTGGACATCTGCAACATGTAAGCCTGTTGTGGGTTCATCAAGGATATACATAGTGCTTCCTGTACTTCTTTTTGATAACTCTGTTGCTAGCTTTACCCTCTGAGCTTCACCACCGGACAAAGTAGTGGATGGCTGACCAACCTTTACGTATCCAAGGCCTACGTCATAAAGCGTTTGAAGCTTTCTTTGAATTCTTGGTATGTTCTTGAAAAATTCCAGAGCATCCTCGACTGTCATATCAAGAACTTCAGCAATACTTTTTCCTTTATACTTTACTTCAAGGGTTTCCCTGTTATATCTTTTACCCTTGCATACTTCACATGGAACATAGACATCAGGCAAAAAGTGCATTTCAATTTTTATAATTCCATCACCCGAACAAGCTTCACAGCGTCCGCCCTTAACATTGAAACTAAATCTTCCACTTTTGTATCCACGCATCTTTGCTTCTGTCGTTGAAGCAAAAACCTCTCTTATAAGATCAAAAACACCGGCATAGGTTGCTGGGTTCGATCTTGGTGTACGCCCTATGGGAGACTGGTCTATGTCAATTACCTTATCAAGATGTTCAAGACCTTTAATGTATTCATGCTGACCTGCTCTCGCCTTGGATCTGTTAAGCTCTGAAGAAAGCTTTTTAAAAAGTATTTCATTTACAAGTGAACTCTTTCCAGATCCAGAAACACCTGTAACAGTAGTTAAAACTCCAAGCGGAAATTTCGCACTTATGTCTTTAAGGTTGTTTTCTTTTGCACCAATAACTTCAATCCATTTACCATTCGGTTTTCTTCTTTTCTGAGGGATTTCAATTGTTTTTCTTCCACTCAAATACTGTCCGGTAATTGAGTTTTCTGATTTCATTATTTCATCAACTGTACCCTGGGCAACTACATAACCACCGTGTATTCCAGGTCCAGGACCCATGTCTATAATATGATCGGCTGCGAACATTGTATCTTCATCGTGTTCAACAACTACAAGGGTATTGCCAAGGTCTTTTAACCTATGCAAGGTTTTCAGAAGTCTCTCATTATCCTTTTGATGAAGACCGATACTGGGCTCATCCAGTATATACAATACTCCCATAAGACCAGACCCTATTTGGGTAGCAAGCCTTATCCTTTGCGCCTCACCACCAGAAAGTGTTCCTGCGGACCGTGAAAGTGTTAGATAATCCAACCCTACATCAACCAGGAAACCAACTCTCGCATTTATTTCCTTCAAAATTTGATGAGCTATCAGCTTGTGCCTCTCTGAAAGCTCAAGATTATCAAAAAAGCACTTTATTTCTGAAACAGGCATTATGGAAATCTCATTAATATTTTTATTACCTACGGTTACAGCAAGACTTTCTTTTTTCAATCTTGCACCATTACAATCAGGACATGAATTGCTGCTCATAAATTCTTCGTAATATTGTTTTGCGCTTTCTGATTGTGTTTCCTTATAGCGGCGTTCCATGCTGTTAATTACACCTTCAAATACAGCCATATAAGTGCCGCTACCATATTCGCGCTCATACTGAATCTTTATTTTTTCACCCTTGGTACCATAAAGTATAATATCAAGTATATGTGGAGGAAGTTTTTCTATTGGTGTGTCAAGTTTAAATTTGTAATGTTTTGAAAGTGCATTCAGAAACATTCTGGAATAGCTGTCTTCATTTTCAAAATTCCAGCCTCCAACCTTTATTGCACCGTCAGCAAGGGACTTTGAACGGTCAGGTATAACAATGTCCGGGTCGATTTTTAAAAGTGTTCCCAAGCCGCTGCAGGTAGGACATGCCCCAAAAGGGTTATTAAAAGAAAACATTCTTGGTGTAAGTTCTTCAATACTTATACCACAGTCACTGCATGCAAAATTCTGGCTGAACATGATTTCTTGTTTGTCGACTACATCTACAACAAGTATTCCGCTGCTTAGGTGCAATACTGTCTCAATAGAATCTGCAAGACGTTTGTGAATGTCTGGCCTTACAATAAGCCTGTCCACAACTATATCAATAGAATGCTTCTTGTTTTTATCAAGTTCAATACTGTCATTTACATCCCGCATTTCACCATCGACGCGAAGTCTTACATAACCGCTTTTTCTTGCATCTTCAATAAGCTTATGGAACTCACCCTTCCTGCCTCTTACTACAGGAGCAAGAAGTTGAATACGGGTTCCTTCTGGGAGGCTGACAATCTGATCCACCATCTGGTCTACAGTCTGCTGTGAAATTTCTTTACCGCAGATATGGCAGTGAGGAATACCTATACGGGCATACAGCAAACGCATGTAATCGTATATTTCGGTAACCGTTCCAACAGTAGACCTTGGATTTCTGCTGGTTGTTTTCTGATCTATTGATATTGCGGGTGATAGACCCTCTATATAATCAACATCTGGTTTTTCCATCTGGCCAAGGAATTGTCTGGCATATGAAGAAAGAGATTCGACATAACGGCGCTGTCCTTCGGCATAAATTGTATCAAAAGCCAGCGATGATTTTCCTGATCCACTTAAACCTGTTATAACAACAAATTTGTCTCTAGGGATTTCTATATCTACATTTTTTAAGTTATGTTCACGCGCACCTTTAATAAAAATATTATCTTTTTTCATTGTATACACCTGTCTTTATGCTATTTGGTAATTCTTCTTGACTTTTGGGGAGTCTCCCCAATTCCATAATACATTATACCAGATAGTTTTCAAAAAGCAAACATCTGTTCGAGTAAAATTTAAAAATAAAAGGCAGCTAAAATAGCTGCCTGAAATTTTATTTCAAATTCGCCCTAAGCGAATTTTTAAGTCAATAGTTTAGATTTATTTCTCTTTTTTCAAGACATAATAGTAAGGCTGCATTCCCCTCTTCGTATAATCTCCGCTCTTCCATTCAAAGAACATATATGTGGATCCGTTAATCTCTTTAATCGTATATGCACTTGCAGTTAGTGTCTTTTGGTTAAGCACCAGTCCTTTAGTCCATGAAATAGGCCTGGGTTGCGTACCATCTGCAAAACTTTCAGATGATACTCCATCTGCTCCAAAGTTAAGTCCTGTCAAAGGGAGTTCAAATTTAAACTCCCGATTTTCAGGGTTAAATTTGTCTATAGCTTTAACCAAATCAACACTTTTCCATTTCCCGATTACCTGTGGATCGTCTGCAAATGGATAATCAATCTTATCTGTCTTTACATTGGGGGTATAACTTGAATAATCATTATTATCAACTCTCTTTAAAACATATAGACTCGGCTGCACTCCATTAAGGATATAATCCCCGGTTTTCCATTCATAAAACATATAATCGGACCCGTTTATGTTCTTTATTTCATATTTACTGGCTGTTTTTTGATATGAATCAATAACCATACCCTTCGTCCATGTATCAGAGGGAACAAGTTGTTCATTTCCTTCATAAACCGAAGACAGCACTTTTCCTTCCTTTATAAAAACAAGCTGCTTGAGATACAACTTACTAGCCCAGGTCTTTTTATTAGTATCAAAGGCATTAACGGTGTTTACGAAGTCTATAGCCTCCCATTTTCCTATAACCTGTTGATCATCTTCAAACGGATAGTCAATCTTATCTGTTTTAAAAGACGACTTTGCGCCTACTACCATTGCCCCGCACAACATAATAGCCGCTAGGATAAATGTTAGGGAAACCTTCAATCCCTTTTTATGAAACAAACTCATTATGCTAATCCTCCCATCTATAATACTTTCATTTTTCAGTCTTTGCTTTGCTTTTACCAGGGGATCGTAGTTCATAAGTATTTTATCCTCTCCCTTAACCAAAGCAGTTTTTATCTGGTTATCCAGAAATGAATTCTTATTCATAAACAATCCCCTCTTTCGAATTACTTCTTTTTGGTATTTGAGTCTCATGAAACTCTTTTCCAAGTTCTTTAAGTAATATCTTTTTTGCATAAAATAACCGAGATTTAACTGTACCCTGGAAGCAATCCATAGCTTTTGAAATTTCCTTGATTGATAATTCGTTATAGTAGAACAGTATTATTGTTGTTCTTAATGGAGTACTTAAATTATCAATCACTTTTTTTACCTGGATACTTAATAAACTTTTTTCGACTTCCTCAAGCACGTCGATATTATCCTTCAACTCTCTTTTATTATCTTCGTCCAGGCTTTCCATCGGGAACTTCTGTTTTCCGAGCTTCCAGCATTTTCTGACCAGTATCCGGTTGAACCACGCTTGAAACAATTCAGTCTTTTGCAGCTTATTTATATCACGAAAACATTCATAAAAGGTTTCCTGAATGGCGTCCTCCGCCTTATCATTGTTTCCGCTTATCAGGTAAGCTGTCCATAAAGCTTTTTTGTAAACCGCCCTGTACAAAGAGTCAAATGCCTCTTCATCACCTGACTGGCATCGTCTTATTAAATCAGAGTCTACCATATCAATCCTCCTTCCTTGGTGCACCATATATATTAAGTGTAGTCTTTGTAATCAAAAGTTCAAAAGAATTAAAAATTTTTACAAATTATTAAATCCGGAAGATATAATTCCAGATTTTTATAAATATTTTGCAAGTCTTACAACACAGTAGAATTGTTTTGCATATCTTGATATTTAATATACTAAACACTTCCACAATATTCAACATAAGATACACTTACGAATACATCCAATGGAACACTTCATACAAGTATACATTTAAATCACCGAAAAATTTTTCTCCACCTGTTGCTCTTTTGCCGTTTATTGATTATAATACATATAATTGAATATACAGGGGGGCTGGATGAGTCCGGCTGAGATGGAACGCCTACCGATGTTCCGTACCCTTACACCTGATCCGGATAATGCCGGCGTAGGAAAAAACCGAAATTATAGGCTGCGCTGAATTATGTGCAGCTTTTGTTTTTGCTGTTTTTCTAGAAAACACGTAAAAACAGACTATTTAACATTTAATCAATAATTTTGAAGAGGTGATATTAATGTTCAATGCCAGTGTAGCAATTCAGGTTCTCCCCCATGTTGAAGGAGAAGAAGAAGTTATAAGAGTGGTAGATGAAGTAATTGCTTATATTAAGAGCAGCGGGCTCAATACATATGTTGGTCCTTTCGAAACAACAATAGAAGGTGACTATGACCAGCTCATGGAGATAGTTAAACAATGCCAGCTCATTTGTATTAAAGCAGGTGCATCAAGTGTCATGTCATATGTAAAAATTTCCTACAGTCCAAAGGACGGTGTCTTAACAATTGACAAGAAAGTTACTAAACACCATAAAGGATAAGATGTATGCGGGTATTTTTCTTATACTATTGATATTGTTGTGGCAGCTTCTATCGTCATTTGAAGTTGTACCTTCAAACATGTTGCCATCACCAGTTGATGTAGTTAAAGCTTTAATTAATGATTTTGGAAATATCTCACACCATGCTGTTATAACATTCAGCGAGGGACTTTTAGGTCTATTTCTTGGCATTATACTAGCTTTCTTAGTTGCTCTGTTAATGGATAGTTCCAATTTTATTCATAAGGCCACATACCCCCTTTTAATTATTTCGCAAACAATACCCGTTATAGCCATAGCGCCATTATTAGTATTGTGGATGGGTTACGGCCCCGCTCCCAAAATTCTGCTTGTATTAATTGTTTGCTTTTTTCCAATCTCAATTGGTCTATTAAATGGATTTAAAAGCGCTGATGTTGATGCAATAAACTTATTAAAAGCAATGGGTGCAAGCAAAATTGATGTTTTTAGACATATTAAGTGGCCATACTCACTTAATGGTTTTTTTTCAGGACTCAAAATTTCAGTTTCATATTCAATAGTAGGGGCTGTTATAGCAGAATGGCTTGGGGGTAATGATGGTTTAGGGGTATATATGACCCGAGTTAAAAAAAATTTTAATTTTGATAAAATGTTTGCAGCTATTTTATTAATAGTATTAGTTAGTTTATTTCTTATGTGGTTTGTTAGTTTAATTGAAAAATGGACAATGCCATGGAAAAAATATGAAAAAGTTTTTAATAAATAATGGAGGAATGTAAAGTGAAAAAAAGAATTTTAGCTTTAACTTTAGGCTTTATAATATGCTTTTCATTTTTAACAGGCTGTTCTAAGGATAATAATTCTGAAAAGTCAGCCGACAAGCTTCAAAAGGTAACGGTAGTTCTTGACTGGACTCCAAATACCAACCACACAGGACTTTATGTTGCAAAGGAAAAAGGTTATTTCAAGGATGAAGGTCTCGATGTAGATATTCAGCAGCCTCCTGAGGGTGGAGCAGTTCCATTGCTTGCGTCCGGTAAGGCACAGTTTGCAATAAGCTTTCAGGAAGAAATAGCTACAGCAATAACTGCCGACAAACCATTGGATGTAACAGCTGTTGCAGCTCTCATCCAACATAATACTTCAGGTATTATTTCTTTAAAAGAAAAAGGTATTACAAGTCCAAAACATATGGAAAACATGCGTTATGCAACCTGGGACGCCCCAGTTGAAAAGGCTATATTGAAGAATGTAATAACTGTTGATGGTGGAGATTATTCCAAGGTTAAAATGATTCCAAGCACCGTTGAGGATACTGTGTCGGCTTTGAAAACCAATATTGATGCCATCTGGGTATACTACGCACAGGAAGGCATAGCTTGCGAACAAGCGGGTCTTAAGACAAACTTCTTCCTTTTCAAAGACATTAACCCGACTCTTGATTTCTATACACCTGTACTTGCTTCAAGCAATAGTTTCTTAAAAGACAATCCTGAAATAGCGAAGAAATTCCTTAAGGCAACTGCAAAAGGCTATGAATATGCAATCAGCAATCCTGAAGATGCTGTCAATGTACTTGTAAAAAGTGTTCCTGAGACTAACAAGGATCTTGCATTAAAAGGGCAGATGTATCTTAAAGACCAATACAAAGCAGAAGTTAAGCAATGGGGTAAAATTGACCAGAAAAGATGGGATGCATTCTATACATGGTTGTATGACAACAAGGTTTTAACAAAGAAGATTGCTCCAGGTCAGGGCTTTACAAACGACTATCTGCCCGAAAAATAATATTTTAAAAGTTGGAATAAAATGACTATATTATTAGCTAACAACATTACAAAAAAATATGACAATTCAAATATTATTGAAGATGTTTCCATTCACCTGGATGAAAACGAACTGGTCTGCCTTCTTGGCGTCAGCGGAATCGGAAAAAGTACTCTCTTTCATGTAATGTCAGGGCTGCTGTTACCTGAGGAAGGCAGAGTATTTCTTAAAGGTGAAGATATAACAGGAAAGCCCGGAAGAATAAGCTATATGCAACAAAAAGACTTGCTTCTTCCCTATAAAAGCATTATTGATAATGTTTCGCTGCCATTGGTAATCAAGGGCAAAAAAAGTGAAGATGCACGTATGGAGGCACAAAGTTATTTTAATAAATTCGGACTTATGGGAACTGAGAACAAGTACCCGTCACAGCTTTCAGGAGGTATGCGACAGCGTGCCGCCTTACTCAGGACTTACCTGTTCAGTGGTGACGCAGCTCTGCTTGATGAACCCTTCAGTGCCCTTGATGCAATAACCAAAACATCAATGCACAACTGGTACATGGAAGTAATGTCCGAAATAGCGCTTCCCACAATATTTATAACGCATGATATTGATGAAGCGATATTGCTTTCAGACAGAATATATATCATGTCCGGGGTTCCGGGAAGAATAATGGAAGAAATCAAAATTAGTTCAAAAAAGCCTAGAGCTTCAGATTATTTAATCTCCGATGAGTTCATACACTATAAGAGAGAAATACTTAAGCTGCTACATTTTAAAGGGATATAAGGTTAATAAAAAAGCTGCATACATATGCAGCTTTTTTTATTCCTTGAAACATTCCGTTTTAAAAGTTTATTGGTAATTATTTTAATCTGCCCTTTAATTCTTCAATCTTGTCTCTTAATTCTGCCGCTCTTTCAAACTGCAGGTCTGATGCAGCAGTTTTCATTTCCTTTTTAAGCCTGTCAATAAGCTTGCTTACCTCATCTGGAGTCATAAAGTTTTCATCTTTATTCACATGATACTTGACATCATCTTCAGCCACCTTGGTGATTTCAATAACATCCCTTATACCTTTTTCAATAGTTTTAGGTGTAATACCGTGCTTCTGGTTGTAATCCATCTGGATACTTCGTCTTCTGTTGGTTTCACTTATTGCTTTTCTCATTGAATCGGTAATTTTATCTGCATACATTATTACCTTACCCTCTGAGTTTCTTGCAGCACGACCTATAGTCTGAATAAGGGATGTCTCGGATCGGAGGAAACCTTCCTTATCTGCATCCAGTATGGCTACAAGTGACACTTCAGGAAGGTCAAGTCCTTCCCTTAGCAGGTTAATA
The DNA here is from genome assembly GCA_023397675.1 of Bacillota bacterium. Taxonomy (GTDB): domain Bacteria; phylum Bacillota; class Clostridia; order Acetivibrionales; family JANLFN01; genus JAEZTC01. Next base: position 11,287 of record JAEWTV010000106.1, on the reverse strand, counting down.
CCTACAAGCACATCAAAAACACCAAGTCTTAAGTCTCTGATTATCTCCATTCTTTCAAGAGTATCAATATCAGAATGTAGGTATTTTACCTTAAAATCCAATTCCTTAAGGTAATCAGTCAGGTCTTCAGACATTTTCTTTGTAAGAGTTGTAACCAAAACCCTCTGCTGTTTCTCTACCCTTGCGGTTATTTCACCAATAAGGTCATCTATCTGATTCTTTACCGGCCTTACAATTATTTCAGGATCGATAAGTCCTGTAGGCCTTATTATCTGCTCTACTATCTGTGACGAATGTTTTCTTTCATATTCTGCAGGTGTTGCGCTTACATATATGACCTGGTTCATCCTGTCCTCAAACTCTTTAAAGTTAAGAGGCCTGTTGTCAAATGCCGATGGAAGCCTGAAACCAAACTCTACCAGTGATTCCTTCCTTGCTCTGTCCCCATTGTACATTGCACCTGTTTGTGATACGGTAACATGCGATTCATCTATTATCATCAAGTAATCATCCGGGAAGTAATCAATAAGTGTAAAAGGTGAGCTACCAGGTTCCCTTCCGCTTATATGCCTAGAATAATTCTCAATACCCTGACAGAATCCCACCTCCGTCATCATTTCAAGGTCATAACGCGTTCTCTGCTCAAGCCTCTGAGCCTCAAGCAGTTTACCCTGGCTCTTAAGCAACTTCAGCCTCTCTTCAAGCTCCTGTTCAATAGTTACAATTGCTCTTTCCATTTTAGTTCTTGTTGTAGCATAGTGAGAAGCAGGAAAAATAGCAGCATGAGACATTGAACCAAGTATTTCACCCGTAAGATAATTTATTTCAGTAATCTTTTCTATCTCATCGCCAAAGAACTCAACTCTTATTGCTCTATCTGCTGTATTTGAGGGAAATATCTCAAGAACATCCCCTCTTACTCTGAACTTGCCCCTCTTGAATTCTATCTCATTACGTTCATATTGTATGTCTACAAGCTTTCTTATCACATCGTCTCTGTCCTTATGCATTCCCGGTCTCAGAGAAAGCATGAGGTCGGTATAGTCTTCAGGATCACCCAAGCCGTAAATACATGAAACACTGGCAACAATTATAACATCTCTTCTTTCAAATAGCGCAGCAGTTGCAGAATGCCTCAGACGATCTATTTCCTCATTAATTGAAGAATCCTTTTCGATATAGGTATCGGTTGAAGGAATGTACGCTTCAGGCTGATAATAGTCGTAATAGCTCACGAAGTACTCAACACAGTTGTTTGGAAAGAACTCCTTAAATTCGCTGCAAAGCTGTGCGGCTAGTGTTTTATTATGAGCCATGACAAGCGTAGGTTTCTGTACACGTTCTATAACATTAGCCATTGTAAAGGTCTTGCCTGAACCGGTAACACCCATCAAGGCCTGATGCTTATAACCTCTGTTTATTCCCTTTACAAGATTATCTATTGCCTCCGGCTGGTCGCCGCAAGGACTGTAATTTGATTGTATTTTAAATTCCGGCATTATAACCTCCAATTAATCTAAAAAGATAGAATAATTCCTTATTAATTATAACACAAGCAATAAGTTTAGCAAACGTATGTTTGGGACATATTTCTTATGGATTGACATAGATAAAAGGAAGTTGGTTTACACTGGAAATTAAAATGATACAATATTATTAGGGACAATTACGTTTGTTGTCATCAAGTTTATTAACCAGAAATTAGACAGTATTAGAGACATAATAAAAAACAGTGACCTAACGGAGGAATCCATTATGATACGAGAAATAAACACAGGTGAAGAAATAACTATTTTAAATAAAGACTCAACCAAAGGACTAGGTGAATTAACGTTCTACCACCCAAAAGGAACATTTGCATTAACACCGGCAAGCCATATTCTGATAGATGCTATTACAAATAACCAGGATTTAATTCACGGTACTGGATTTGATTGGGGTAGCGGTGTAGGATGTTTGGCTATACTTGCTGCGAAAATAGAATCAGTGAGTAAAGTTTATGGATTGGAAATTTCCAACAACAATATTGATATTGCAAGAAAAAACGCTGCTATTAATGGTGTTAATGGCAAGGTATGTTTTATGCTTTCAGACTCATATGTTCCGTATGCCATTGAAGATAAGCGCCAACTTGATGAAAACCGCGGGAAAATTAACTTTATACTGGCTAATCCGCCTTCAAGTGAAGGAGATGATGGATTTGAATTCCGTAGAGTTGTATTAAGAGGAGCAAAAGAATACTTATGTAAAAATGGTATTGTCTTTTTAAATATATCTTTTCAGTATGGTACTAAAAGGGTTGAAGAACTATATAAAACCATAAAGGGTTTCAGTTATATGGGGGTTGCCGCCAGTACTGATTGCGTGCCATTTGACCTGAATAGGCAAGACCTATTGGAATGCTTAAAAATATACGCTCATGAAGAGCTAAAAGGCGGAACTGAATATACATTTTTTTCTGATAGCAATTGTGACCCCAAAGAATATATAAACGTTCAAGAAGTTCTTAATTTATACTATAAAAGTGGGAAAAGTCCATTAACAAAATGGCAAACTCATACTTTTAAATACACTGGCTAAACCTCTGCAACGCTTTTAACTTTTCCCAAGCCTGAACATGCTAGTTTATTATTTATGCTGCACTTCCTTCAATTGGTTTTTTATAATTCAATGCAGCATTAAATGCTTCAATTGCAACTTCAATCTGTGAATTATCAGGCTCGCTTGTAGTTAGTCTTTGAAATGCCATTCCCGGCACATTTATAATTTTCGCAAATTTTCCTTCGCTTTTTCCGGCAAACTTTAATATTTCCATACAAACACCCGCCACCAATGGAATCAGCAAAATTCTTACTACAATGTTAAGAATTATCCCATACCAGCCAAGGAATGAAAAAGCTATTATGCTAACTACAATTATAAGGAAAATGTACGAAGTACCACACTTTGGGTTTTTGGTTGAGTACTTTTTAACATTATCAATTGTTAACTCTTCTTCATTTAAATAGCAGTTAATTGTTTTATGTTCAGCACCATGATATTCCCATATGCGGTTCATTTCTTTCATTTTTGTTGTAAAATACATATAACCTATAAATATTAAAAGTCTTAGTATGCCTTCTGTCAAATTGCACAGAAAAACTCCTGTTGAGGTTTTGGTATCAAACGACAAAATCCCTGCAACAAAGTTTGGAAGCAGTACGAAAAGCCCTACACTGAAAGCTATCGAAATAATGACTGCAAAATAAGTTACAGCCTCCATTAGTTTGTCTCCAAAAATCTTCTCCATGAATTTATCAAATTTGGATGGTTTCGTCTGATCTTCCGATTCAATATCCATGAAGCTAGCAGAGTACATCAAAGCTTTCATACCAAGTACCATCTGTCTAAAGAATGATACAATTCCTCTTAGTACAGGCACTTTACTAATTTTTAATCTGGGCGGCAGAGGTCTGTTATCTATTACAATTTCACCATCCGATTTTCTTACTGCTATTGCTGCACCATCAGGGCCCATCATGAGTATGCCTTCAATTAATGCTTGACCACCTACATTTGTTTTTCTCATATTCTCATATTTACTCCATTAAAAATTTATAGTTTTATTCTAATTTATGTTGTAAGTAACTGTCAATGGCGATTACTTTTAAATAAGTTCCAATTATGTTAACATATATAATCAGGGGAAAAATAATTGTTAAAATTAATGCAAAAACCTGCCAATATAAAGTTACATAATAACCGAAACAGTCTTATGTTTATTTTTGAAGGGATAATGATTATAGTAATTCAAAACATAGCCAACCCGTTTTTTTCCATGTTCGGAAAACGTTTAGGCGCAGGTGATTATGAAATAGGTCTGTTAAGTTCCCTCCCCGCGCTCATAGGAGTACTTGCAGTAATACCCGGAGCCCTGATTTCGCAAAAATATTCCAACAAGAAAAAAATGATTATAATGTTCATACTTTCTGCAGGAATAATGTATCCTCTTGCAGCTCTTACTCCTTACACAGGAGGGAAACACGTATATCTCTACATTTTAACAGTATCATTGATTAATTTACCCATATCAATTTATACAATTCTTTGGCAGTCATATTTTTCAGATGTAATTCCAACCGATAGGAGAAATAATACCTACGCTAGAAGAAGTAAATTTTCTAACCTTTTCGGTATGACTTCACTGACGCTTTCTGGTTTCATACTTGCGTATATACCGGGAAATAACAGTCAAAGGATTACAATATACCAGATATTCTTTTTTACCGCATTCATACTTGCAATGTTACAAGCATGGTTTATGTCCAGAGTAGTATATACCTCCCCACCATTACCGAAAACCCGTATTAAACCTTTATTACAGCTTAAAGAATCAATTAAAATAATAAGAAATAATAAACCATTCAAAAGCTTCATTTTAACAGCCTTCATCTTTCATGTAACCTGGCAGATGGCATGGCCCCTGTTTTTTATATATCAAGTGAATTTTTTAAATGCAAATGAGGCCTGGATAGGTTATCTCAATGTAGGTACTGGACTTGCGGGAGTCCTTACATATATGATTTGGAGCAGAATGATAGAAAAAAAAGGCGCCAAATTTGTGATAATAATTGGCGCCTTCGGACTTGCTCTTAACCCATTACTGCTAGTTATGTCTAAAACCCTTCTTATGGCTCTTGTGTGCAGTATTTCTGTTGGATTGGTATTCTCTGCATTTCAGCTTGCTTTGTTTGAAAATTTAATGGATACAGTACCCCAACAAAATAAAACCTTGAATATTGCCATTTATGCTACTTTTATAAATCTATCCAACTTTATATCACCTATGATAGGCGTATGGATTTACAAGCACAGTTCAATATTTTTTGCAATGACTCTTACTTGTATTTTAAGGCTCGTTGCAACCTTCCTGTTCTACATTCAATACCGCAAAAGTATTAACAAACAATCATCCTAATTGGGAAATTTGGAATTTATCAATGTCCAGAAATCACTGTTTTCATAGCCCAACTTCCAAATACCTATTCCTCCCAAACCATAACGACTTACTAAATCCAATTTTGGTAAAATACCATCAGTGTCCTCGTACCACACTTGATGTTGAGTACCGTTTTTTACATAATTGAAATACTTTGACATTTGAATACTGTCCCATTGTGGTACAGCCCCTGTATCTACAGCTAGACTGTTAATATTTTTAACAGCTATAGCTCTTGAGCCTGTATACGCCCAATCATAACCATATGCCCCGATTCCAAGCAGAATTTTTTTGGATGGCATCTGAGTTACAGCGTATTTTATTACATTTTCAACCCACGGATATGAAGCAACAGGTCCCGGGTCACCCCCAAACCAGTGCTCATCATATGTCATAATCATTAAATAGTCTGCATACTTTGCAATTTCTTTATAATCAATAGCACCATTCCAGTTATTGTTAGCATAATAGTCTGTGTCCTTTGCAGGCACTGACAGGGTAGTTAAATATCCATAAGGTTTTAATTTTTGGTTGAGTTCCCTTACAAAAGCTGAATAATTACTGCGGTCATACCAGTATATATGTTCAAAGTCAATATTAACGCCGCTGTATTTTTCCCTGCTTAACGCAACAAGTATGTTTTGTATAAGTGCAGCACGCCTTGAAGAGCTGGACAGTACCGAGTGAACAAGGTCTATATCAAAACCCCCGTTATTGAAATTATTAATAAGAAGCAGCGGTTTAACATTATTTGAATTTGCATAGTTTACAGCATCACTCTGTGATTCTCCTATTTTTTTTAGATTACCATAGTTATCAATTGAATAAGAGAATGTTGCAATTTCGCTTATATTTGATGCATTTGTGGTAAAAGACTGATATGAACTGTTATCTCCCAAATAATCATTTGTTGTATAGCCAAGGACCCTGTTTGAAGGCAAATTATTAAAATAATCAGGGTGTGTAATTGTTGCAAGTGCTACGCCCTGGACCCATCCTACCCACATACCGATACTTTCTGAAATAAACCTCAAAGGAATAAGGGTTCTGTTATTGATTACTACAGGCGGCACGTCCATATATTTAATCTCACCGTTGACAGTGGCTGATGTTTTGCCCATATTCAGAACAACCTGTGTATTGCCAAGAGTAACTACTATTTTTGTTGTACCTGTATACCACTCAACATCAGCCCCCATTTTTTCAAATACACCTCTTACCGGAACCATGGTTCTATTGTTTAAAACAATCGCAGGTGTATCAAGATGAATTCTTTGCCCGTTAACATTGATTTCCATTGTCGGGTAACCGTTTGAGGCTGCGTACAAGGTGTTGATAGGAAGAAAAGAGAGCACAAAAAAAGCAATGAAAAAAAAGGCTGTTTTCCTCATTATATCCCCCATTAAGTGAATGCTTACTTTTGATATCTGATATTATTGTTAGGTTAACATAAAGCATATTTAGGGTAAATGGAAATAAAGAACAAAACAGCTTTTTAAATCAAAAAAAGAAGCGTTGCCGCTTCCTTTTAAAAAAATAATTTTGTTATTTACCTGTCAGATTTCTTGAAAGGTTTACAAGGAAATCTTGAATATTGGTTACTATCGAGGTTACCTGTGTCGTTCCCCTGTCCCTAAGCTTGTTTACTGCAAATTCAGATATGTCAACGCTGTAAATGAATACGGGTCTAACTACACCATCAACGACCTGATAAGATGGCGTCATGTTTCCTGTTGCAATTGAATGCAGCTGGGTTGCCAAGCCTAATACTGTTGTAGCCTTTCTTATATGCTTCCTCATAGCGTCCTGTCCTTCATAAACATTTGCATATACCTCAGGAAGAGGACCATCATCCCTGATTGAACCTGTCAGAACAAATGGAATGTTGTTTTTGACGCATGCGTTTATTACCCCATCATTAACACTATCGTTCTTAAGGAAATTCTCAATTGAGCCCTGTCTTCTCACTCTGTTTATGAGCTCAAGGTGATGATAATGACCATTTGGTATTGATGCTTGTGTATATATATCCTGCCCAAGAGCAGTCCTGAAAATCGATCCTTCCATATCATGCGTTGCAAGAGCATTTCCTGCAAAAACAGCTCCAGCAAAGCCATTCTCTATAAGAGAAACCATTGCTGCACGGGAGTCGTGGTCAAAAACAACAGCAGGGCCAAGTACCCATACAATATAACCATGTTCTTTTTCATATTTTAAGATATCATACAAGCTGTCATAGTCCCTGGAATATGAGGTTTCCCTTGATCTACCTGTTCTGAATGCAAAGGTTTCCTCCAACTCGGCACTGTATTTAAAACCCTCTGTATATACAAATATACCGTTGCTTGCATCTTCACTCCTGCCGACAACTACCCTGTCTCCGACTTCTAATCTTCTGAACTCTTTTACTTCAACATTCCCATCCTCAAGTACAACAACTACACAGTCCATCCTGCTCTGCTGAGCAAGGACCCACTTTCCATCAATCTTGAAGTACTCCGGGAAAATGGTTGTTGCATGAAAATTGTCGGGTGCAACACCTTTGATTTCTACACTCCTTGTACTTACACAAGGTGCCGAAATAAAAGGTTCCATTTTAAAATCCGGTTCTTTGTACTTTACCATTTCAAAAGCCATATCATTGCCTCCATTAAAACTAGTATACCTTATAACGGGTAATTAATATGCTATATATCAAGCTTTAATTCTATCTGGTTATTGGATTTATCGTCATCTTTCAAATAGCAGCCTACCGCAGGAATAACCTTTGTTCTGTAGTAGTCAGGATCTGTAATTTCAGTTTGATCCAATCCCTTGATTGAAACCAGAACACTGCCTTTTTTTGACTTTAGAACCTGTACCCCTTGTGAATCTCTTGTGGATTTGGGGTTGATGGAAGAAGTATTGAAAATAAGCACCTTATCTATACTGCTAATTGCAACCAGTTCCTTATCTGCCTCCATAAATCTCATATCAACAAGTTTTGAAAGATCTGAATATGCATTAGCAAGCTTCTTCCTGTTTGTCTTCGTTGCGTAGCTTTCCAATGGTATTTTAGCTGCTTTTCCGTTTTCATATGAAAACAGAATATACCCACTGTAATTATCCGTTGGAATTATATATATTATCTTTTCATCAGGCTCCAGTTCAAGCAGATTTGTAAGGTATTCACCCAGGCTGCTTGCCTTGGAGTCTTCCAGTTCGTAAGTTTTAAGCTTGTACACTGTATATTTGTTTGAAAAGAGCAGCAGGTCTGTCTTATTATGTGTTTCTACTTCCTGGAGAATATAATCGTCATCCTTAAGCTTCTGCTCAGGGTTTGCCCTTAGTGATACCAGAGATATCTTCTTAAGATAATTCTGTGCAGTAAGAAACAGTTTCAGGTTAAAATCTTCTATCAAATGCTCTTCAGTTATCACCTCTATCATATCATCCTGAATTATTTCAGTTTTTCTCGGCTTCCCATATTTTTTTGCTACTTCATTAATCTGCTTAACAATAATTTTTTTAATTTTGCCTTCATCTTTATGTATCTCATTAAGTTCATTTATTTCCTTCTGAAGTGAATCCACCTCGCTTACGCGGTTAACAATGTACTGTTTGTTAAGGTTCCTCAGCTTTATTTCTGCTATAAATTCCGCCTGAACCTGATCTATATCGAACCCTTGCATAAGGTTTGGAACAACCATTTCATCCTGTTCAGTGTTTCTTACTATTTTAATTGCCTTATCAATATCAAGAAGGATTTTTCTTAGACCAAGCAGTAAATGAAGCTTTTCAGACTTCTTTGCTATATCATATAAAAGCTGTCGTTTTATACATGTAATCCTGAAAATAAGCCACTCGGTTAGTATAGTCTTAATTCCCATTACTCTTGGGCTTCCATTGACAAGTATGTTAAAGTTGCATGCAAATGAAGACTGCAGAGAAGTAAGCTTAAACAGCTTGTTCATTATACTATCGGGGTCTGCACTCTTTTTTATATCAAAAGTGATTTTAAGTCCGTCAAGGTCTGTCTCGTCTCTTAAATCAACAATATCCTTGATTTTGCCCGATTTAACTATTTCAACAACCTCGTCTATGATTGCCTCGGCAGTTGTTGTATAAGGAATCTCATATATTTCAATACAGCTGTTTGCTTTGTCATAGCGGTATTTAGCCCTCAGTTTGAAGCTTCCTCTGCCGTTCTTGTAAATATGTAACATTTCGTTTTCATTATAAATAAGCTGACCACCTGTTGAAAAATCAGGAGCTTTAAGGTATTTCAGGATATCTACCCTTTCATCCTGAATAAACTGAACAGTTGCTTCACATACCTCCTGAAGGTTAAAGCTGCATATGCTGCTGGCCATACCCACCGCTATTCCCTGATTTGCATTTACAAGCAAATTGGGGAATGTTGTAGGAAGGAGAGAAGGTTCCTTCATTGTACCGTCATAATTATCTATAAATTCAACAGTATTCTTGTCTATGTCCTTGAATAATTCCTCACATACCTTGTCCAGTTTTACCTCGGTATAACGGGGAGCTGCAAATGCCATATCCCTTGAATACTGCTTACCGAAATTTCCTTTTGAATCAATGTAAGGCAAAACAAGAGCATCGTTACCTCTTGTAAGTCTTACAAGAGTTTCATAAATCGCCATGTCTCCATGAGGGTTTAATTTCATTGTCTGTCCAACAACATTTGCAGATTTAGTCCGGTTACCAGTAAGCAGTCCCATTTTGTACATGGTATAAAGCAGCTTTCTGTGCGAAGGCTTAAATCCGTCAATCTCGGGAATGGCTCTGGATACTATAACACTCATAGCATATGGCATATAATTTTTTTCAAGGGTATCTACTATTAGTTGTTCAAATGGTTTGTTTTGTGACACTTGTTTCCCTCCATCAGCTGACGTCTATCATGTCAAGGTATTTATATCCGTTTTCTTCTATATAAAGTTTTCTTCCCTGCAGATTGTCACCAAGCAGCAGCTCAAAAGCATTTAAAGTTTCTTCCATATCTGTGGGCAGCACTTTAATGAGCCTTCTTGTATCAGGGTTCATTGTAGTCTGCCACATCATCTCTGGTTCATTTTCTCCAAGACCTTTGGATCTCTGTATGGAATATTTTCCATCAAGTTTAGCCACTATATCATTCTTTTCCTTATCACTGTAAGCAAAATATGCTTTATTCCTGGCTGTTATCTCAAAAAGCGGTGATTCTGCTATATAAACCTTACCCTCTTCAATAAGCGTGGGAACCAGCCTGTAAAGCATTGTTAGTATAAGTGTACGTATCTGGAAACCGTCTACATCGGCATCAGTACAAATAATAATCTTGTCCCACCTCAGGTTTTCAAGCTCAAAAGTATTTAGTTCCTTATTATGCTTGGATTTAACTTCAACTCCGCATCCCAGAACTTTTAGGAGGTCTACTATTATTTCATTTTTAAATATTTTGTCATAGTCAGCCTTAAGACAGTTAAGAATCTTTCCGCGGACGGGCATAATAGCTTGAAATTCTGCATTCCTGCCCAATTTACATGCACCAAGAGCGGAATCACCTTCCACTATATATATTTCCCTTTTGCTTAAGTCCTTTGTCCTGCAATCTACAAATTTCTTTACCCTATTGGATATGTCAATTGTTCCACCAAGCTTTTTCTTTATGTTAATTCTTGTTCTTTCTGCAGTTTCCCTGCTTCTTTTATTAACCAGTACCTGCTCGGTTATTTTTTCACTTTCCACCTTATTCTCAATAAAATAAATTTCCAGCTGTTCCTTGAGATATTCGGTCATTGCATCCTGAATAAACTTGTTAGTAATGGATTTCTTGGTCTGGTTTTCATAGCTTGTCATAGTTGAAAATGAATTTGTGACAAGAATTATACTGTCCTGTATATCAGCAAACGTTACCTTTGCTTCATCCTTGTTATACTTGTTTCTTTGCTTAAGGAATTTATCAATAATATAGACAAATGCATTTTTTACCGCTTTGTCAGGAGAACCGCCGTGCTCCAGGAAGCTTGAATTATGATAATATTCAAGCAGATTAATTTCATTATTGAAGCAAAATGCAATCTGCATTTTGAGCCTATATTCAGGCTTATCCTCCCTGTCACGTCCTTTTGTAGAGGTCTCATAAAATTGTATATCTGTAAAGCCCTTATCCTGATTGACCTCACGTATATAATCAGCTATACCGTTTTCATAAAAGAAATCAAAGGACGAATCGGATTGCTCATCATACAGTACAAACTTTAAACCAGCATTTACAACCGCCTGTTTTTTTAGGATATCCTGATAATATTCCAGTGGTATATT
>JAEWTV010000060.1 GCA_023397675.1 Bacillota bacterium | reverse complement strand
ATTTCATTCACCATTTATGGCTGAAGCGGCTAAAAAATTTAGAAATTCGCTTAGAAATGTGCCCTTTGCAAACCCACAAATGCCTGTGTATTCCGACTATACCGGACTTCCTTATGCCGATGACTACGCAAAGCTTTTGTCTCTTCAGATATGTAATCCTGTCAGATGGCAAGACATTATAACTAACATGATTCAAACCGGAGTGGACACTTTTATAGAAATCGGCCCAGGTGAAACGCTTTGCGGACTGATTAAGAAAATTGATGCTTCGGTGCGTACCCTTCACGTGGAGGACTGTGCAAGTCTGAACGCAACTATTGAGGCGGTGGGCAGATGCTGAAAGGAAAAACCGCGATTATAACAGGCGGTTCAAGAGGAATAGGAGCCGCTATTGCAATTAAATTTGCGTCACTAGGTGCAAATATTGCCATAATCTATGTCGGAAACCATGAAGCGGCTATGAAGGTATGCGAAATTTGTAGTAAGCAACACAACGTAAAAGCGTCAGCTTTTTGCTGCAATGTGGCAGATTTCGATGCTTCAAAAAAGACAGTTGCAGATATAAAAACCGAATTCGGTACGGTTGACATTCTAGTAAATAACGCCGGTATTACTCGTGATGGGCTGATTGCCACCATGAAGGAAGAACATTTTGACGATGTTATCAGTACCAACCTCAAAGGCCCATTCAATATGATAAGGCATTGCAGCACTATTTTTATTAAAAACCGCAGCGGGAAGATCATAAATATCAGCTCCGTTGTTGGTCTGATGGGTAATGCTGGACAGTCAAATTATGCTGCATCAAAAGCAGGCTTAATCGGGCTTACAAAATCCGTTGCCCGTGAGCTTGCCGGCAAAAATATCACCTGCAATGCCATTGCACCCGGATACATACGAACAGACATGACACAGGCTTTAGATGATACAAATCCGTTAGCGGCCGGTATTCCGCTAAAACGTGTGGGCTCTCCGGAGGATGTGGCGGAGACAGCGGCGTTTCTCGCAGGCAGCTGTTCTGATTACATTACAGGAGAAGTAATACGCGTAGACGGCGGTTTGACCATATAAGGAGATATACAAAAATGCGAAGAGTTGTTGTAACCGGTATGGGCATTATCTGCCCTATCGGCAATACCGTAAAGGAATTCTGGGACAATCTTATATACGGAAAGCATGGAATTGCTCCCATTACCAAATTTGATACTGCCGATTACAAGGCAAAGCTTGCAGCTGAAGTGAAAAACTTCAATGCCAGAGATTACATGGAAAAAGCAGACATACTTCGAAGTGATATGTATGCGCAATATGGGCTGGCAGCCGCCTGTCAGGCAGTGGAGGAAAGCGGCGTTATAGGCACGCTTCCGGCGGAACGGGTCGGCGTATATTTCGGAACCGGAATCGGCGGAATCCAAACTATTACCGAAGAAATCGATAAGCTGAGAAGCCGAGGCCCGCGTAAGGTGTCGCCATATTTTGTACCTATGATGATTGCAAATATGGCTTCAGGCATGATAGCCATTCGTTTCGGCTGCAAGGGTGCCGCTATGCCGTCCGTTACTGCCTGTGCATCGGGTGCTAATGCCATAGGCGAAGCACTTCGCGCAATTCGCCACGGCTATGCGGACGCTGTGATTACCGGCGGAGCGGAAGCCGCTATTACAGAATGCGGCGTTGCGGGGTTTATCAATATGCAGGCACTTTCCGTTTCTGAGAATCCTGATGCAGCATCGCTTCCGTTTGACAGCCGCCGCGGCGGATTTGTAATTGGTGAAGGCGGTGCGGCGCTTGTTCTTGAGGAATATGAGCACGCTGTCAGTCGCGGCGCGCATATTTATGGCGAGCTCTGCGGTTACGGCTCCACCTGTGACGCTTATCATATTACCTCGCCCAGTCCGGACGCGGAAGGCGGCAGTCGAGCTATGTTGGATGCATTGACAGAATCGAAGTATGTTGAATCGGAAACTGTATACGTCAATGCTCATGGCACCGGAACGCCGCTGAATGATGTTACAGAAACATTGGCAATTAAGAAGGCGTTTGGAGATGAGAATGCCAAGGAGGTTATAATCAGCTCCACCAAATCTATGACCGGACATATGTTGGGGGCGGCAGGAGCAGCAGAGGCAATAGTCTGTCTTAAGGTTTTGAGTGAAGGAATCGTTCCGCCTACCATCAACCTGAATGAGCCGGATCCCGAATGTGATTTGAACTACGCTGCCTGCAAAGCAGTCACTGCAAATATTCATCTGGCTGTATCCAATTCCTTTGGATTCGGTGGGCACAACGCATGTCTTGCATTTAGGAAGGTTTGACCATGGAAGAAAAGGATATCCGCAAATACGCGGAGCTGATGCAGGAACTGGGACTATCCGGATTTGAGCTGAGTGAAAACGGGAAGACAGTCCGGTTGGAGAGAACCAATTCTATAAAAGAAGCTGCTCCGGTCAACACAGCGCAAAGCAAAGTGGTTGAAGAGAAAGGCTCTGATTTAATTAATATTTGTTCTCCAATGGTCGGTATGTTCTACAGCGCACCGGCGGAGAATGCTGCACCTTTTGTGCAAGTAGGAGATAAGGTACATAAGGGGGAAGTTTTAGGCATTATTGAGTCAATGAAACTTATGAACGAGATTGTTGCCGAGCAAGACGGAACAATCTGCGAGGTCTGCGTTGGAAACAGCGAAATCGTTGATTTCGGCCATGTGCTGTTTAGGTTTAGAAGGGATAATGAATGAATCAGGAAGAAATCAAGAAGGTGCTTCCTCATCGAGATAATATGCTTCTTATAGAGGAAGCGTACAAGGAAGAAAACACAGCATACGGCAAGTATCATGTTCGCGGTGATGAATGGTTTTTGCAGGGTCACTTTCCGGAAAATCCTGTAGTTCCCGGCGTTATCTTATGTGAGATACTGGCACAATCCGCCTGTGTACTTTTAAGTGAAGTAATGACTGACGGCAAGCTGCCTTTTTTTACGGGACTTAACAACGTCAGGTTCAAAACGCCGGTAAAGCCTGGGGATACATTTGAAACCGAGTGCAGAATTGTAAGGGTAAAGCCGCCCTTCTACTTTGCTGAAGGAAAAGGCTTTGTAGCGGGTAATCTTTGCGTCAAGGCGGAGTTTTCCTTCGCCATTACAGGAGAGTGAGGCATGTTTTCCAAAATATTAGTTGCTAACCGCGGTGAAATAGCTGTCCGCATCATCCGTGCCTGCAAAGAGATGGGCATCGATACCGTCGCGGTATTTTCGGAAGCCGATGCGGACGCCCTTCATGTGGCTTTGGCAGATGAAAGCTACTGCATCGGAAAGGCAGATGCCTCCGATAGCTATCTAAACGAAGAACGGATTATAAGCACTGCGCTTGTTTCCGGCGCACAGGCTATTCATCCCGGATATGGCTTTTTATCTGAAAATGCACATTTTGCACAGTTGTGCGAGAAAAACAATTTGGTATTTATAGGGCCCACAACAGAAAACATGCAACTGCTAAGTGATAAGGAAAGAATAAAGCGATTGGCCAGCGATGCAGGACTTACCACTATTCCGGGCTCGGCAATTCTGGACACAGTAGAGGATGCCGCCCTCGCTGCGGAAAAAATCGGGTATCCGGTTATGCTCAAAGCACGTTCCGGTGGTGGCGGACGCGGAATTCGTCTCGCACGGAACGAATCAGAGCTTAAAGCAGCTTTTGCATCCGCTGTGTCCGAAAGCGCGGCGGCGTTCGGTGACGGCGCAGTATACATGGAAAAATACATACATCCGGCAAGACACATTGAAATGCAAGTCGTGGCGGACGAGGATGGCAAGGTAATTTGTCTCGGTGAGCGCGACTGTTCCATTCAGCGCAAGAATCAAAAGCTGATTGAGGAATCTCTCTCTCCCGCAGTTAATGAAGTGCAAAGAAACAGTGTCATGGAGCAGGTTGCCAAAGCCGTAAAGCAGCTTAAATATGTCGGCGTTGGTACGTTGGAATTCCTCCTTGATGAAGCTGGAGCTTTCTATTTCATGGAGATGAATATTCGTCTCCAGGTTGAG
>JAEWTV010000121.1 GCA_023397675.1 Bacillota bacterium | reverse complement strand
GAGCTTATAATAGGTGGCGGCTCGCTTGATGCCACGGTGTTTTGCTTTTTGGGTTAGAAGCTTTTTCATTTGTCTTGCGCTCGGTGCCTCGAACATAATTTCGGTGAGGATTAGTTCTCGCTTCAAGTCCTCTTCGGTAAACTCCTCCTGCTCGATGAATTTTTTACATAGCTCGAAATCGTCTCGGGAGTTTAGCGTCAGAAAACCCAACTCTCTCAAAAGAGCCAGCGGCATTTCCCTCGCACAGCGCATAAGGTTGACTAAATTGCCGTTAAAATCGTTGTATACCTTAAGATTGGCCTGCGGGCAGTCGAGGTTTAAGGTTACCGTACCGCTGCCTCCAAACACATCCACGCTCCGTTCATACCTCGGCGGGGCAAGGAGATTGATGAGCCACATGAGCTTTGCCTTACCACCAACCCAGCTGATAATGCTTTTTGTAATTGTTTTCACCTCCGTTTGCATAGCAAAAAGAGCGATTGTTTTCTGCAGCTGCAGTAACAATCGCTCTTCATTAGCGTTATTTATTATTCTTTTTTAAGCCTGTAAAATCGTTTAGCTTAGACTCTATTCTTTTATATCGGTTTCAATCGCGTCCGGATCAGTATCCTCTTTGTGCATAAGCTTGAATATTTTTTGCGGCTGGGGAGGATCTCCTCCCGCGGCTTTCCAGCCAGCGAGGAAAGAGATTCGTACCATTGCGAACAGCGCATTCTCCGCCTGATCATACTCCCGGCGATCCAAAAAGTCGCCGAACGCTTTTTCAAAGTCATTGCTCATCATAATTGCCACCTCGTTTGCCATACGGAATTCCGTATCGCAGACCACATTCTACCACACCTTTTTTACAAAGTCTACGGTATTCCGAATGTAATTCGGCGAACAATGTCAGATAATATATACGGAATACCGTATTGGGAGGTAGACTTGTGGATAAAAGCACAGTAATTTCGCAACGCATTTTACAGCTATGCCGTGAACGCAATATTACTATTGGAAAGCTGTGCAGCGAGGCTGGCACTACAGCTTCCACAGTTCATGATATTGTGATGGGAACGACTAAGAATCCGCGAGTTTTTACATTAAAAAAGCTCTGCGATGCGCTGGACATAACGCTTTCAGAATTCTTTGACACTCCGGAATTCAATAACATGGACCAAGAGATTGAGTAGGGGATCCGCAAATTTTGCGGGTCCCTTTTCCTGTTACATCACCATCTGCTGCGATTCGTGGTGGTCATGTACTGAGACAAACGAGGTATCGTTGCGGGTGATATAAAATTTCTCGTCCTTTGTCAATAGAAATCATTGCTTTTCCAGCAGGTCGGCAGCATAGACTTCAAAGTCGAAGCAGTCTGTGAGAAAGCTCTCGCCATGGAAGTAACCCCGCCGCTGAAGCTCCCGCATGGCGTAATCGTGAAAGCCTTCTTCGGGTATAAAGTCATAACAGCTCAGGTTCTGGCTGATATCAACAGCATCCGCGAGAGTACGGCAGTCCTCATACTCAAGTGCGGCGGCGAACTTCTCCATGAAGTTCGGCATACCCTGCCCACGCTCGTCCAAAGCAAATCCAAGATTCTGCCCGTCGTAAATCAGTTCGGTAAGGCTGTCGTAATTTTCTGCGATGTTCCTAACCTCTGGCAGGATGCACTTTGCTTCCAGCAGTCGGCATTCCTCAATTGTTCGCACGCCCAATGTTTCCAGAGCTATGCGGATTTCATCCGGCCTGCCGTCGTTAATTTCCTCATAATCCGGCAGCTTAAGCCAGACGCCCTCTGGTTGTCGATCTGATGCCAGAAGAAGCTTAACGCTCCAGTCCTTATCCTCAAGCTGCGCAAGGTTAGTGCCATCGTAATGCCGGCCATCGTTACTGCAGTCGCGGTACACATACGCGCCACCGGCAAACTGGCCGGGATGTTCCTCCATATATCTGCCGGCATACTTTTCCAGATCGAGGTAGGTAAGTAGTACATCGTCCATGGCGTATTCTTCGCGAGCAAGGAATTCGCCGAGCTGACGCGGATCCTTCGCGGGATAGCACAGCTCGTATTCCGGCAGGTTCGCAAGCAATTCCACAGCCACCCTCCCACAATCTGGCGGGTTCGCAGCAATCGCGCCGCTTAGGAGAATAGCTTCCTTGGCGGTAAGCACCTCCAGCCTTTGATTGAGCCATGTGAATTCCTCGGACGTAGTATTGCGAATGCTCCGAAGCGTATCAAAGTTTTTATCCAAGTGTCATTCCTCCCATCTGAGGAGCCTGATCATCGGCTTTCGGATCAGCGCCAGGTACATACACGGGAGAAAACTGCTCCTGCTCGGTCTGAATGTTCCAGCTATTATTACAGCTCCAGAGATGAGCATACATCTCACCATCGCCAAATTTGATGGCATGCTGTTCAAAGCCCTCGCCGAAGCCGTCGCTGGCCTGACCGGACACATAATCCTTTAGAATCATCAACTCCTCCGGGGTCAGCGTGCCTACAACACTGCATTCGGCAACACCCCACAGCTTACCATCTCGAGTCTCCACTGCAAATTGAAAAGAGCGTACCTTCTGTTCTACGCCGTCGTGCTCGCTGTAATACTTCATAAGGCCGCGCTCGGCCTCTTCCGGTCTGCGCTCCAGCAAAATAGCGCCGGCTATGGTGTTGGCATAACTTGTCGCCGTGCGGTCGTCCATGGTC
>JAEWTV010000093.1 GCA_023397675.1 Bacillota bacterium | reverse complement strand
CTTACTCTGGCTTGTAGTATTATTACAAGTTTACTCATTAAAATTTACGAGTTCCTTATCGTTTTACCCTATCTAATTTTCAATGTCCGCTTTTGTCCGCTCCGTGAGCGGCTTTTATATATTAACATGAAGCTTGTTTACTGTCAACACTTTTTTTTAATTTCTTTTTCAGTGTAGCGCTTGCTTTCAGCGCCGCGAGACAGCTTAATTACTATAACACCTAAACATAATGCATTCAACCTGATGAAAACTCCATATACATCAATGAAATTAATTTATATAGAATAATCTGTTTTATACTACATTATTGTCTTATATATTCGATAATACTATACATCAATTATGTTTTATAAGAATTCCTTTTTTATATTAATATAGAAGTAATTAAAGAACATAAGATATTTCAATGCTTGAACCAACAAAAGAAGCAGCCTTAATGGCTGCTTCCGTTAAAAGTATGAGGATATATAATCTATTTTTTACTCATTATCTATGTCACTGTTGTCAGAGTCTTTCGAAGTCTGATCTTCTTCATTATTATCCTGATCATCTTCATCTTCATCATCATTTACAATTCTTGCGACTCCAACAACCGTATTGCCTTCGCTTGTTCTCATAAGTGTTACACCCTGTGTTGCCCTGCCCAAAATGCTTATATCGCTTACCTTCATTCTTATTATAGTTCCGTCGGAGCTTATAAGCATAAGGTCATCAGTTTCATCAACAAGCCTTACTCCAGCAATTTTCCCAGTCTTTTCAGTAACCTTGTAGGTAAGTATCCCTTTACCGCCTCTTGTTTGAACTTTATATTCTTCAAGTTCAGTCCTCTTACCAAAACCATTTTCGGTTACTACAAGCATTGTAGGATTTCCTTCCTTAAAGGTTGCCATTCCTATAACACTGTCACCTTCATCAAGCCTTATACCCATGACACCCTGAGATACCCTGCCCAATGGGCGTACATCAGTTTCCTTAAATCTTATGGACATACCGTTTTTGGTTACCAGTATAATGTTTCTTGAGCCATCAGAGAGTCTTACATCAATCAACTCATCATTTTCTCTGAGTGATACGGCTGTAAGTCCGCCTTTTCTTATATTGTTATATTCCATAAGGTCGGTTTTCTTGACGACACCGTTTTTGGTAACCATCGTCATATACATGCCTTCATTGTACTCTGAGACAGGGATAACAGCTGTAACCTTTTCTTCGGCATCAAGCTGAAGCAGATTTACAATCGCAGTACCCTTGGCCTGCCTTCCCGACTCAGGTATTTCATAAGCTTTAAGCCTATAAACACGCCCCTTACTGGTAAAGAACAGTATGAAGTCATGCGTCGAGGTTACAAAGAGGTTTTCAACAAAGTCCTCCTCCCTCGTGCTTAACCCGGTTATACCTTTACCACCGCGCTTCTGGCTCTTGTAAGTGTCAGCTGGAAGCCTCTTAACATAACCGAAGTGGGTAAGGGTAATAACAGTTTTTCCTTCCTGGATTAAATCTTCTATATCAATATCATCTTCATCTGCAGTTATTACTGTTCTTCTTTCATCGCCATACTTCATCTTTATTTCATGAAGCTCATCCTTTACTATTTTAAGTACAAGGCTTTCATCAGCAAGAACTTCTTTAAAATATTGAATCTTCTTAAGAAGTTCATTATATTCGGCTTCTAATTTTTCTCTTTCCAAACCCGTAAGCCTACCAAGTCTCATATCGACAATGGCCTGAGCCTGCTTCTCACTAAACCCGAAACGCTCTGACAATGCTTCTTTTGCAATAGGCTCAGTTTTTGAGGTTCTGATTATTCTAATTACTTCATCGAGATTATCAATTGCTATTTTCAAACCTTCTAAAATATGAGCACGGGCTTCTGCCTTATCAAGCTCAAATTTTGTTCTTCTGACAATAACCTCTTCCTGATGCTTTATATAATAATCTATCGCTTGTCTTAAATTAATTACTTTTGGTTCGTACTTCTTATCTTCTGTCTGAACAATTGCAAGCATATTAACACAGAAGGTTTCCTGAAGCTGAGTGTTCTTATAGAGCTGATTTAATACAACATTTGCGTTCGCATCTCTTTTAAGCTCTATTACCATTCTCATACCAGTTCTGTCGGATTCATCACGCAGATCGGAGATTCCTTCTATTCTCTTATCCTTAACAAGTTGTGCTATCTTCTCAAGAAGCCTTGCTTTATTAACCTGGTATGGAAGCTCTGTAACAACAATCCTCTGTCTGGTGTTGCTCATGCTTTCAATTTCAGCCTTAGCTCTTATTACAACTCTTCCTTTACCTGTCCTATAAGCTTCCTTTATACCTGACTTGCCCACAATTATACCTGCAGTAGGGAAATCAGGTCCTTTTATTACTTTATTAAGCTCATCCATAGTTACATCGGGATTGTCAATTATAAGTGTTATGCCATCAATTACTTCCCCCATATTATGCGGAGGTATATTCGTAGCCATTCCGACAGCTATGCCTGAAGAACCGTTTACAAGAAGGTTCGGAAATCTTGAAGGAAGTACAACAGGTTCCATTTCATGCTCATCAAAATTTGGTTTGAAATCAACAGTATCTTTGTTGATATCACTTATCATTTCCATGGATATTTTGGCAAGCCTGGACTCTGTATACCTCATGGCAGCTGGTGGATCTCCGTCAACAGAACCAAAGTTTCCATGGCCGTCAACAAGCATATACCTTAATGAAAAGTCCTGTGCCATTCTTACAAGACTTTCATAAACTGCTGCATCTCCATGAGGATGGAATTTACCGAGTACTTCTCCGACGGTAGTTGCACATTTTCTATACGCCTTTTCAGGTGTAAATCCCAAGCTGTACATTGCATAAAGAATCCTTCTGTGAACCGGTTTCAAACCATCCCTAACATCAGGAAGTGCACGGTCAACTATAACGCTCATTGCATAATCTATAAAAGATTTTTTCATTTCAGTTTCAATGTCTACTGGAATGACCTTTTGTTCTTTAATCTGGTTCTCATCTGCCATTATCTGGTCTACCTCTCTTTTTCCTTCTAATAGCTTGCTCCACCAAAGTGGAAAAGCTGGTTGTTTATCCAAAAATGCTTAAACACCTATTACTTATTTTAATAAACTTTTCAAAGCATGTCCACTTTTTTGTAAAAACCCTAATTACTAATAATATTGATGTAACTATACTAATCATATTATAGAATTCCCATTTAAAACCTTAAGGAATATTTCCACAAAAAAATACGGAGCCTATTTACTCCGCATTCTTTCGGCTTGCCACTGCCCTATTATCTTTGTACCCTGAAACCTGTCTTTATCTATAGATATCAGGACTTTATACATTTTGCCGCCTTTTAACCGCCTAGCTTATTTTTTTCGGGATTCTTACAATAAACTCTACGTACTCTCCCCTGTCAATTTGAGCTGCTTTAGCGTTAACCCCGGCTTTTTTCATCATATCTATGGCTTGTCTTACTGTATTAACAAAAATTCTTATATCCTTAACGGCTCTTGTTACCTTCTTTTCTCCGCCACCTTCTCTTACTTCCCTTGTATACTTTTCAATTGCTCTTTCAACAAGCTCCTCTGTTTTCTTGACATTTAAACCTCTCTCACATACTCGCTTCAGCACCCTGAGCTGCAGTTGCTCATCGTGAAGTTTAAGCAATGCTCTTGCATGTCTTTCTGTGAGATTATTATCAGCTATTATTTTTTTAACCAGAGGTGGGAGTTTTAAAAGCCTTATTTTATTGGCAATTGTAGACTGGCTCTTTCCAATTTTCTGTGCCAGTTCTTCCTGGGTAAGACCGTGTTCAATAAGAAGGTTGTTATAGCCCTCTGCTTCTTCCATGAAGGTAAGGTCTTCTCTTTGAAGATTTTCGATAAGAGCCATAACTGCCGAGTCATTATCAGTAACTGTGACTATAATTGCAGGAATTTCCCTCAAGCCTGCCATTTCAGCAGCTCTAAGTCTTCTTTCTCCTGCAACCAGTTCAAATGAATTTGCAGACAGCTTTCTAACACTTATAGGCTGGATAACACCATATTGTTTTATAGATTCACATAAATCCTCGAGTGCCGAAACATTGAATTGTTTTCTCGGCTGGTAAGGGTTAGGCCTGATATGATCAATGTTGATGTAAGAAATATTTTTTAAATCATCTTTTTTTTCCTGCTTATGAACCTGCAATTTACTATCTAACATCCGGCACCATCCTTTTATCTTTTTAATCACAGGAAGATATATTCGCCGGAGTTATCCCTATTCCTTTTTTTCCCTTTAATAACATTTCGTCCAAATACGCTATATTACTACATTTCAGGGCTTAAAGCAATGGTTCTTTTGACGGTTTGCCCGCTTTTCTAGGATATTTTGTCGGAGTTTGTCGTAACTTTCTTACGGTAATAATATTTCTTTTCATTTCTCCAAAAGGAAGTGTAATTTCCTTAACCTCATCTATTTCTCCGCCTAAAATACTCAAAGCTTTCTTCGAATCTTTAAGCTCCTCTATATTATTCCCTTTCATTGCAATAAAGGTTCCGCCAATCTTAACAAATGGAAGGCAATATTCAAGGAGTACCGGAAGTGCAGCAACAGCCCTTGCAGTAGATATATCAAACTTTTCTCGGTATCCGGGATTAGTTCCGAAGTCTTCAGCCCTGCCATGTATTGCATTTATATCATTTAGTTGTGCAGAGGAAATAACCTCATTTAAGAATTTAATTCTTTTGTCCAGCGAATCCAGCAGGGTTACTTTTAAATTATCAATGGCAATTTTCAAGGGTATTCCCGGAAAGCCTGCACCTGTGCCTACATCTATAATGCTTAAACCGCCTTGTTTGAAGTAAGGTGCAATGCTTAAAGAATCCACGAAGTGCTTGATTATTATGTCCTTGTCTTCCTCAATTGCTGTCAGGTTGATTCTTGTATTCCAATCCTTCAACAGCTCCATGTATTTAATGAAATTATCAGCCTGAATATCAGAAAGCTCTACACCATACTGACTTGAACCTTCTTTTAGAATCTCAATCAAACCCGCCCTGTCTTCCATATGTCACCTCCAATTAACCAGTTGGCAATTGACAGTTGACAGATGACAGTTAAACCCATCTCTACAACTACAAAGCAACCATTCAATTTATAATATACTAAAATAATTTCGGCTTACTTATATACTTTTTGTTATCTTTTCATTAAGGGGTAGATTTTAACTGTCAACTTGTTTTTGCTTTTATCTTTTTACTGTAAACTGTACATTGTAAACTGTACACTATCTTTTCCTCTGTTCCAAATAAATAAGCAGCACCGAAATATCAGCCGGAGATACACCGGATATTCGTGAAGCTTGTCCTACCGATTCCGGCTTCATCAAATTAAGCTTCTGCCTGGCTTCATTGCTAAGTCCGTAAACTTCACTGTAGTCTATATTCTCAGGTAGCTTCCTGTTTTCCAGCTTTTTAAACTGCTCTACCTGCTGCATCTGCCTTTTTATATATCCCTCGTACTTCACCGAAATTTCAACCTGCTCTCTGACTGCATGGCTCAATACAGGTCTTTCAGGGTCAATCACAGCCATATCCTCATACAATATTTCAGGCCTTCTCAATAGCTCCGCAAGCTTAACTCCGCTTATAATTTTAGAACTGCCCTTGCTTTCAAGGAAGCCATTAACTTCTTCGCTTGGCGGAACAACTGTTTTTTCAAGCCTTGCTATTTCATCTTCAATTAGTTTCTTTTTATTTTCGAACATTTTATAGCGTTCTTCATTTATAAGACCTATTGAATAACCTATCGGTGTAAGCCTCAGATCGGCATTATCTTGCCTTAACAGCAGCCGGTATTCTGCTCTTGAGGTCATCATTCTGTAGGGTTCCTTAGTCCCTTTTGTAACAAGGTCATCCACCAGAACGCCTATGTATGCTTGCGACCTATCCAAAATCAACGGCTCTTTTCCTATAACCTTCAATGCTGCATTGATTCCGGCGATCAAACCTTGTGCAGCCGCTTCCTCGTAGCCTGAACTACCGTTTATCTGTCCGCCTGAAAACAGACCGTCAATGTTTCTTAACTCCAGTGACTGCTTTAGCTGTATAGGGTTAATACAATCATATTCAATAGCGTATGCGCTTCTCATAACTGAGACGTTTTCAAGACCTGGAAGCGTACGCATCATTTGAATCTGTACATCCTCGGGAAGGCTGCTTGACATTCCCTGAAGGTACATTTCCTCAGTTTCAAGGCCCATAGGCTCAACGAAAATCTGATGGGATTCTTTATCCGCAAACCTGACTATCTTATCCTCAATTGATGGACAGTAACGCGGTCCAACACCTTTGATATTACCTGAATAAAGCGGTGAACGATGAAGGTTGTCCTTTATTACCTTATGCGTTTCGTCCGTTGTATGTGTAAGCCAACAGGAAACCTGCTCCTTATTTATTTCTTCAACCTCAAAAGAAAACGGAACAATTCTTTCATCACCTGGCTGCTCCTCCATCTTTGAAAAATCTATACTACGCCTGTTAAGCCTTGCTGGTGTGCCGGTCTTGAAACGAAAAAGCTCAACCCCATTGTTAATAAGGCTTTCGGAAAGCCTATTTGCAGGGAATAAACCATCAGGACCACCGCTGTAGCTTATATCCCCTATAATTATTTTTCCTTTTAAATAGGTACCTGTAGTGAGTACAACAGCCTTGCACTTGTAAATTGCATCCGTATGAGTTTTTATACCCGTTATTTTCTTTTTGCCATCGGCTTCTTCGGTAAGAATCTCGGTTATTTCAGCCTGCCTTATGTCCAGATTTTCCTGCTTTTCCATGGTATGCTTCATTTCTATCTGATACCGCCTTCGGTCAACCTGTGCTCGAAGTGAAAAAACTGCAGGACCTTTTGCCGAGTTTAATATTTTTGACTGTATAAAAGTCTTATCTGTATTTTTACCCATTTCTCCGCCAAGTGCGTCTATTTCTCGAACAAGCTGTCCCTTGGCCGTTCCGCCCACACTTGGGTTACACGGCATATTTGCTATACTATCCAGATTTATGGCAAATACTATTGTCCTTAGACCAAGCCTTGCACTTGCAAGCGCAGCTTCACAGCCGGCATGTCCAGCACCAACAACCGCTACATCATATTCTCCTGCAAAATAATCCATAAAAACCACCTTAGTTAATTGAGAATGGAGAATTGAGAATTGAGAATTAAAAAATGCCCAATTACCAAGCCTTATTCTCTATTGTTGTTATATAAATTAATCTTACTTAACATCTAAGCTTGCTTTTTTAATTAAAAACTGTATTTTGAACTGTAAATTAACTTATCTTTTAACTGTAAACTGTACATTGTAACCTGTAAATTGATTTTATCCTTAACTGTAAATTGTACATTGTAAACTGTACACTGCCTTTACTTCCCTATGCAGAACCTGCTGAATATCCTGTGCATTACATCTTCGGTAACTGACTCCCCTGTTATCTGCCCCAAATATTCTGCAGCGTTTCTAATATCTATGGTAACACAGTCCAAAGGCATTCCTGCCTCAAAAGCCGAAATAGCAGCATCAATACTGATTATTGCATTATCTATAAGATTTTTATGCCTGATATTTGTTAGAAGGACTTCTTCATTTTGTCTTATATCTCCCTTGATAAAAAGTCCCTTTAACCTTTCCTCCAGACTTTCCAAGCCAGTTCCGTTCTTTACAGACATCCTGACTATTCTATTACTTGCTATTAATGATTCAAGTTTATCCAATTCAGCTTCGTATGTAAGATCCGTTTTATTAATAATTATAATAGACTTTTTTGATCCAGCCTTTTCAATAAGCCCTTTATCTTCATCCGTAATTCCCTGTCCTGCATCTATCATAAGAATAACCAGGTCGGCATTTTCCAGCTCACTTTGTGCTCTTTTGACACCTATCTGCTCAATTAAATCTTCTGTTTCCCTTATACCTGCAGTATCAATAAGCCTTACAGGAATACCGCCTATGTTCACATATTCCTCAATTATATCACGGGTCGTTCCCGGGATATCTGTAACTATAGCTCTGTTTTTACCTGCTATGAAATTCAGCAGTGACGACTTTCCTACATTTGGCCGCCCAACAATTACGGCATTAAGTCCTTCTCTAAGTATGCGGCCCTTGTCGAAGCCTTCAGTCAGTTCATATAAGGACTGTTTTATACCCTTTATTGAGTCATGAACTTCTCTACCTGTTATTTCTTCTATGTCATGTTCCGGATAATCTACAGTGACTTCAATATGGGTAATTAAATCAAGCAATTTGTCGCGAACAATCTTAAGCCTTGATGAAAGCTTTCCTTCAAGCTGCAATACTGCAGCCCTGGAACTTTCCTCAGTCTTGGAATTAATAACATCTATGACAGCTTCTGCCTGGGACAAGTCAATCCGTCCGTTTAAAAAAGCCCTCTTTGTAAATTCACCCGGCTCCGCAAGCCTGGCACCGTTTTTAAGAATTATTTCAAGTATTCTTTTTATAACAACAAAACCACCGTGGCAGTTTATTTCAACAATATCTTCCCTGGTAAAGGTATGAGGGGCTTTCATTTTTGAAACCAGCACCTCATCAACGGTTTCAGAATTAACAGGATCTATAATTCTTCCAAAGCTGATTGTATTAGGTTTTACATCCATAAAGGGCTTTTTACCTGTAAATATCTTTTCGGCTATCTCAAAAGCCTTATCTCCGCTGATCTTTATTATACCTATTCCGCCATTTCCATGCGGTGTAGATATTGCAGCAATGGTATCATTTATAAACATAAAGCCTCCGGTAAGTAAATCTTTCTGTTAAATTCTATCACAATACAATAACCAAATTATATAAGATGAAGTAAGTTTTTAATAGCTTGCACAATAATAAAGACAATTATAATTTCCGGGCTTTTTCGTCCCCTGAAATAATAATTGTCTTAAATAACTTTTTATAATGCTTAGGAAATTATAGTTCTACCTTGATTTATTAATTTCCGTTATAAGCATTTCTTTCACAGCTGGAAAGCATTAATTCCTAATTGATTTTTTATGCTTTCCGTAAGCTGTATTACCAAACTTACCTTGTTCAATTTTTCAGAGGTTTGGTACCAAAGTCTTCATTATAGTCTTTTTCAAAGACTTTGTTATAAATTACTTTAAAGTTATTACTACCTTCCTGTTAGGCTCATCGCCTATGCTGTAGGTTTCTACATAGCTGTTGTCCTGAAGGGATGAATGAATAATTCTTCTTTCATACGGGTTCATAGGCTCTAATACTATGTTCTTCTTGTATTTTATTACTCTATCGGCAAGCCTGTTGGCAAGCTTTATAAGAGTTTCCTCTCTCTTTTGCCTGTAGTTTTCAACATCCACTACAACTCTTTTATAATTTCCCTTTTCCTTATTAACAACCAGGCTTGCAAGGTATTGCAGGGAATCAAGCGTCTCTCCACGCCTTCCGATTATTATGCCTATATCTTTTCCGTGTATTTTAAGAAGGATGGAATCTTCTGTCTCTTCAACGAATATATCTGCATTAAGTTTCATTTTTTCAAGTACATCCTGAACAAACTGCCTTGCCTTTTCAGCAGTCGATTCCTTTAATGTAACCCTGACCCTGGCTACCTTATTGCCTATAATTCCGAAAATACCTTTATTACCTTCTTCGAGAACTTCTACATCAACACTACTTTCATCAGCTCTTAACTCATCGAGCGCGGCTTTAATAGCCTCTTGAATAGTTTTACCTGTCTTTTCAATACTATTTGCCATCTGCATCGGGAGCCTCCTTCTTTTTGAAGACTACTTTATTTATATATAATTGAGTAAATATCATTACTACATTACCAACAGTCCAGTAAAGACCCAAACCTGCTGGAACACTAAATGAGAACAGTAACAGCATCAGCGGCATTATTATCATCATGGTATTCTGCATTGAAGCTGAAGCACCTTTCTGACCTTTTTGCAGATTAGCCATAATTTTTGACTGAAGGAAGGTTGTACCTGCAACGAGTATAGGAATTAACATAAGCGGCAGATACGTTTTCCAGGTTGTACTTCCAAATAAGAGATTGGTATCAAATTTTGGATTTAAACCAAGGTTTATTCCAAGAAAATCGAGATTTAAACCCTTCAGACTTGAAATTTGCTCCGGAGTAATAGCTCCACCAAGTTTAGCTGTTGCTTCAGTAATTTTTTCCGGGAACTGCCTGAAGTATTCTATAATCTGTATATCTGGACTTCCGGCTCTCATAGCAACATTTGTTGCATTTTTTACAAAGGTAGAAAGTGCACTTAATGCTTCCTTTTTTATACCCAGCATATACTGCAGCGGTGAAGATATGTCCCAATACAGCGCAAACAGAATAGGCATCTGTATTAACAGTGGAAGACATCCGCCGGCCGGATTAACCTTATTTTCCTGATAAAGCTTCATCATTTCCGCGTTAAGCTTTTCTTTATCACCCTTATATCTCTTCTGAATTTCCTGTATTTTGGGCTGAAGTGTTTGCATTTTAGCTGTAGAATGGTACTGCTTGATAGTCAGCGGCAGTAAGGCTGCCCTTATAACAAGGGTAAAAAGGATAATTGCTAGTCCATAACTCTTGAAACAAACTGTTGTATAGAGAAAATTCAGTATTTGCCCCATTGGGTAAGCAATAAAATCAAACATTGTAAATTCCTTTCCGGTATGTTGCATTGTTTTTGATGCAACTTTTTCTCAGAAACAGATAAAAGCTATTCTTATCTGTTGTTCATTCAAATTAAGTAATTATTTGATTGCTTAAGTATATTTAAGTAATTCAAGCCAAGTTATTTTACGGGATCGTACCCACCGGGATGAAAAGGATGGCATTTTGAAATTCTTTTTATTGCCATAAAACCACCTTTAAATGCACCATATTTTTGTACTGCTTCTATGGCATACTGCGAACATGTCGGATAAAACCGACAGCTTCCTTTTCTTTTTAGTGGCGATATAAACCTTTGGTACTGTTTAATTAAAAATATCAATATTCTTTTAAACAATCCCATTTCTCCCGATCAAATATATCAAGCTTCTTGAGCAAGAATTTCATTTCCTTTTTAACATCAGTAAATTCAGGCATTTCTGCTTTGTTTCTTGCAACAAAGACTATATCAAAACCTTCCTTGATATATTCTTCGTAAAACCTGTAGTTCTCACGTATTAACCTTTTAATACGGTTTCTCTGAACACTTTTACCGAATTTTTTGCTTGCAGTAATTCCAAGCCGGTTCTTTCCGGTATTGTTCCTCAATACATATAGGATAATATATTTTCCAACAAAAAACTTGCCCTTTTTATATGTTCTTAAAAAATCATTATTTCTTTTTAAAGGTATAGTATTTAACATCAGGGACTTTCCTCCACAAATAAAATAGAAGCATTAACTCGAAGTCCCCCATTTTCAGCCGTATACCAGAGGCAATACGACTGAAAATGTTAATAAGGCAATTATTTCGCTTTAGCAAAACGTTTCCCTAAATAAAAAGACCACATGTGTGCGGTCTTAAGCTGAAAGCACCTTTCTACCTTTTAATCTACGGCTTCTTAATACTTTTCTTCCGTTAGCTGTGCTCATCCTTTTTCTAAAACCGTGCACCTTCTGCCTTTGTCTGTTCTTTGGCTGGTAAGTTCTTAACACTATAAACACCCCCGTTCCTAATTTTATTTATTAAAAATTTGAATTTTTCAGTTAGTCCTAAATACAGTTACTTCCAAATAAAGTCTGATTTTTAGACACCAAACCAATTATATATTATGAAATCAAGTCATGTCAAGAAACATGTGCTGTGGATAAGTATAAATTTGCAAATTTTTTTTGTGGATATCTATACTATTATTATATTGAATATTGCCATAAAGTCTGATATATTATTTATGCTTGTTGATAACTTGTTGGTTATTACGTTTATAAACTGTGTTTTGTCTTTTATATTGTTAATAATTATAGTAAAAAAAAATTTTTTTAACAAGTTATTCTTTTTTACACATGATATGAATATTTTTCAGGACAATTATTTTTTTGCCAGTTTTTTTAGTGTTTGATTGATATTCATTACATGTAAATTATGTTTATTTTCTTGATAGTATTTACATATGACATTGTTTTATGCACAAGTACAAAGGATAAATCACTAAAATTACCAACTTAAATTAAATGAATCAAAACTTGTGTATAGCTGGAGGAAGCAGTATGAATGAACATCTATCGGATTTATGGCAGAAGGTACTTGGTCTTTTAAAAAATGAGCTTACCGAAATAAGCTTTAACACATGGATTCAAACAATTGAACCTGTTTCAATCAACCTTAATACCATAAATCTTGGAGTACCCGCAGAATTTAATAAAGGTATTTTGGAATCAAGATATTCAAATCTTATTAAAAATGCAATCAAACAAATATCTTTAAAAGAATACGATATTAACTTTCTTGTACCCGGTCAGGACAATGGAAAGAATTACTCTGGGCACATTGACACCAACACAGCTGCAGATAATTTATCAAATTTAAATCCAAAGTATACTTTTGATACATTTATAATAGGAAACAGCAACAGATTTGCTCACGCTGCATCTCTGGCAGTTGCCGAATCTCCCGCAAAGGCTTATAACCCCCTTTTTATGTATGGCGGCGTTGGACTTGGCAAAACTCACCTTATGCATGCTATAGGCCATTATGTTCTTTCACAGAACCCTAATTTAAAGGTTATGTATGTTTCATCTGAGAAATTTACAAATGAGCTTATAAATGCAATTAAAGATGATAAAAATGAAGAATTCAGGTATAGATACAGGAATATAGATGTTCTTCTTATAGATGATATTCAATTCATAGCAGGTAAGGAAAGAACCCAGGAGGAGTTTTTCCATACCTTTAATGCACTTTATGAAGCAAATAAGCAAATTATTATCTCAAGCGATAAGCCTCCAAAGGACATTACAACACTTGAGGAAAGGCTTCGTTCAAGATTTGAGTGGGGTCTCATCGCAGATTTGCAGGCTCCGGATCTTGAAACAAGAATTGCAATATTAAGTAAGAAAGCTCAGCTTGAAAATCTTGATATACCTAATGATGTTCTTGTTTTTATTGCGGACAAGATAGCTTCTAACATCCGTGAACTTGAAGGAGCATTAAACAGGGTAATAGCTTATACTTCCCTAACAGAGGCAGAATTAACGGTAGATGTAGCAGAGGAAGCTCTCAAGGACATTTTATCGGCAAATAAATCACGGGTTATAAATTGTAATCTGATTCAGGAAATTGTTGCAAGATATTTTGATATAAAATTCGATGAATTTAGGTCTAAAAAGCGTAACAGGGATATAGCCTTTCCAAGGCAGATTGCAATGTATCTCTGCCGTGAGTTTACGGATATGTCGCTTCCCAGGATAGGTGAAGAATTCGGAGGAAGAGACCATTCAACAGTAATACATGCAATTGAAAAGATTTCAAACGACCTTGAAAACAGCGCGGAAACTAGAAGAGCTATAGATGAACTTAAAAAATCAATTCAAGGTAAATAAAATCAACTTTAAGTTATAAACAGTTTAGTGTTAATATGGTGAAATCTTTTTGTGGATAATTAAGTGTATAAAACTTATCTATGGATAATGTTAATATCAGATACAGTTTACCAACACTTAAACAACAGTTGTACAAGCCTGTATTTCAAGCTCAATTGATGTTATACACATTACCAACAGCACTTACTGCTATTGTTGTTAATTTTATTATATTATATTATTAATAAATGGTTTCCAACTTAAAATACGGTAATACGCTCAAAATAGGCATTAAGGGGGTAGCTCAATGAAAGTAACTTGCTCAAAGGAAAACCTTGTAGAAGGTATAAATATTGTTCAAAAAGCAGTTTCAGCAAAGTCAACATTACCTATACTGGAAGGAATACTGTTGGATGCAGCAGAAGAATTAAAGCTTACAGGAAATGATCTCGAACTTGGAATTGAATGCAGAATTCCTGCAGATATAAGAGAAAAAGGTACAATAGTAATAAACTCTAAAATATTCGGAGATATAATAAGAAGACTCCCCGATTCGGAAGTTTTTATTGAAGTTCAGTCAAACAATATGGTAGTTATTGAATGCGAAAATACTCATTTTGAAATAAAAGGTTTGTCATCTGAAGGTTTCCCGGCTTTACCGGAAATTGAAAAGGATAATGCATTTATAATTAATCAAGATATTTTAAGAAATATGATAAAGCAAACAATATTTGCAGTAAGTATTGATGAAAACAGACCTATCCTGACAGGTTCCCTTATGGAGTGCAAGGATAAAATGCTTACATTCGTATCAATTGATGGTTTCAGAATGGCTCTTAGAAAATATGAAGTAAATAATGAAGCTGCTGATATAAAAGTAGTTATTCCAGGCAAGACTTTAAATGAAGTTTTTAAGATACTTCAACCAGTAAAGGATGAAGTTTCGATATATAGCAAGGACAACCAGATATTATTTGATGTAAACAACTGCAAAATAGTGTCAAGACTTTTGGAAGGGGAATATTTGAATTATAAAAGCATTATTCCTCAGGAGCATGAATTAAAAATTAAGACAAATACAAAAGAGCTGCTTGCAGGTCTTGAAAGAGCTTCTCTTGTTACACTTGATGAAAAAAGGTATCCTGTTAAGTTCAGTATTGCTGACGATAAGCTTGTAATCACTTCAAACACTGATATCGGAGCAGTAAGAGAAGAAATAAGAATAGAAGCAGACGGCGGAAAGCTGGAAATAGGCTTTAACCCGAGATATTTTATAGATGCTCTTAAAGTTATTGAGGAAGAAAAAATTGAAGTATTCTTTACCTCAAATGTTGGACCTTGCACAATAAGGCACACAGAGAAAGATATTTTCGCATATATGATTCTTCCGGTTAGAACTAGAAATTAGTTTTAAATTACATTATTATATAATATAAGGGGAACAGCATTATGCTGTTCCTTTTTAGTAGTACTCAGAAAATTATATAGAGTTATCACTTAATCTTTTTAAAGACTTTGTTCTAATTATTTATTTAAGAAGTAAGAAAGGTTAAAAAATATGGAAAAGATAAAAATCAAAACAGAATTTATTAAGCTTGATCAGTTTATAAAATATGTGGGAGTAGCAGATAGCGGAGCTGAGGCAAAAAGTATAGTTTCTGAAGAGTTGATTAAAGTAAACGGACAGGTTGAACTTCAACGAGGAAAAAAACTAAGATCTGGAGATAAGATAGAAATTAAAGGTAAAGCTTTTGAAATAGAGTAATTACCGGGGGAATATAATTGTTTATTGAGGGCATAGGCTTAAAAAATTATAGGAATTATGAAAGACTGAATTTAAAAATAAATAAAAGATTCAATGTAATTTACGGATACAATGCCCAGGGTAAAACAAACATTCTTGAGGCAATTTTCATATGCTCTTCAGGAAGGTCTCACAGGACTCCAAGAGACTATGAATTGATAAAGCTTGGACAAAAGGAATTTAATATCAGGTTAAATGTTAAAAGAAGTATACTTGATGCCGAAATAGATGTTTCATATGAAAAAGAGGGTAAAAAGAAAATAAGAATTAATGAAATACCTTTAAAGAAAATAGGGGATTTGATGGGAAATCTGAATACTGTCATATTCTCCCCTGAGGATCTTTTAATAATAAAGGAAGGTCCATCGGAAAGAAGAAGGTTTATTGATATTACTTTAAGCCAGTTAAGGCCTGCATATTTTTATGATCTACAGCAGTATGCAAAAATACTTGAACAAAGGAACACTCTTCTTAAAGAAATACAAAGCAAAAGAGAATTACTTGATACCCTCGAGGTTTGGAATCAGAATCTTATTAATGTAGGATCAAAGATTATAAAGACAAGACAGCAATTTATAGAAAAGCTTAGTTCATATGCAAAACAGGAACATTTAAAGCTTTCAGGAGGGAATGAAAATCTGGATATTAAATATGACCCTTCCTTTAATATATCTGATTTCAGCAGCTTAGAAGCAATAAGAAATGAATTTGAAAGTAATATAAATAGAGTTAAGGAAAGAGAATTGTTTAAAGGAACTACTCTTTTAGGTCCTCAACGGGATGATTATGACATCTTTTTGGATAATAAAAGTATAAAAATATTTGGTTCTCAAGGACAACAAAGAACAGCAGTATTATCTGTAAAAATGGCTGAGATAAATATAATGAAAGAAGAAACAGGAGAATGGCCTGTACTTTTATTGGATGATGTAATGTCGGAGCTGGATACAAAAAGGCAGGAGTATTTGTTTGAAAATCTTGAAGAAATACAGGTTTTTATTACTTGCACTGATAAGGGTTTCTTTACAGCGCAGGCAATTAAAAAGGCAGATTTCTTCAGAGTAACTGAAGGTGTGGTACAAAATGAATGATTTGCACTAAGTATATATTTAGGATAAAATATATAGTGGTTGATTTTTAAAATAGCAGTTTTATGTTTATTAATATTTTTTTTAATACCTTTTAAAAAAAAACTAATAATAATTTATATATAGTTTTTGTAATAACAGGAGGAAAAATAATGTTTTTGCATATTGGCGGTGATGTAGTAATACCGGTAAGGAATATAATCGCAATTCTTGATATAGATACAACTACAGTATCAAGGGATACAAAGGATTTTTTGAAAATAGCAGAAGAGGAAGGTTTTATAGAAAGTATTACAAATGATCTTCCTAAGTCATTTATTATTACTGAGACAGATAAAAAAAGTAAGATATACCTTTCACCAATATCGTCAATAACGTTGCAAAAACGATCAAGTTATGTAAACGATATATCTAACTTATAAAATAATTTTTCAATTATATTATTAATCAGGAATGAATTAGGAGGAAGTATGGAAGAAGTTACAAATGTAAATCCATCTTATGATGAGAGTCAAATACAGGTACTTGAAGGACTTGAAGCAGTTAGAAAAAGACCGGGAATGTACATAGGTACAACATCTTCAAGGGGTTTGCACCATTTGGTTTATGAGATAGTTGATAATAGTATAGATGAGGCTTTGGCCGGAAGATGTGATGAAATTGTTGTCGTTATAAATAAAGATGACTCAATTACTGTTACTGATAACGGTGGAGGAATACCTGTTGGTATTCACCCTAAAATGGGGATTCCTACAGTGGAGGTCGTACATACAATTCTTCATGCCGGTGGAAAATTCGGCGGTGGAGCCTATAAGGTATCAGGCGGATTGCATGGTGTTGGTGCATCAGTTGTAAATGCCTTGTCGGAATATCTTGAAGTAGAGGTTTCAAGAGAAGGAAAAATATATAAGCAGAGATATGAAAGAGGTAAGACTGTTACAACTTTGCAGGAAATAGGAGATACAGAGATTACAGGTACAAAGACTACTTTTAAGCCTGACGGAGAAATTTTTGAAGACCTTCATTATGATTTTGATACGCTGCTTTCAAGACTTAGGGAAATGGCATTTTTGAATAAAGGAATCAGAATAAGGCTGATAGATGAAAGAGAAGAAGAAAGACAGGAAAAGAACCTTCATTATGAAGGTGGTATTATATCCTTTGTTGAGTACATGAATAAAAGTAAAGAAGTTCTTCATGAAAGGCCTATATATGTAGAAGGTTTAAAGGATGGATCATATGTTGAGATTGCCATGCAGTACAATGATTCATATGTTGAAAATATTATAAGCTTTGCAAACAATATTAGGACTGGTGAAGGCGGAACTCATCTTACAGGATTTAAAACTGCTATAACAAAGGTATTTAATGATTATGCAAGAAAGTATAATATTATCAAAGAAAATGATAAAAACCTTATGGGTGAAGATATAAGGGAAGGTTTAACTTGTGTTATAAGTGTAAAGCTTACTGATCCGCAATTTGAAGGACAAACGAAAACAAAGCTTGGAAACAGCGAAATAAGAAGCCTTGTTGAAAATACTTTAAATGAGAAGCTTACTGATTTATTTGAAGAGAACCCGCAGCTTGTAAGAGGAATACTTGATAAGTGTCTTACTGCTTCCAGAGCTAGAGAAGCTGCAAGAAAGGCAAGAGAACTTACAAGAAGAAAAGGAGTTCTTGAATCTACTTCACTTCCGGGTAAACTTGCTGACTGCCAGGAGAGGGATGCATCAAAATGTGAAATTTTTATTGTAGAAGGAGACTCTGCAGGAGGATCTGCTAAACAGGGAAGGGACAGAAAGTTCCAGGCAATACTTCCGCTTTGGGGTAAAATGCTTAATGTTGAAAGGTCCAGAATTGATAAGGTTTATGATAATGA
This sequence comes from Bacillota bacterium, assembly GCA_023397675.1. Classification (GTDB taxonomy): domain Bacteria; phylum Bacillota; class Clostridia; order Acetivibrionales; family JANLFN01; genus JAEZTC01. Next base: position 129,517 of record JAEWTV010000093.1, on the reverse strand, counting down.
AAAGCTTTTACCAGTAATCACTGCACTTGGTGCAAGTATTGGAGAAGATTTTGATATTTCTAAATTGAGATACCATAAGGTAATTATTATGGCTGATGCCGATGTAGATGGATCACATATAAGAACACTCCTTCTTACCTTCTTCTTCAGATATATGAAGGACCTTGTAGAAAATGGACATATTTTTATTGCTCAGCCTCCATTATTTAAGATTGCCAAAGGTAAGGAAGAATTTTATGCCTACAATGAGAAAGAAATGGAAAAGGCGATTAGGGAGAAAAGCTGGAAGAAGGAAGAATGTAGTATACAAAGATACAAAGGTCTTGGTGAAATGAACTCGGAACAGCTTTGGGAAACAACAATGAATCCTGAAACAAGATCTATGTTGAGAGTTGAACTTGAAGATGCTATTGCAGCTGATGAAGTGTTTACTGTACTTATGGGTGAAAAAGTAGAACCAAGAAAAGAGTTTATTACCACGCATGCTAAGTATGTTACTAATCTTGATATATAAAAGTTTTACATAAATAAGGCAGCTTATAAGCTGCCTTTTATATTTTGATTGATAAATGATTTCTACATAAGCAAGTTATATTTTACCCAATAACAAAAGAAGTCCTATTATTAAAAATGATAAACCTGCCCCCATTTGAATGTAATTAGGGTGTATAACTTTATTTATCACTGAACCGGCAAGAACTCCTATCAACGAAGAAAGAACAAGTGCAGCAGCTGAACCTATAAAGACATACCAAATAGAAGATGATTTAGATGCCAGAGCCATTGTTGATAGCTGTGTCTTGTCGCCGAGCTCGGCAAGAAATACTAGTAAAAAGGTTGACAGTATAGTCTTCCACATATTAAACCCCTTAGTAATTAATTAAAAAAGTATCTTTAGATATATTATATTCATGGCATGGGTTAATATACGAAAAATATGGATTGCAATTATTTAGATAAATTATTACATTTATTTTCAATATTCTTTTTTTTAAAGCATCCGCATATAATAAGTATTAAACCGGATATGCCCAACAATATGCTTATAATGAAAGGTACTATTCCTGATGTATCCTCAAGTGAAGAAATGTACTTACCTTTTGAAATTAACCAGTTATTCAATTTGGAATAGTTGATTACAGCAAGTTCATGAACCTTTATAAAGATTATAGATGATGTAAGAAGCAGGCCTAAACCGGAAATTATTCTTTTCATAAAATATCCCCCTTATAAATTGTTTCTATATAATATAGTAGAATAAAAATAATAGAACCTTCAAATATTTCTTAAAGGCAGTATTTTATTTAAAATACTAGTTTTAACTCTTACGTAAAAGTTGATTTTCAATATTCTATAATCTGTTAAGTGACTTTAAATATTAGAAAACTAACGCTCGCTTACCCGAGTCGAGTTTCGACTCTCAATCTAATAATTATATAGGTCAACTTTAGTGACTTTAAAATAAACAAAATCTAATTTTCACTTTCCCGAGTTGAGCTTCAACTCTCACGTGAAAATATGATTTTATAATTTTAAAAGTCACTTTGTTTCACGTGAAACATTTGGTTAAAGAGGGCACTATTACTGCATTTGGATAAGTTATTTATAATTTTTATATATAATATCAAAATTTTGTGCCTTAACATGTAACTTTGTGATATAATTTTATAAGTTGACGCATAAATCTATGCTAAATAATAGAGATGGTACATAGGAGTGAGGTTGTTGTCAAAGACTATTGCAATAGCAAATCAGAAGGGTGGTGTAGGTAAAACTACTACCGCTGTTAATTTAAGTTCTTGTCTTGCGTATAAAGGTAAAAAGGTACTTCTTATTGATGTTGACCCTCAGGGAAATTCAACAAGCGGTCTGGGTATAGATAAGAAATCTATTAATAAATCTATTTATGATGTTATCATTAATGATGAACCCATTGAGAATACTTTAATCAATACGCCTGTAGACAATCTTAAATTGTGCCCTTCAAATATACAACTGGCAGGTGCAGAGGTTGAATTGGTTTCAGTAATATCCAGAGAGAACAGAATGAAGATGGCGCTTGAGGATATAAAGAACAAGTTTGACTTTATAATAATTGACTGCCCGCCATCTCTCGGACTTCTTACAATAAACTCGCTTACAGCATCAAATACAATTTTGGTTCCCATACAGTGCGAATACTATGCGCTTGAAGGGTTAAGCCAGCTGATGAATACAGTTAAACTCGTACAAAGACACCTTAATCCGTCATTGGATGTTGAAGGAGTTGTTCTTACAATGTTTGATGCAAGAACAAACCTTTCCATTCAGGTTGTCGATGAGGTAAAGAAACACTTCAGAAACAAGGTATACAGAACAGTAATACCAAGGAACGTCAGACTTAGTGAAGCACCAAGCTTTGGGCTGCCAATAATTCTTTATGATCCAAAGTCAAAAGGGTCTGAATGTTACCTAGAGCTTGCGGAAGAAGTTATTGACCTTTCTGAGGAGGAAAGCAGAATATGATGAAAAAGGGTCTTGGAAAAGGGCTTGGAGCGCTTATTACATCTGCTGATACAACAAACGAAGAATCATTTGTAAAAGAAATTAAGATAAATGAAATAGAGCCTAATGCAAATCAGCCAAGAAAAAGTTTTGACAATGAAAAGCTTGCACAGCTTTCAGAATCTATTAAACAGCATGGTGTAGTTCAACCTATTATAGTTAAAAAAGAAGAAGACACTTACAAGATTATAGCCGGTGAAAGAAGATGGAGAGCTGCAAGGCTTGCCGGTTTGACAACTGTTCCTGTTGTAGTAAGAGATGTAAGCAATAAACAGGTTATGGAAATGGCTTTGATTGAAAACATTCAAAGAGAAGACCTTAATCCTATTGAAGAAGCAGAAGCATATGAAAGACTTATGAAGGAATACAACCTGACACAGGAAGAGATATCAAACACTGTAGGAAAAAGCAGACCTGCAATAGCAAATTCCCTGAGGCTTTTAAATTTAAACGGAAAGCTTAAGGCATATGTTATTAATGAAGAAATAAGCAGCGGTCATGCAAGGGCTCTTCTTGCAATTGAAGATGTTAAATTACAGGAAAAGATTGCTGAAGAAATAATTGATAAAGAGCTTAATGTTAGAGAAACTGAGAAGCTAATAAAGAAAATGTTATCCAAGGATAAAAAGCCAAAGCAGGCAAAGTTAACTGAGGAATTGGCAGATATAGAAGACAAACTAAAAAATATTTTTGGTACCAAGGTTAAATTGCTTTCCAATAATAAAAAAGGAAAGATTATGATAGAATATTATTCTAATGAAGAGTTGGAAAGAATATTAGAGCTTGTTGCTTCAATTAAAAATAAATAAATGGCAAATGTTTCACGTGAAACATTGAGGTAAAAGGCCTTAGGTATAAGGCTTTGAGAAGAAAAAAGTTTTAAGGAGCAAAAGAATATGAGTGAAATACTTGATAGTTTATCAATATCATCAGGTTTGGCAATAATATTAGGTGTTAACTTTTTATTGATAATAATATTATTATGTATGAATCTTTCCACTAAGTCAAAATTAAAAAGGCTTAGGAGCAAATATAATAAATTTATGAATGGTTTAAGCGGAAGAAACATTGAAGAGCTATTAGAGCATTGTATCAATAATGTTAACGAAGTTAATGATAAGAACAAGGAAATTGAGAGTCATCTTAGTCTGATTGACAGAAATATGGCTCAATGCATCCAGAAAAAAGCCATAGTTAGATACAATGCTTTTGATAATGTAGGAAGTGACTTAAGTTTTTCAATAGCATTACTTGATATCAATGATGACGGTTTTGTTATAAGCGGTATTTATTCAAGGGATAGTTCCTCATGTTACTCAAAACCTGTTATCGGCGGAAAATCAAAGTATCCGCTATCAGCTGAAGAAATTCAAGCAATCGAAATTGCAAAGAAGGGTTATAGGGACGTAATGTCACTAGAAAGATAGAAAGTAACGACAATAATAACAAACGTTGATAAGAGGTGCTTTAAAATGTTGGACATTAAAGAGATAAGGAGCAATCCGCAATTACTGAAGGATGCTCTTGAAAAAAGAAATTCTAAATTTGATATTAATGCCTTTTTACATCTTGATGAAAGAAGAAGAGATCTGCTTGTTAAGGTAGAACAGCTTAAAAATAAACAGAATACAGATTCAAAGTTGATACCTCAGTATAAAAAAGAGGGTAAAGATGTCTCTTCATTGATGAATGAAATGAAAGAACTTTCGGAAAAGGTTAAAGAGCTTGATTCACAGGTTAAGGATATAGATGATGAGATTGAAAGAATAATTCTCACCATTCCAAATATACCAAATGAGGCTGTGCCTGTAGGGAAAGATGATTCAGATAATATTGAACTGAGAAAATGGGGAGAACCCAGGAAGTTTGATTTTGAACCTAAGCCTCATTGGGATATCGGTGAGGCACTTGATATACTTGACCCAACTACAGCCGCTAAGGTTACAGGTGCAAGGTTTACATTTTATAAAGGGTTGGGAGCAAGGCTTGAAAGAGCAATAATTAATTTCATGCTTGACCTTCATACAGATAAGCATGGCTATAAGGAAGTTTTTCCGCCTTTCATGGTTCACAGGAACAGTATGCAGGGAACAGGGCAGCTACCTAAATTTGAAGAGGACGCTTTTAAGGTAACAAATACAGAATATTTTCTTATACCTACTGCTGAAGTACCTGTAACAAACATGTACAGGGAACAGATACTTGATGTTAAGTCCCTTCCTATTAAACATACTGCATATTCTGCTTGCTTCAGAGCAGAAGCAGGTTCTGCAGGAAGAGATACCAGGGGCCTTATTAGGCAGCATCAATTTAATAAGGTCGAACTTGTTAAGTTCTCTTTGCCCGAAAACTCATATGCAGAGCTTGAAAAACTTACAAATGATGCGGAGGAAGTGCTCCAGTTGCTTGGACTTCCATACAGGGTAGTAAGGCTATGTACAGGAGATTTAGGATTCTCATCAGCAATGACATATGATATTGAAGTTTGGATGCCTAGCTATAACAGGTATGTGGAGATTTCATCCTGCAGTAATTTTGAATCCTTCCAGGCAAGAAGAGCTTCAATAAAATTTAGAAGAGGAATAAATGAGAAGCCAGAGTTTGTTCATACACTTAATGGATCTGGTGTTGCTGCCGGAAGAACAACAGCATGTATTCTGGAAACTTATCAGCAGCCTGACGGATCGGTTATAGTTCCGGAAGCTTTAAGAAAATACATGGGTGTGGATGTAATAAAATAAAAAGTTTAAAAGGGGTAGTATTATGAGACAATGGAATAAGTTTTTAAGTATGGGTTTACTGATTTTTGGAATAACTCTATTTCTTAAAAATGTGATAGGGATACCCGAATTTTTTGTAGGTTTTGGCATTGGATTAGGACTTTTCTTTGAATTACTTGGTGCTTATGCTTTAAGACATGATGTATCACACTTAAGAATGTTTAAAGTAAAATTTATAAGAAAATGCTTTGGATATTGATTTGTAAATTTTCAATATAATATAAAAATGCACTCGTTAGTTGTAACGGGTGCATTTTTGCTTGTAGTGAAACATTAGATTGTTATCCAGAAAACCTGTACCGTTTTATTATTTAAATAGGAAAACTCTTTTTCCAATACACCACCGCATTTAATGATTGTTTTGCTTGATGCTTGATTGTCTTTATAGCAGGCAAGCATTACCTTTTCTAGCCCTATTGTTTTGCAGTATTCCAAACCTTGCTTAAGTATTTGCACAGCATATCCATTATTTCTTTCAGTTGGTCTGACTCCATAGCCTATATTTCCGCCATAGTTTCTAAGAAACTCGTTAAGGGAATGTCTGATATCTATCATTCCTATTATTTTACTATCTATTTTTCTTACTGCAAAAAAAGTTGACGATACAACCCAACCAGATTTAACAGTTTTTTCACTAGAGTTAGCTTCTACCAGCATCAGCCATTCATCATAATCCAGCTTATCAAATAAGGAGCCTCCATGTAATTCATATTCTCCAAAATCGAAATGCTCCTGTTTATATTCCAGTGCCTTATCCTTTAATTGCTTATTGGGTCTTGCCAATATGATTTCTTCCATAGAATCACCTCTATTTAAATGAATTATATACATTTTATTGCTTATTGACAATGAGAATATTGGATGGTTAATAATTATACCAATTGGATGTTTTATTGCCATTAATTATGTTATACAATTAAATTGGTCTAGACCATTTAAAATATAAATTCCTCGGGGGTGCTACATGAGCCTTATAAATAATATATTAATTGATCGCAGCAATGAGACACCAATTTATCTGCAAATAAGAAACCAAATAAGGACTATGATTTTTAACGGAAGTCTTGCACCGGGCTTTGTACTTCCTCCTGAAAGAAAGCTTGCAGACAGCTTGGGTGTTAACAGAAGCACTGTTCTGACAGCTTACAGGGAATTGAAAGCTGATGGTCTGGTTGATTCACATGTAGGAAAAGGAACAGTTGTACTTGCTCACTTAACAGATGTTACGGATAGTTATCAGGCTGTGCAGCCTCCAATGTGGAGACAGTTTTTCAGTCAAACAGCTGAAAGGTTTAGTGATCCGTTACTACGTAACATACTTGAAATAGCAAACAGAAGCGATATCATATCTTTTGCAGCAGGTATCTCAGGATATGAAACAGATCCTGTACAAGCATTGGCCGGTATTGAGGATGAATTGCTCAAACAGCCTAACCACTTTGCATTAAAGCATACGCCAACTGAAGGCTTTTACAGTCTCAGAGAAAATATATCAAAGCTTATGGAAAAGAGGGGAGCTGCCTGTCCACCCGAGGAAATAATGGTGCTGTCAGGGTCTCAGCAGGGAATAGATATCGCAGCCCGAGTGTTTATTGACCAGGGCGACGTTGTAATAGTGGAAGAGCCCTCATTCTTCAGTGCACTACAGATTTTTCAATCTGCCGGTGCAAGAATAATAGGCATTCCGGTGGATGAAAACGGAATGCAGATTGATCTGCTTGAACAGGCGTTGCAGCGTTACCGACCTAAGTTTATATATACAATACCTACATACCAAAACCCGTCAGGTATTAGCATGAGTGTTGAGAGACGTAAAAACCTTATAGAGTTGGCATATAGGAAAAAAGTTATAATACTGGAAGATGATCCGTATGGTGAATTGCGTTTCGAAGGCAGCAGGTTGCCTACCCTAAAGGAACTCGACAAATACGGCTATGTAATATATTTCAGTACATTTTCAAAAATATTGTTTCCGGGAATCCGTATAGGTTGGATGGCAGCTCCAAAGCAGGTGATACACCAATTTACTATGGCTAAACAGCTTACAGACCTGCATGCAAACAGTATTTCACAGTGGATTGTTAACCGGTTTCTTACCAGTGGAAAGTTGGAAGAGCATATTAAATATATTTGCAATGAAAATCGAATTAAAAGGGATATTATGATTGAAGCCCTGATGGATAAACCGGTGGAAGGACTTGAGTGGAACAAGCCTCACGGTGGCTTTTATATATGGTGCAAGCTCCCGGAAGGCTTGCCTTACTCCCTACTTCTTGCCAAAGCCTCTGAAAAGGGGGTTGCATATGTTCCGGGTAACACATTTTATCTAGGTGGCAGGGGTGAAAACTACCTAAGACTTAATTATACATACCCACCAAAGGATAAAATTGTTGAAGGTGTAGATAAGCTTAAGGAAGCTATAAATGAAACAGTCCGAAGTTCTAAAAAATACAGGAAACAGGACTTTGAAGATATAAAACCTATTGTTTGATTTTGAGGAGTATGAAAGGGTGGTCATATGAGTAATGTAATTTTTGCAAAACGAATGGAAAATATAAAAGCTTCAGAAATAAGAGAATTACTTAAAATAACGGAAATGCCTGATGTAATTTCATTTGCTGGAGGGTTGCCTGCACCGGAAATATTTCCAATAGAAGAAATTGCATGGGTATCAACGAAAGTAATACTTGAAGAAGGCCAGAAGGCATTACAATATTCTACAACCGAAGGCTATGAGCCCTTAAGGGATAAAATATCCCAGCGCATGCAGAAGGTATTTAATACAAAGGTTGATAAGGATGAAATACTTGTCGTGAGTGGCTCCCAGCAGGCATTGGATTTTATAGGAAAGGTCTTCATTGATGAAGGAGACGCAATTTTCTGTGAAAGTCCTTCATATCTTGGGGCATTGAACGCTTTCCGTGCTTATGGAGCAAAATTTATTGAAGTTCCAACTGATGATGAGGGAATGCTTCCGGACGAATTGGATAAACTTATGGCTGAAACAAGCAACAAAAAGCTTGTGTATGTTGTCCCTGATTTTCAGAATCCTTCAGGGCGTACATGGTCACTTGAAAGAAGAAAAAGGTTGATAGAAATCGCCGGAAAATACGGAGTTGTAATTGTAGAAGATAATCCCTATGGTGAATTAAGGTTTGAAGGTGAAATTGTACCGACACTCAAGTCTATGGATGAAAACGGTATGGTAATCAATCTTGGAACCTTTTCAAAAACCTTCTGTCCCGGTATGAGGCTTGGGTGGATTGCGGCTGATAAGGAGATTCTGGGGAAGCTCGTTCTGGTTAAGCAGGGAGCGGATCTTCATACATCTACAATCAGCCAGATGGAGCTTTGCAGGTATCTGGAGGAGTATAATCTGGATGAGCATGTTGAGAAGCTTAAAAAGGTGTATAAAAGCAGAAGGGACACCATGGTTGAGGCAATGGAAAGGGAGTTTCCCGACTATATCAGGTTTACAAGACCTAGCGGCGGATTATTTGCATGGGTTGAAATGCCTGAAGGAATGAACAGCAGAAAGCTGTTAGAGATTTGTCTTGATAGAGGAGTTGCTTTTGTTCCCGGAGGTTCCTTTTTCCCTTGCAGTATAAGAGAAAATGCATTCAGGGTTAATTATTCGAACATGCCTGAAGAAAAGATAAGGGAAGGTATTAAGAGACTTGGCACTGCAATAAGGGAGCTTGAAAAGGGGGTAATGTGATGACTGTAAGCTTCGAAACAATGACAATGGAGCATTGCAAGGAGGTAATGGATATCTTCAATTATTATATAGAAAACAGTTTTGCTGCATATATGGAGCAAAAGCTGCCCTATGAGTTTTTTGGCAAAATTATGGAGATGTCAAAAGGATATCCTTCTTATATAATTAAGGATGAAAGTACGCAAAAGATTGTTGGGTTCTGTTATCTTAGAGCTTACTACCCAATGCCTGCCTTCAGGCACACTGCTGAAGTGAGCTATTTCATTTCCAGGGAAGAAACGGGAAAGGGAATCGGCAAAAAGGCTTTAACAAAGCTTGAGCAGGAAGCTGCTCATATTGGGATTAAACACCTTCTGGCCAGTATTTCCTCCAGGAATGAGCAGAGTCTTATGTTCCACGGGAATAATGGCTTCAAGGAATGTGGAAGACTGCACGAAGTTGGAGTTAAAAAAGGTGAACCCTTTGATGTTGTGTGGATGGAAAAGGATATAAATTAAATAATTTTTAAGAATGCCAGTTATAATTTTATTCAAGAGCGAAATGTTGCGAGTTCTGAGCCTGTAAATTCAGCTCGGGCAAATTCAAACTCGACAAATAATACTGAATTGATTTATTGGTAATTATTTGCCTCAAACAGTGAATTTGCTGATCCTCACTCAGATTAACAGGCTCTACAACCTCTCCACATACGTCTTTCACAAAATTATAACTGGCATTCTCTAAGGTTTAAATACGTAACCCTGTTGATAAATTGTTTTAATTTGCACTGGCTAATTGCCCATAATATAGCAAGCATAAAGGTGTTGACATTACTATTGTTATATTGTAAAATATTATTCGTCGCTTGAATTATATATGGAGAGATGGTCGAGTTGGTTTAAGGCACCGGTCTTGAAAACCGGCGTAGGTGTGAGCCTACCGTGAGTTCGAATCTCACTCTCTCCGCCATATTTTTAAAATAAAGTTTTCAGGCTTGGAGAAGTACCCAAGTAGGCTGAAGGGGACGGTTTGCTAAACCGTTAGTAGGGGTAACTCTAGCGCGAGTTCGAATCTCGCCTTCTCCGCCAAATAAAAGGCTTTCAAGGAAGCAATTCCTTGGAAGCCTTTGGTGCGTTTATGGAGAAGTGGAAGAAATTTTGAAAAAAGCGTAAGATTTATATTTATTTATGTTGTTAATGATAGGTAATAATGAGTGTTTTTGTTAGTATAACAGATTGATTATATATAATAGAAATGATAGACTTTAATTATTAACTAATTATGTTTATTAGAGGTTTTTATGAATAATGATATAACAAATATCAGCATGTCTCCATTTGAGAAGATAAAAAAGATAAATGAATATGGTTCCGAGTATTGGTCAGCAAGAGACTTAATGGAGGTGCTTGGGTATTCAGATTATAGAAATTTCTTGAATATAATTAGAAAAGCAATAATTGCGTGTGAAAATAGTAACGAGAACAAAGAAGACCATTTTGGTCAAGTTAACGAAATGGTCGATATTGGGAGTAATGCAAAGAGAGAAAGAGATAATTATTATTTATCCCGCTATGCTTGCTATTTGATCGTTCAAAATGCTGATTCTAGCAAAAAAACTGTTGCTTTCGGTCAAACCTACTTTGCAATACAAACAAGAAAACAAGAAATAAGTGAAGAAGATCAAGAGAATCAAAAGAGATTACTATTAAGAAATGAGATGAAAACACATAATTTAAAATTAGCTGATGCTGCTAAAAATGCTGGTGTTATAGAAGCAAAAGATTATGCTGTTTTTCAGAACTATGGGTATATGGGTCTATATGGAGGTCTTACTGCAAAGGATATACATAGAAAAAAAGAGTTAAATAGTAATCAAAGTATTCTTGATCATATGGGTAGTACGGAACTTGCTGCAAATTTATTTAGAGCAACACAAGCAGAAGAAAAGTTAAGAAGAGAGAAAATTAAAGGAAAAGAAATTGCTAATAGGACTCACTTTGAAGTAGGGGAAAAGGTAAGACAAACTATAGTAGAGCTTGGTGGTACAATGCCTGAAGATTTGCCGTGTGTTGAAAGTATAAAGGATATTGAAAAAAAGCAGAAAAAATTGAATAAGACTTCTAATCCTTTAGAAGTTGAAAGGTCACTTAATAAAGAAACAGAAGGGGAAGTCGCTGCAACTGATGAAACTATTTGGAAAGAAGATGCTTATAAAGTAAATGAATTTATATCTGAGGAGTCATTGAAAGCAATTATGCTAGAACTAAAGAATCAGGGTAGAATGATTTTATATACTAATCTTTCAGATGCAAAGTTTATGCTTTCTAATAGTGTTTTAACTATAGTACTTAAGTCAGGGAAGGGTTTAAGCCAAGCAATAATTAATAAATCAGAAAATTTAAAAACTATAAAAGATATTTTTGGTAGGAATCTAAATTTAAATATAATTGATATAAATATAGAATATGAAAATTGATATGTTAAGTTTAATTACATAGGTGGATTGGTTTCATCGAATGAAAAATAAAAAGCCCTTTTGGGCTTTAAAAGGCTACAATTTAATTATATTATTCCTTTTATTAATAAAAACTGAGAATAATTAATTGTTGATTTAAGTTATACAAATTCTTTACATCTTCCCATATGTATTTTTGAGATTTTGACTCTATCCAATTATACATATATAATTTATCACGAATCTGATTTTCTCCTTTGTCTAGCATGTCATAGCAGTAGCAATCTTCTATTTTATCTCTAATACTATGAAAAAATGAAGATGAGTGAATTTTCCACTTGATTTTTCTATCTTGCATTAATATCACAGCACAAGGTTCTTGAGTTAATTCAACAAATTTAATAGCAGTTGATGTTAGTGAAGTAGAATATTTATCTGACAGTGATTCTAAAGAACGTATTGATGGTAATAATCTTCCAGCTTCCCGTTTAAATATTTCGGTAGGTAAAAGAAATTCGGAAGCAAATAAGTCTGCCTCATATTCTATTAAATTCTTACTAAAGGCGCCAATGTTCTTTGCTTCGCAGTCTATTGTTCTATATGGATCATCACAAAAATGTAATTTCCAATGACCAATTTCGTGTGCAATTGTAAACCTTTTTCGTGATTCATATAATGTATTTGCATTAGTTACAATTTTTATTTCATCTGAACTAATAGTAATCTTCCCATCATATTCTTTCTCTAGAGGTTCATCTGAATAAATAATACCAAGGACATTAAGTACTTCCTGCAAATTAAATGGGAACGCTAAACCATAGTCATTAACTAACTCCATTCTTAAGTCATTTGCAGATTTAAGTATTCTTAATTTATCCAACTTATCCATTTATTCTACCTCACTATTAACTATTAATCTTCGCTTTCGAATTCATCTAGCAACCTTTTAATAATTTTCTTTCCTTTATTATCTAACCCTTCAATACGACGACATAATTGAATACTTTCTTGTGAGAGTTCGTCCGTATTTAGACTATCATCACCTAGAAGGTAATCAACCGATACATTAAATACATTAGCTATTTTTTTAAGGGCGTCTGCATTTGGCTTTCTAAGATTACTTTCATACTGTGATATAGCTGCTGGGGTAAGTCCCGTTTCTTTAGCAAGTTTTAACTGTGAGTAATTTGGACGTTCTTGTCTTAATTCTTTTATTCTATCACCAACTTGCATAAAAACCTCCTTTAATATATTAACAAAAGTTAATTTGATATTAACATGATAACAACTGTTGTTCAAGAACTTATTTAAAAAGTAAGTATACTTGAGAAGGTAGAAAAAATAGGCCAGCATTATGCTGGCCATAATATTCCTTGGTAATGTTTTATGAATTAATAACTGTAGGATACAATGAAGTTTGGATCGTTTTGGTACGTGAAACTAACGATTGGTCTTCCAGTTGGAGTATTACCATTTGATTCCTGTATTTCAGCTCCAGTAGGGGTAGTACCTTTTGTTCTTGTCGCATCAATCTTTGCATTTTCCGGTAGAATAATATTAGCTTTAACTTGTCCACCTGCAGGGAATCCAAATCCATCAAATGGGATTTGAAACATAAAGTCAAAAAATCCCTGACTATTTTTATATAGTTTAAAGTCATAACAAACAAAGAATATATTGTTTGTTCCGGGTACAGGTGAAATTGTTGCTTTTTTTAATACTGAAAGGAGTAACAGTTTTGCAGCATCTTTAGCGGTATCCTGAAAATTACCATCAGTTGCTTGCTGCCTAATGTCTTCTGTATCTTTAAGTAAATACTCTGCAAAGATGGGGTACATTGGTATATCTTGGCTTGATATTTGGTAAAGTTCAGTGACAACGGGTGGTATAGATGCACCTGAGGGTATGTACCATGCTGTTTCTGGTGGGACTGTGTTATCTGTTTTAAAAAGAGTTTCTACGTGTACAGTATCATAGTTGAGTCCATACTGTGACGTTGGTTGAATAAGAGCGGTAAATTCTTGGTTCGTAATATTTATGTTTAACATTTTTTTAACCTCCGTAAAAGTAATTAATTGTATTTTTGAAACACATAATGTAGAATGTTAGTAGTAAACAATTTCTTAGTAGCTTAGTTGCTACTTTTTTTTTATCTCATACCAAGGAATAATAGTATACATTATTTCTCTGTTGTTACTCCTTTAAACTTTTCTCCGTTTTCCTTAACGTCCATAAATAAGCCGGTTTTTGAATCTCGTTTGACATACTGTTTTGTTTGTGGATTAAAAACCTGAGTCCTTTCTTTTATTGCCCCATGTCTATGATTGTTTCCTGTGTTCTTTGCCATTTTAGGTTTACCTCCTTTCTCTATAATTATCACTTTGTGATTATATAATATCAAAGTGTTAATGCAATGTCAATATTATTATGTTAATAAATATTAACAAAACAATATCATTGGTAACTCTAGCGCGAGTTCGAATCTCGCCTTCTCCGCCATATAAAAGGCTTTCAAGGAAGCAATTCCCTGGAAGCCTTTAGTGCGTTTATGGGGAAATAATAACCTTATATAATGTTGTTTAAATGTACATAATTATGCTATAATGATGTATACTAAGAGATGAGGTGATAAATATGCCACAAATCAGACCAATAACAGATTTAAGGAATACAAATGAAATTTCTGAACTATGCCATAAGCAAAATGAGCCGGTATTTATTACTAAAAACGGTTATGGAGACTTGGTTGTAATGAGCATCGAAACATATGAACGTCAGCTTGCTTTGGTGGAAGTTTATAAAAAGCTTATGGAAGCTGAACAAGATATTAATAATGATATTCCTTTATTAGACGGGAAAAGTGTATTCAAAAAACTGAGGGATAAATATGTTAGAGAATAGTTATGACTTGAAATTTACTTTAAAAGCAAGTGAAGACCTTGAAGAAATCTATATTTATATCTCTGAAAAGCTTTCTGCCGATACTGCTGCAGGAAACCTGCTAAACAAAATAGAAGGCAGCATAATGAGGCTAACCGACTTTCCGTATTCCTGCAGTTGTGTATTGGATGAATCTTTAAAATCCAAAGGATACCGTAAACTGATAATTGATAATTATATTGTGTTCTATTTAGTTAACGAAACAGAGAAGCAAGTTATAATAATGCGTATTCTTTACGGTGCACAAAACTATCAAGGATTGCTATAATTCCAACATTAATTACACAGTCATTAAGAAACCTATTGTAAACATAATTACCATCAATAACCCAAACGATGATGCAACTATTACCATTCTTGCTTTCTTTGCTATTCCTATAATTAATGTAATAACTAATGAAATTATTAGAAAAATAATAACTCCCAATGTCATTTAAAACGCCACCTTTACTTGCTACTTCTTAATCTATGAATATTGCAAAATTTTAATAACCTATTAAAACTAGTTACCATTCAAATTATTATATCATTAAATCTTGAATAATCTATTAATTATAAAGATGAAAAACGTTTATAGTTGCTGTATTGAAGAATGTTCATTAGATTGATATTATATTTATATCAGCTTACAATATTTGTTACTTTTTTAGTGCTGCAATATACCCAGCGTAGCGAAGAAGGGTCAATAGTGAATATAAAGCATATTTTAAAATTAAATATCTTTGCTTTTTTATATGGCCTTGTTTTAGTTATTCAATCCATGTTAACAATTAATGTCTATAGATTGAAGAGAATAACACACTGGCTTGATTTCAGATTTAATACTCTTTTTATTTTGGTAATATTCATGGTCTCTAGTATCGCTTTCGTTATCCTTACTTTAAGATTTTTAAATAGGGGAAAATCAAGATATTTACTGGTTTTGCTCTGGGCTCCTTATTATTTTGCTTTGTATAAATTATCCTGGATGCTAATACCCATAACACATCCGGGGGATAAGGCAAACCCGTTGACAGGCCTTATGTTGATGGGAATTTATTTACTATATCCCGGATATATAGCTATTATTAATTTTTTGAGTACTGTCATTTTTGAGATAAAAAAAGACAGAGAGCTAAGAAAAGTTGATCAATAATTATGAGGTGACTATATGTATAAATGTAGTAACTGTAAAGCTCAAATAAGCTGGAAACAAGCCTTTAAGTCTTTGTTATCCGGGTATTCAAAAATTTCATGCAAGTCTTGCGGTCAAAAACTAAAGGTTTCAATTTTTTCAAGAATAATAGTTGGTGCATTGATTGCTGCTCCATTGTTTCCATTAATTAAATACGTGTCCGATTACACAAGTATATTAATGTATCTTGGTTATAGTATTATTCTGTTTTTAATTCTTCCTTTCCTAATCAGATATAAGAAGTATCAATAACAGGTTTAAATCAATTTACTGCAAGAAAGGCTTTTAAAGATATAATCCTCAAAAGCCTTTTTAAACTAATGAAAAGAGTATTGTTATAGCCATAAAAATATATTTGAATGGCCTATTTATTAAGTTATGTCCAATATAATTAATTTAGTTTTTTGCCGAAAAACTGGCCAACCATCATTGCATCTTGCATGTTTATAACATGATCATTATTAACATCATATTTATTTTCAATTGCTGAATCACTAGATGTTTTTTGATTAAAATATTTTGCAATTAACATTATATCAGTCATATTAACTGCACCGTCCTTATTGAAATCGGCCCGAATATACTTTTTCTCAGTATATGCTAATTGTTGCCACCTCTTATTTATGTTTTTTATATCTGTAGGCTGTGGTGATGTGGCGCGTTTCCCATCTGCCCCTGGATATAAAAATGGTGATTGTCCTATTCCACACATCATAACAGGTCTGGGGTATACGTTCCAGTAATTTGGATCATCGAGTGAAAGGTCTGAGAGCCCAAGAGAATGTCCTATTTCATGCATCATTACCTGAACATATTCATCTCTAGTATTACTTCTTACTGAGGGTGATTTCATAAATACAATACACTCCGCTTTTGAGTAGTTAATTGCTTGGTTAGACACGTCTGGATCTTTTGCGTCATTGTTTACACACATTCCATATTCGTCATACAGGTTACACTCACCTGCTGCTTGTTCTTGGCTATCGTTACGAAGATATGAATCAGAGAGATAAAGCGTAATATCAGCATTTTCTTTTGAATCGGCGGGTAATAATTGTAATCCAGGAACTTGTTTATTCCAAGCTTTTGCCGCATCATTTAATTTATTATCTACATCCTTACCAAAACTTGATGGTATTATAAAATATGATAGGTCTAGTTGTGGGGTATAATCATAGGCCTTAAATTTTGTAAACATGCCAATTCGAACATCCTTATAATCAGCAGCTGTAGCTATGTTGCATTGTAAGCAAAACAACAGTACTAAAGAAAGTAATAAAATAAATCTTCTTTTTTTCATTACAAACCTCCAATTTAAAGTATATGTTTTTAATTATGATATTTTGTAAACTTTTCTGCCAGGTAAAATGTACATTTTAGAAAATACTATCATTGTATGCATTTTTTGTCAATATATGGTGTTAAATAAATTCAAGTTTATTTAATATGTTTAAGTGCAGCTTAAGAAAAATATATTTTAAAATATTACATATGAATTTCTCGAACATACTTCCTTCCTGCATTTAAGTTTGATAAGCCTTATTAATTTATGTTATTCTATTTATAGTTTTGGGAAGGTAATAAGTATCGATGTAAAAGATGCAGTATACTTTGCAGA
Source organism: Bacillota bacterium (assembly GCA_023397675.1). Classification (GTDB taxonomy): domain Bacteria; phylum Bacillota; class Clostridia; order Acetivibrionales; family JANLFN01; genus JAEZTC01. The sequence continues at coordinate 112,309 of JAEWTV010000093.1, read as the reverse complement.
ATTTAAAGGGGATTTTATGAAATATTTATACCAGTTATTTATAATACTTTTAATTACATTTATAGGTGAGGTACTATACAAATTGATTCCGCTGCCAATTCCGGCAAGTATTTACGGACTTCTTATAATGCTGTTTTGTCTTAAAACAAAAATAGTCAAGCTTGAAAAGGTGAGAAATGTTGGTGATATTCTTCTGGAAGTAATGCCTTTGCTATTCATACCTGCAGCGGTAGGACTGCTTACAGCCTGGGAAGAGCTTGCTGACATTCTGCTGCCTATAATTATTATTACTTTGATTACTACAATTATAGTAATGGTGGTAACAGGAAGGGTAACACAATTCATAATGCGTAAGGGGCAGAAGTAATGAATATAAAAGAGGTACTGTGTAATTCGGTTTATTTCGGGGTAGTCATAAGCATATTAGGTTATGTGCTTGGTTTAGTAATAAAGAAAAAGTTCAAAAAGGGATTTTTGAATCCGCTGCTCATTTCAGTTATTTTTGTAATAGCTGTTTTACTAATATTCAATATAGATTATGAAAGCTATAATCAGGGAGCGAAATATATAAGCTACTTTTTAACGCCTGCAACTGTTTGCTTGGCGATACCTTTATACCAACAGCTTGAGATGCTTAAAAAGAATGTAAAAGCTGTCCTTATCGGAATATCCGCTGGTGTGTTGTCCAGCCTTGGAAGTGTACTTGGCTTGTCATACCTGTTTCATCTTACACATGTGCAGTATGTTACGCTGCTGCCAAAGTCAATTACCACTGCGATAGGTATTGGTGTGTCTGATGAATTGGGGGGTATAACTACAATTACTGTTGCTGTAATTATTGTAACGGGCGTACTTGGCAATGTTATTGCAGAAAGCATTTGCAAGCTTTTCAGAATAAAAGAACCGGTTGCTGTAGGGTTAGCAATCGGTACTTCATCACATGCCGTCGGAACGGCAAAGGCGCTTGAGCTTGGAGAAATACAGGGAGCAATGAGCAGTTTGTCAATTGTTGTTTCGGGGCTGCTGACTGTTATAAGTGCTTCGATTTTTGCCCAGATGCTTTAGGTTATTGATGCTGCTTTCCATTTAGAATCAGTTCTATTATACCTTCTTCAGTCTGAGGTATGTCATAGTCTCCTGTCAGTTTATCACTATAATGATAAACCATACCTGCCTTCTCATTTCTTTCAAGGAAGGTAATCAGTTTTTCTTCACCATAATCCCTTATAAACTTCGCAAATGTACGGATACGGGTTTTATCAAGCATAGAGCCAGTACATGGGAAATCAGAACATTCCCAGCACCCTTTTAAGCCTTTAGTAGTGCAACAATTGAAGTTTTTGCACCAATCCTTATCTTTACAGCCTTCATTCCGGCAGCCGGCGCAGGTGGTATTTTCACTGCAGATACAGCATGCAAGACCGCAATATGCAATTCCTTTTTCCTTATTCATAAAAACTCCTTATGCTGTAATATTCTGATCATTTAATACCTTGGCATTGCTTGGCTTACTTGATACAAACATACATGCAGTTGGAATAATGATGAGCATTGGTATGGAACAGGCAACAGAAATAATCATAGCTGTTTCAAAGGTCATACAGACGTATAGCAGAGCAACTGCAGGCGCATATATAATTATTGTTACTGCTGCAGCAAGAAGGAAGATAAGGCCTGAAGACCATTCCTTGGAGCTGATTTTTGTTAATAGTCCAATAAGGATTCCTATCAGGGTTATTATAAGAGGCAGTGTAAAGAGATAACTGCTGCTTTTAAGTATAAAACTCGATATAATAGACAGTATTATCCATATAGTTAATGATCCGGCTAATAAATTAATATAAGTAAACTTCTTTGAAAAAAGTTTGAATATTAATAATGTCAATGCTACCGTAAGAATAACAAGGATTATCATCCCGATATCTCCAGCGTGTATGTAATTCATATATTCTTCCATGCTTGTTATATTTCCATAAAGTGCTTCATATAAGCTTTGTAATGCAAAACCTATTACAGCACATGATATTATAGGTATAAAGCCTATTAAAAATCCAAAGGTAATACCTTTTAAAGATAGCAGCTTTCTTTTTGAGCCAAGGTAAATAAATGCTGCAAATAACAATAATGTTATTATACAAAGCGGGATTACCAAGCCTTCGGGGTATACAATAAAAACAGAACGTGCTGCTGTAAAATAAACGGAGTTTCCTTCGTTGTGAGGCTTTGATAAATCCATATTTCCGAATTGCCTTGCCATTGCAAGAGCATTTGAGCCTGCGTGCTGAACGCTGTCCATGCTTAAATTTCCAACATTATCGGTCTTCATGTGATAGGTTTCAAAACCAAGAATAGTTGCAAAATTAAGGCCTTTAAGTCCTGCTTTCTTGAATATTGAAAAATCCGTGTCATTGTCCATAAATCTATAAATGTCATAAGAGAAGGAATAAGCTACTGGTAGAACAGCTGCCTTTTTGTATTGATCAATATACCAGGAATTATTTTCAGCAGTTTCAAACATAATATAAGGGCCCCTGTTGCCTCTGGCTTCAAAATTTATTTCAGCACCTACATCCTTAAGATAAGGATGTTCGTTTACAAAAGCTGCTGCACCGAGCATTTGATTTTCTTCATCATCAGTAATGAGAATAATTATATCGTTTTTAAGCTGTGGTCCTGCTTTAAGAACTCTGAGCGTTTCAAGCAGGGAAGCAACACCTACACCATCATCAGAAGCCCCAGGGCTGTCAGGGGTGGAATCATAATGCGCTGAAAGCATAAGCGCTTTTGAATTTGCATCGGTACCTTTGATTCGTCCTACAATATTTTGTATGGAACCAAAATAAACTTCCTGTGTTTTCGGTGATGCACCCAATTGTTCAAGCCTGCTTACAATATAGTCTTTCACTGCTTTGTGTTCGGTAGAACCAGTAGGATGTGGTGCATTTGCAATGAAATTAAGATCATTAAGAGCGTTTTTTACAGAGAACCCATCTGAGGAGGGTGTATTTGAAATTGATAAAGAACTGAAGCCTATGTAAAGGCATATGCATACTATAACCAGAACAATTAAAAGCTTTGTCAACTTTCTCATTAAGTTTAACCCCGATAAATATTTTTATTATATAAGTTGAATTAAATACAAAATATCATCATGTCCTTAATGCCGGCCATGATGGTACGATTAATGATTTTAATTCAACTTATTACATCTGTTATAGGATAAAGAAAATTCTGATTTGATACCCATTTGCATTTGGCTTTAGAAATGCAAATGATGTATAAGGTATTTACTTTATCCTATATTAGTATACATATAAAACGGACAGTTTACAATTAATGAAATTTCAATTCTTAGGTGTAGTGATATCTGTTATAATTACTTATATTACTCGAAGCTTAATAACATTATTTTTTGAAAGGGAAATATTAAATGTATCAATTAAGAAAAGCTGATAATAACGATTATGATTTTGTTTTTAATCTGAATAAAGCAGTATACAAGGATTACTTCAATTATGTTTTCGGCAGTTGGGATGAAGCATTTCAGAGACAGTTCTGCGATAGTAGATTAAAAACTGGTGTTCAGATTATCTCAACAGAAGGAAAAGATATTGGAGTTCTTGAACTGATAGAGAAGGAAGATCAAATCTATTTGGAAGAAATTCAGATAGACCCGGACTATCAGGGTAAAGGCCTGGGATCACAGATTATTAAAGACATAATGAAAAAGGCTTTTGAATCCAACCTCTCCGTTGGGCTGATGGTGCTTAAAATCAATGACAAGGCAAAAAGGCTTTATGAAAGTTTAGGTTTTACTTTGACAGGTGAGACTAAGACACATTATATTATGGAATGTCGAAATTAGTCCGGAATTCTTTGTTTTTGTAGATTCAAGTGCTATAATAATAATGGTGATAAATTTGAGACTTTTCAGACAGCGTAAAAAAGAGAAGGCAGCAGGAATATGTCCTGTTCAGATTGATACGTTCAGTAATAAGAAGGGTTTTTTCAGGAAGAAGCGCAACAAGGTTTACATATTCCCTTCAATGTATAGAAAGAGTTGAGGATAAGGAAATTCATATGAATGATACGACAACACTAAAGAATGGAAAGCCCAAGCTTAAGCTCTCATTGTCCAATCTTGAATGGGTACTACTTGTAATCTCAATATTTAGCATGATTTTTATCTGGGTTTATCTTTTATTGAATTATGGCAAACTGCCTCAAAGAGTACCAACACACACGGATTTTTCTGGAAAGATTAATTCGTGGGGAGATAAGGGTATACTGTTTCTCCTTCCAATACTGCAGACATTTTTATTCTTTTTACTTACTATAATTTCAAGGTTTCCGCATAAATTCAATTATACTGTAAAAATAACAGATGAAAATGCTGAACGTCAGTATAGAAATTCGCGTACTCTAATGGGTTGGATAACACTAACTATTTCAGTTGTATTTTCCTATATTGGATGGAATACCATTCAGATGGCAAAAAATAATTCAATGAGGTTTGGAATTTGGTTTATTCCAGTTTTCTTGGTAGTTATGTTTGGAATAATAGGTATTTATATTTATAAAATGATTAAGCTTAAATAAGACTCTATCAATCTACATTAAATGTAACCAATGCAGTTACCAAATCGGTTATAAGATCTCTTCTCAATCCGCGAAGGCTTAAACGGTAGGTTGTTCCGTCCTTGAGATTTATTCTGATTCCTTCATTGTATCTTGGTATGTTAACGTCCTTAAAATTACTTTTTGTTATAACCGTTTCTTTGTTGTTCCAGATTTGAATTGTAATTCTATCCTCGTAAACCTTAAGGGTGGTCTTACCACTCTTTTTAATTGTGTATATATCATATAGAACAACTAATATTGTAATTATAGTAGCAATGATGGTAAGAGGAATATTCCCGTCGCTTGCTTTGTTTTTGAGCAGGGAATAAACAGTATTGGCTAAGAACAATAAAACTACAACGAAGGTTGTAATCTCTATATAAATAGGGCGTTTCCATACATATTTTTTTAACTCGGTCAAACTAATTACCTCCCTGTGAAAAAACAAACCGGTATTAATAAATACCGGTATCTGTCCAAAAATTCATTAGATTTTTTTCAGCTTTATTTTACTAACCATAAGGAATGATAAAAGCACTATTAAAACTGTAGTAATTACTGAATGAACCACAAGCATTTTGCCTTTTAGTAAAACAAACGAGTTATATAGGTTATCTATGGTAAGGAAAGCACCTGCAAGCGTAATGGGTAATCCGCTGTAAACCTTATTGAATTCGGTTATATTGAAGCGGGCAAGCCTGAATGCACCTGCAATAGGGAATATTAGCGCAATAAAGTATCCAAAAACACCAAAATGCACCGATAAGCTAAGCTTATATGCAATTATTACCGGAGCAACACCAAAAGATATAAGATCGGAAAGAGAATCCAGCTGTTTACCTAATTCACTTGATGCGTCAAACATACGTGCAACTTTTCCATCAAATCTATCTGTCAAGGCAGCTACCATGATTAACAAAGAAGCAGGAATCATATAGTTTACCTTGGAATCATCGTTCATTGCAAACAATATTGCAGTTACTCCCAATGACAAATTAAATAATGTAATAATATTGGGGAGAGTTGCTTTTATACTCTTCAATTTACCACCCCTAAAATTTATAACTTATAATATTTCAATAAGTGTATTATCTTTCTACATATATAATATGATTATAATGAAAATTGCCCCATTGTACAAGTGTTTTTATACAGCCATATAAGGGATATTCTGCAGTATTAGGATGTATAAGGTGAAATAACTTGAATAAGTGCAAATTATTAAAAATAATTAGCCTATAAGGTACAAATAAGACATAAACAGCCTTAAATAAAGAGAAAAGATATAAAAAATAAGAGAACGGCATAACCGTTCTCCTATATACTTAGATTTTTAAGGCAAATTTGTGTAATCCATAAGGAATCTGTCACACTCTCTGGCAGCTCCCCGGCCTTCATTAATTGCCCATACTACAAGGCTTTGTCCGCGTCTTATGTCACCGGCAGCAAATACGCCTCTCTTATTTGTTGCAAATTTGCCGTATTCAGCCTTTACATTGGTTCTGGGATCCTGTTCCAGACCAAGCTGCTTTATAACTGCTTCTTCAGGTCCAAGGAAGCCCATTGCTATTAAAACGAGCTGTGCAGGCCATACTTTTTCAGTTCCTGCTATTTCAACAGGACCAAACCTTCCTGCCTCATCCTTTTTCCATTCTATATTTACGGTATGAATCTCTTTTACATTGCCATTGTCGTCACCTACAATCTTCTTGGTCATTATGCAGTATTCTCTGGGGTCTTTGCCATATAAAGCCTTGGCTTCCTCCTGACCATAATCAAGTTTGTAAACTCTAGGCCACTGAGGCCATGGATTATCAGGAGTACGATCAAGTTCGGGCATTGGCATTATTTCAAATTGTATGACGCTTTTACAGCCGTGTCGTATTGAAGTGCCAACGCAGTCTGTTCCAGTGTCACCGCCGCCTATTACAATAACATCCTTGCCTTTTGCGCAAATATAGTTTCCGTCTGAATGATTGGAATCAAGCAGGCTCTTGGTGTTGGGACCAAGGAATTCAAGTGCAAAGTGAACTCCGTTAAGGTTTCTGCCTTCAACAGCAAGGTCTCTTGGTTTTGTTGCGCCGCCGCAGTAAACAACAGCATCATATTTCTTGTTTAGTTTGTCAGCTGAAATATCTTTTCCTACATGAACGCCTGTCTTAAAGGTTACGCCTTCCTTTTCCATAAGGTCAATCTTACGCAGTACAACCTTTTTGTCCAGTTTCATGTTAGGAATACCATACATCAAAAGTCCTCCGACCCTGTCTGCACGCTCGTAAACAGTTACTGTATGTCCTGCTTTGTTAAGCTGGTCAGCGCATGCAAGACCTGCAGGTCCCGAGCCTATTACAGCAACCTTTTTACCGGTACGTTCCTTTGGAGGTTGAGGTACAATCCAGCCCTCCTCATATGCACGGTCAATGATGTTGCATTCGTTTTGCTTTATTGTCACCTGAGGTTCATTAATTCCAAGGGTACATGCGCCTTCACATGGTGCAGGGCATACACGGCCTGTGAACTCAGGAAAATTATTTGTTTTTAAAAGCCTTTTTACTGCATCCTTCCATAAACCCTTATATACAAGCTCATTCCATTCAGGAATAAGATTGTTTATTGGGCAACCTGATGCTGCAGGACCATAAAGCACACCGGAGTGGCAGAATGGTATTCCGCAGTCCATACAGCGCGCTCCCTGAATACGTTTCTTTTCTTCATCCAAATGCTCGTGGAACTCATTCCAGTCCTTGATACGTTCAAGCGGAGCACGGTCATTAGGAAGCTCGCGTTTATATTCCATAAATCCTGTTGGTTTAGCCATTGTTCTTCCCCCAATCAATTTCCGCTGACACGGGCAAGATCCTGGCTGTTTATCTGGAATGCAGCCATAAGTGCTTCGTCCCCTGTCAGACCTTCTTCATGAACACGTTGAATCGCCTGAAGCATACGCTTGTAATCCCTCGGAATAACTTTAACAAATTTAGAAACTGTATTATTCCAGTTATCAAGTGCTTTCTTCGCGCTGTTGCTTCCTGTATATGCAAGATGTTTTTCTATCATTTTTCTTACTTCTTCTATTTCTTCCTTATCGGTAAGTGCTTCAAGTTCAACCATATCCTTGTTGCATCTTGCTTCAAACTTGCCTTCATTATTAAGGATGTATGCTATACCGCCTGACATACCAGCTGCAAAGTTTCTTCCTGTAGAACAAAGTATGACAACCCGGCCACCTGTCATGTATTCACAGCCATGGTCACCAACAGCTTCAACAACTGCGTTGATACCACTGTTTCGTACACAGAAACGTTCGCCGGCTACACCGTTGATGTATGCTTCACCGGAAGTTGCTCCGTAAAATGCAACGTTACCTACGATAATGTTTTCTTCGGGTACAAAGTCTGATTCCTTTTGAGGATAAACAACTATCTTTCCACCAGACAGACCTTTACCGATGTAGTCATTCGAATCACCCTCAAGCTTGAGTGTTATACCCTTAGGTACAAATGCTCCGAAGCTTTGTCCCGCAGAACCCTTGAAGGTAAGGTTTATAGTATCTTCAGGAAGTCCTTTGGCCCCATATTGTTTTGTTACTTCACTACCAAGTATTGTTCCTACAACACGGTTTATATTCTTTATCGGTACAGTTGCTTCAACCTTTTTTGCATCAACAAGGGCAGGTTCGCAAAGCTTGAGAAGCACCTTTTCATCAAGAGAATTCTCAAGGCCGTGATCCTGAGCCATCTGATTGTAACGTCCAACTGTTTCAGGAACATTAGGCTGATAAAGGATGCCTGAGTAATCAAGCCCTTTTGCCTTCCAATGGTCAACTGCTTTTGACATTTCAAGAACTTCTGAATGTCCTACCATTTCATTTACAGTCCTAAAGCCAAGATTAGCCATAATCTCACGCATTTCCTGTGCAACAAAGTGCATGTAATTAACAATGTACTGAGGATCTCCTGCAAACTTCTTCCTGAGCTCAGGATTCTGAGTTGCAACACCAACAGGACAAGTGTCAAGGCTGCAAACCCTCATCATTACACATCCGAGTACAACCAGCGGACCGGTTGCAAATCCGAATTCTTCTGCACCGAGAAGAGCGGCAATTGCAACATCTCTGCCGGTCATAAGTTTTCCGTCGGCTTCAACAACCATTCTGCTTCTCAAATCATTCAAAAGCAGAGTCTGATGAGTTTCAGCAAGCCCTAATTCCCAAGGAAGCCCGGCATGTCTGATACTTGTTCTTGGTGATGAACCGGTACCTCCGTCATAACCGCTTATGAGAACAACGTCTGCACGTCCTTTTGCAACACCAGCTGCAATTGTTCCGACACCAACCTCAGAAACAAGCTTAACACTTATACGTGCATTTTTATTTGCATTCTTAAGGTCATGTATCAATTCTGCAAGGTCCTCAATTGAGTAAATATCATGATGAGGTGGCGGTGATATAAGACCTACGCCCGGTGTTGAATGCCTAACCCTTGCAACCCATGGATAAACCTTACGTCCCGGAAGCTGTCCGCCCTCACCTGGTTTAGCTCCCTGAGCCATCTTTATCTGAATTTCCTTTGCATTTATCAAGTATTCACTGGTTACACCAAATCTTCCGGATGCAACCTGCTTTATTGCACTGCACTTAGAATCACCGTTTGGCAGTGGCTTGAACCTTTCAGGGTCTTCGCCGCCTTCACCGGTATTGCTCTTTCCACCAATCCTGTTCATTGCGATAGCCAATGCTTCGTGAGCTTCCTGACTGATTGATCCGAAGGACATCGCACCTGTCTTGAAACGTTTGCAGATATCTTCAACGGATTCAACCTCATCTATAGGTATTGGCTGACGTGAATTCTTGAATTCCATCAAGCCTCTCAAAGTACATAATCTTTGAGTTTGGTTATTTATCAAGCCGGAGTATTCCTTGAACAGCTTGTAATCAGCTGTACGGCACGAATGCTGAAGCTTGTGTATTGTTTCAGGATTATAAAGATGGTATTCTCCATCCTTACGCCATTGGTAGTGACCGCCGCTTGGCAGCTCTTCCTCTGAAGGAGCACGTCCCTTAAATGCTGCTGCATGACGCATGCCTGTTTCTTCAGCTATTACATCTATTCCAATACCACCTATTCTTGAAGGTGTCCATGTAAAGTATCTGTCAATGAGAACCTGATTGAGTCCAAGTGCTTCAAATATCTGTGAACCCTGGTAGCTCTGGATTGTTGAGATACCCATCTTTGAAAGTACCTTTACAACACCTTTTGTAGCAGCCTTTAAGTACTTCTTAACAGCTGTTTTATAGTCCACCTTTACAATCATGCCTGAATCTATCATGTCCTGTATTGATTCGAAGGCCATGTAAGGATTTACTGCCGAAGCACCAAACCCGAGAAGACATGCAAAATGATGTACTTCGCGGGGTTCTCCCGATTCAAGGATAAGACTCATTTTGGTACGGGTTCCTTCACGTATCAGATGATGGTGCAGACCCGATACAGCAAGCAATGCCGGTATTCCTGCATGTTCTGTGTCAATTCCGCGGTCTGAAAGAATTATTATATTTACGCCATCTCTTATAGCTTCGTTTGCAGCCAGGTAAAGATTGCTCAAAGCTTTCTCCAGTCCGCCGCCGCCTTCAGAAACCTTATAAACAATAGGAAGGGTAATAGACTTAAACCCTTTTATATCTACATTTTTAAGCTTAGCTAGCTCAGCATTTCCGAGTATAGGTGTTGAAAGCTTTATCTGACGGCAGCTTTTAGGCTCGGGATTGAGCAAGTTGCCTTCAGAACCGATAAGAACTTCAGAGGAAGTAACTATGGTTTCTCTCAACGCATCAATAGGAGGATTTGTTACCTGTGCAAACAGTTGTTTGAAGTAGTCATAAAGCAGCTGTGGCTTGTCTGACAGTACAGCCAGAGGTACGTCGTTACCCATTGCACCTATAGGTTCTACACCATCTTTAGCCATAGGAACCAATACAGCTCTCAGATCTTCATAGGTATAGCCGAAAGCCTTCTGCCTCTGTGTAAGCGTTGAATTCGTTTCTTCTGGCTTGTATATTGTATCAGGAAGCCTTTCCAGCTTGGTTATATGTTTATTTAACCACTCACGGTAGGGATGCTCAGCAGCAATCTTGTGTTTCAATTCAGAGTCATTGATTATTCTGCCTTCCTGTGTATCAATGAGAAGCATCCTGCCTGGCTTTAATCTTTCCTTATATAGAATGCGTTCTGGTTCAATATCAAGTACGCCTACTTCTGAAGCAAGAACAACCATTCCATCCTTTGTTACATAGTAACGTGAAGGACGAAGACCGTTTCTGTCAAGAACGGCGCCGATACTGATACCATCAGTGAAACCAATAGCAGCAGGACCATCCCATGGTTCCATTAGACAGCTGTGATATTCATAAAACGCCTTTTTGTCGTCATCCATGCTTTCGTGATTCTGCCATGGCTCAGGTATTGTCATCATCATTACATGAGGAAGTGAACGTCCGGCAAGCATCATGAATTCGATACAATTGTCAAACATGGCGGAGTCGCTTCCGTCAGGGCTGATAACAGGGAACACCTTGTACAGGTCTTCTCCGAAAACCTCTGATTTAAGCATTGACTGGCGAGCGTGCATCCAGTTTATATTTCCGCGCAGAGTGTTAATTTCTCCGTTATGCATGATATAACGGTTTGGATGTGCTCTTTCCCAGCTAGGGAAGGTATTGGTGCTGTAACGTGAATGCACCATTGCAAGTGCTGTTTCAACTGCCGGGTCTTCGAGATCCTTGTAGAACAGGTCAACCTGGTCGGCTGTAAGCATTCCCTTATAAACTATTGTTCTGCATGAGAGGCTGGCGAGGTAGAAGAATTCTCCGCTTTCAACCCCTGAATATCTGATAGCCTTTTCTGCTCTTTTACGTATAATATAGAGTCTTCTTTCAAAATCGAGGTCTGTCTTGATATCATTCGAACGTTCGATAAAGACCTGACGAACATAAGGCATGCATGCTTTTGCAATGCTGCCGAGACTTGAATCGTCAGTCGGAACAGTTCTCCAACCAAGAAGCCTTTGTCCTTCGCTTTTTATAATTTCCTCCAAACGCTGTTCACAGAACTTGCGCTGCGCCGCATCCGGGGGCAAAAATACCATTCCTACTCCATATTTGCCCTGATCGGGAAGCTTAATCCCGTCATTTGCGCATGTTTTCTTGAGGAAAGAGTGGGGCAGCTGAAAAAGTATTCCAGCTCCATCTCCTGTATTAGGCTCACTTCCGCAGCCACCTCTATGGTTAAGGTTTCTTAGGACAGTTAAAGCCTGACGAAGAATCTCATTGGACTTATTGCCATTGATATTCGCTACAAATCCTATACCGCATGCATCATGTTCATACTGAGGGTTATAAAGGCCCTGTGCTGAGGGCATGCCATTTTTTTTCATAAATTTCCTTCTTCCAACTATGAATTTTTGATCACTTAAAGCTGTGTTTGTATAATAATGAATTTAAAACTTTCAAAAATGAATGACCAATTTATAAAACTTGCATATTTTGCTACTTATTCATTGTTTACAATAACAGCGTACAAGTGTTTTTGAAAAATAAAAAAACGCACACAATAAAGAATATTTACTCCCCATTGAGTACGTTCTCAAAACGTAATTACACTGTATTCTGTTATTCAGCCTGAACAGCTGGCATTTATAGTCTGTAGCTGTTAATTAATAGTCTAGCTCATTATAACATGTATATATATTGTGTTCAATAGTTTTATTGAAAAAAAACGAAAATTTGCAATTTTGAGATTTCGTACTTGCAAAAGTCATATATATTTTGGAATTAGAAAAGAGGCATGACCATCTTATTGTAGGTTACCAAAGCAAGCACAATCAGTGTAAATATGCTTGCTGCAAGGGTATAAACACTATAAAGGCGGGATTGATTGTTTGCGGTGCCTGCTTGAGCAGGTTCCGTCAAATCTCTTTTTATGTTTATGCATGTGCTGCCTATTAAAAGAAGAGTTATTGCTTTCAACCACACATGCTGCATGTAAAAAAGAGAGTATATATAAAAAAGTATTACAACCAGATTTCTTACAACCTTTGCACCAATACCAAATTTTTGCGCGTCAAGGCCTATCATCTCTTCCAATTCCTCCTTCTCGGATTCTTCTTCCTGGCTAAGGTCTTCTTTTGAGCCTGAAAGGGCCTTGAAAATACTACGGAGTGCTGCTATAAACATGATAAAAGCCACCACACCAAAGAATAGATTATGGTTGGAGGATATTATTAAAATAGGAGCTACAATCAATATAAATAACATTAAAAAAAGGCTTTGTGACTGCATTCTATATTCCCCTGATATAAAAAATACATCTATGAGTATATATGAAATACCCTATAGACTTATTCAATTCTATCATATTTAATTTGTTTAAGGTATCTCTAAATGAAAAAAATGATTTTTAAAAAGAGTTTATAGTTACATAATTTAAAATTATCATTTGAAACAGCCTAAAATGTATAAATCGGACTTTAGATACTAAAGCTATATTAGAAGTTTATATAAAAGGAGGATTTTTATATGTCAAGAACCGTAGTAGCTTTATTTAGTGATCACAGGCATGCTGAAAAGGCTGCCAGAGATATTAAGGACAGAGGACTTAGAACCGCAGACATATCCATAATCGCAAGACAGGGAGACGATCAAGGCAGGGATACAGCAACTATGGGAACAACAGCGACTGCTAAAAATGATAACATTTCTGATGGCGTTGTAACCGGCGGGATTTTGGGCGGGCTTGCAGGGCTTTTAATTGGTGCCGGAAGTATGGTAATTCCCGGCCTTGGTATTATAGCTGCTGCCGGACCTATAACCGGATTGCTTTCAGGAGCAGTAACTGGTGGTATAGTGGGAGGTCTTGTAGACCTTGGAATTCCTGAAAACAGAAGCAAGCAGTATGAAACAGATATAAAAGCCGGAAAAATCCTATTCAGCATGAAGACCGATGATGACAAGATTAATGATATTGCATCAATTTTAAGGCATGATGGTGCAGAGACAGTAGATACTTATTGATCGGGATATTAAAAAAGGCGCTTAGGCGCCTTTTTTGTTTTGTAATAATTAAGGAGTGGGCGGTTACCCGCCCTTTATTTACATTGTCAAAACCCCGTTCGGTGTGTTCTGAAGCATCAATACATTTTCCTCACTTCCGTTAGCTGCGTTTATATAAATGAGGAAATCCTGGTTATTCAACCGGCCCTTGATCTCATAGGTAAAAATTTCGGTCTTGTATTCTGTAGGTATTATTGCGAGATCTGAGGATACAATCTTAACTCTTGAGCTTATAAGAGCCCTTGCCTGTTTGCCTGATATCTTGGGTGTAGGTGTTTTCCTATCGGTATGGTTCGATAAATAGGTCTTGGCTTCAACACCAACAACCTCTCCTGTATCAAGGGCAACCTTTACCTTTATAAGATCTGAGTAAACTTTAATGTCGCCGAGTTTGTAGGCATAGTTTATTGTGGCAGTGTTGTCCTGTTTCAGGTAGTAGGTATCGATCATGTTTTTGTAACCAATACTGTCAAGGTAAGCTTTGGCTTTTTCTTTTGCCTGGTTAATATCAAGCTTGGCAGTACTTACAGGTCTGTTATGAAGTAAAAGGAACAGATTTCCGCCTTTTTGAGTTACTTCCACTGTTGCAGTCTGATCCTTGGGGGCACCTTTGAAAGAAACCGTATAAGTATAGGTTTTTATAGGCGAAGTATCATTTTTGGCGAGATCGGTAATTTTATCAATCCTGTCTGCACCTAGAACATTTTTAACGTTTTGCTTTGCCTGCTCGGAATTCAGCATTTCTCCCATAACGCCTCTTGGTTCCATTGTAAGAAGATGGTCCGAATAAGGGCCGTCATAAATCAGCTTTGGTATGTCCTTAAAGGTTTTATCAACATTTTCAAACTGCTGTGCGGGTAATTGGGATGAGGATTTACTGAAAGCTGAAGGACCTTGGTTTGCAAGCTTGTTCCATTTAAGCCTTCCAGTAGACAGCTGATTCTGAAGATTGTTTAGGTTGTTCGAAAGGCCTACCGAATAGTTGTAAAGGCTTTCAAGAGTTTTGTACTGATCATTGGTAAGTGATTTTCCATTAATGTTCTGGTTATTATATGCATACGCAAGGTCTCCAACCTGTGTAAGGAATTTTGATGTGTTTGCAAGAAGCTGCTGGTTTACAGGCAGCTGGCCAAGGTTTGTCTGTGCCAGGTTTGACTGTCTCCAGGCTTCCTGAAGCATTGATGCAGTTTTGGATGGGGTAGAAGTTAACATTGATTTTAAAAGCAGGCTTTTTACATTCTGTACATAACCGTTCATATCATAAAATGCACGGTTATACTGGTTATCAAGCTGCTGACGCAATTGCCCGGAATGCTTGTACTGGAAAACTCCCCAAATGGCAACTGCTGCAATTATCACTATTACTATACTATACATTTTCCTGTCGGAAAGCCTTTTTTTCAGGTCTAAAAGTTTTTCGCGGATACTCAAGGGGCCACCTCCATAAATATGTTATTTATTTTCCGAAATAATGAGCTCCTATTTTCTTTACAATGGTTTTACTCCAAATCCACTTGCTGGTTGCAGTAGCCGGGTTCCAGTAGTAAAGGCACCCGTCAGTGGGATCGTAGCCGTTAAGTGCATCTCTGGCTGCTTTTACCACGGTGGAACTGGGATCCAAAGGGACATTAATCTGTCCGTCGGAAACTGCTGTAAAAGCTCCCGGTTGGTATATTACCCCGGCTATAGTTTTTGGAAAGGATGCATCCCTGCTCCTGTTTATAATAACCGCTCCTACAGCTACCTGGCCAATGTAGGGTTCGCCGCGGGCTTCACCGTTTATTGCCCTGGCAAGTAATTGCTCATCACCTACTCCAGAAGTTTCTGCATAAACATTTCCATTGCCGACAATACTCATAATACTACTTTGAGAAAGAGCTGCCATAACAAAAGTAAAAACTATTGTAAGTACAATTATTTGCTTAAATTTTTTTAAAATGTTTATTCCTCCTTTTCAAAGTGCTGCCAGGTGATTATTAAAGTCACTTGACTGCCATATATAGACTTTCAAATAATATTTTTTGATTTAATACAAAAAATATACGCTATAAAATATATGCAATACATTAAGCGTGAATATTTTGAGCAAAATAAGCTTTGTAAAAAAATTAATGCCTAAATCGATAAGTATTTGTTGCTGTAAAAAATTGATTAAACATATGTGGGAGAATGAATAATGGATGTGCTTTTTTTAACGGTTTCTACCGGTGGAGGTCATCAGAAGGCTGCAGAGGCTGTAAAGGAAATAATAGATGAGTATTATCCCGGCTCCAGAACACTTATAGTTGATGCGCTTAAATATACAAGTCCGATAGCTGATAAAATAATTATAGGGAGTTATCTGAATACCATAAAAAAAACGCCTTCTGTATACCGCAGGCTTTATAAGATGTCCGAAATGGGTAAGAACTTCTATGGCTTGAATAAGAGATTTAACAACCTACTTTCGCGTAGGCTTTTAAAACTTATAAATGATTTCAAACCATCTGTAATTGTAACAACGCACCCATTTTCTCTTCAAATGCTTTCAGAGCTTAAAAAAAAGACAGACTTCAATATTCCTGTAATGGCTGTGGTTACCGATTTTGCGTTCCACTCCTTTTGGCTACATGAAATGGTAGACGCTTATATTGTGGCCCATGAAAAGCTTAAGGAGGATATGGTTAAGTGGGGAATACCTGAAAGCAGGATTCATGCATATGGTATACCTGTTCAGCAAAAATTTCTCGAAAAGCGTGATAAGAAAGAGGTACAGGTCAGACTTGGACTTGACGAAGATAAGTTGACTGCACTTGTAATGGGAGGAAGCCTGGGTTTCGGGGAAATTGACAAAGCCTTTGATTCACTCCTTAAATGCAGCAGGGATATACAAATAATAGTTGTGACCGGTGAAAACAAAGGACTTATGAAAAAAATCAGCAGCTGTTCAGTAGCTTCAAATAAGAAAGTAAAGATTTTCGGTTTTACCGATATTGTACCTGAACTGATGGATGTTTCAGATTTTCTTCTGACAAAGCCCGGAGGACTTACGGTTTCTGAAGCGCTGGTCAAGGGGATACCAATTTTCATAATTTCCCCCATACCCGGAGCGGAAGAGGGTAATGCAGATTTTCTGCTGCGGAATGGTGCTGCGGTAAGGGTTTTAAGAAATACATCTTTGGACGAGGTAATCGAGCAGACTATAGACAATCCACATAAGATAAAGCGCATAAAAGAAATGTCTCAAAACCTTGCAAAAACTGATACAAGGCATAAAACAGCGTTTCTTCTGGCGGAGCTTGCTAAAATTAATAATGCTTTTGATAACTGTAATGAAGACATTTTAAGATATAATGCCGGTGTTAAAGTTAAAGCAGGAATATTCTATAACCTTAAAAAGAGGCTTTTGATGTGGCTTTAAAATATCCGCCTTATGCCTACAAGATTTGTGGTAAAGAAAATATCATCGGTAGAATTAATTGTTACAGAGCCTCTTGATGCGCTCGCATTGATATAGCGGTTATTTCCAAGGTAAATTCCTACGTGGTTGATGTTCTTCCGGTTATCATTGGAACAGAAAAAAACAAGATCCCCAGGTTTCATTTCCTTAGTATCCTTTACTGAGATACCTGACTTAACCTGCTGCTGAGTATCCCTTGGGAGCTCAACACCGTTAATTTTCGCACTTATATATGTCAGACCGGAGCAGTCTATTCCATATGTACTAAGGCCTCCCCACAAGTAAGTAGAGCCTGCGAACTTGTTTGCTGTCATAATAAAATCTATTGGGGTTGTTTTTGGGATTGTTTCATTTGCAGATATGCATATGCAGCCGCTTTGATCTACCCAGCCCTTTTTTCCCTCTGGAAGATAGACTTCGTACCATCCGTCCTTTACATTGTTGGAGTACAGTTCGGCACCCATTACTGCGGTAGCAGCAGTGTAGCTTCCCTTAAATTCTGTTGAAATGGTTTTTACTTTAGTTGTAACTATGATGCGATATTTATATAAGGAAGTATTTATGCTGGAGCAGTCAAAGTTGATACTTTTTGTTTTAACCCAGCCTGTATAGCCATCGACAGCCCTGACATTTGACCAGTTGTCCTTTATTGAAAGCACTTTTAAGCCTTGATTGTATAAAGCCTGTGTTACTCTTTCCGAGGTTGTTGAAGGCTCTTTATAAACATCCAGGGTGGTGTCTGTTACAACAGCCATATCCTTGGGCATTTCGGAAGGCTTTACTGTTACAGATGCAGATTCTGCTGTGCTTTTTGATGTACCAGATCCACACCCGCTCAGTATAATATTAATTACTAATAAAAAAATACTAAAGGACAATAACCTTCTCTTCATTATAAAAACCCCTTATTTAGGTCTTGCTAATATAGCTTATATTTACTATGGTAAAATAATTGTATTCAGTTTATCCTTGAACTGCTGTTTTGCAGCCTCCAATTCACGCTGCTTGCAGGTGAACAGTATAACCTGCGTACCTTCTGCCAGCTCCTCCAGAAGCTCAAGTGTCTGTTCGGTTCTTATATCATCAAATTGTGAAAAAATTTCGTCCAGTAAAAGAGGAAGCTGTTCATTGCCCGAGGTTA
Source organism: Bacillota bacterium (assembly GCA_023397675.1). GTDB lineage: Bacteria > Bacillota > Clostridia > Acetivibrionales > JANLFN01 > JAEZTC01. Next base: position 94,003 of record JAEWTV010000093.1, on the reverse strand, counting down.
TAAAATCTGCCATTGCAAGCCTTAAGGCCAGATACATCTGATCGGTTGTTCCGCTGCTCAGAAGGGAAGCGGGGACTACGTCGCCCGTTTCGGGTGATATTACGTTAAGTGTAAGTTGTGCGTTTGCACGCAAATCGAGGTATCTTCCCATCGAAATTCTGTCTATTATTTTGCTCATTTTGTTGTTTAATACAGGAACAAAATCCTTTTGTATTTCGCTGCTTGCTTCACTCAAGACTTCAAGGGCTGCCTTTATTGAAGAGCTTATATCTGTCAACTGTTCCTTTTTTGTTTCCAGTTCACTTAATTCTTCATCAATTCCTTGAAGAGTATCGGTATCTGCCTCACTGCTGTTTACAAGGGTTTCAAGTCCACGTATTTCAAGGGACAGGCTATTTATACCGGCATTTGCCTCTTCCAATTCTTCCAGGACGGATTGTAGTGAGGAAGAGGAACTTTCCTCTGATATATCTGATTTTATTGAACTGACGGCAGCTTCTGATAAAGCTGCAATCCCAATATCTGCTTCAAGTATACTGAGAAGCTCCGAATCCTTTTGCTGCATTGATTCAATTTCGGGAGCAAAGCTGCTTAAAAGCTCTTCAAGCTGACTGCATTCATCAAAGTCTATACCGTATGGTTTCAGGACTGCCCTGGTGTTATCTGCTTCAGCAGAGATGGCAGACAGCTTCTTTTGGGCATAACCCATTGAAGGCTCCAGTTCTTTATATTTCCTTATATTGTTTTTAAAGTCGCTGATGGCTTCGTCGTTGATGGATTCACTGGAAATAACCATTCCTGCAGACTCAAGCTTTTTCATTATGTTTATTTTGAGTAAGCCTATTTTGCTATTGTTTCCTTCAATAGTTTTCTTAAGGTCTTCCAGCTTGCTTTCCAGAAGTCTTATTTCAAAAATGCTTTTATCGTAGCTTGATTTAAGCTGAAGATATTGATCCAAGTTTTTTGCACCAACGGCTTCAAGCCTTTCCTTGAGGTTTTGCCTTTTAGTTTCTATCTGCCCGGATATATCCCTTGAGTAGATGAAGGATATTTTCTTTTGGCCTTCGGTTTCCTTTAAAGCTTTTGATTTTTTAAGGAACAATACTGAAAAGACAACAGTGCAAGCTAATAAAACCGCACAGGCTATGTACCAGATAAGGCTACCTTTGCCTGCTAAAAGTCCGGCCGCAAGTGCTCCTGCTGATGCCAGACCAAAAATAAGAGCGCCAAATCCGTTTTTCTTCTTTGCACTTGCAAGGCCTTTTATAGTATCATTAACGTTTTCATAATCATTTCTGTTTTTATCCGATTCAAGACTTTCGAGCTCTGTAGCCAGTTTAACCGTTTCGGTATAACTGTCCGGTATTTCAAAGACAGCAAGGTGCATTACAGAGGACTTGAGGGAACTTAGTTCATCCTCTTTTTGCCGTATCTGAACAAGAATGCTTTGGTTTTCATTCCCGAGCTGTTTCAAGGAGCTATAGTCGATTGTTATACTATCGGCTTCTTCATTTCCAAAGCCTGAATAACCAATAAGCTTTTGCTTATCTGAGCTTATACGTGATATATCTGCTTCTATCTCTGCTTTATCCTGTGCAGCATGATTCAGCCTTTTAATTGCTTCTTCAAGCGTTGCCTTCTTTTTATATAGCTGCGTAAGTTGTTTTTTCAGCAAAAGATATTCCTTAACCTTACTAAGTAGGACTTTCTTGCTTTCGAGTTCTTTTCGAGTTTCCTTCTTATTATTCAGCTCTTGTTCAGTTTCAAAAAGGCTGTGACGCTTTTGGTTAATCTCACTTTTTAATGCGAGCAGCTCTTCAAGCCTTGAATTTATCTTGTCTAACGGGCGGGTAGTGGTTTTCCCAGTTCCAATCTCAGTTTTTAAGGCTTCCTTAAGAGCTTCTTCTGCTCTTCTGTAGGATATATCCTCAAAACCTGATTCCATTACATTTGTAAGCCTGTTAAGAAGTTCCTTGCTTCCATCCTCATCAATGCGTGTTTCCATCTGTCGTATAAAAACTGTTTTTTCAAAGCATGTTTCATTGATCCCAAGCTGCTTTTCTGCAAATAGGGCGCCACGTTCGCGGCTTGCTTCAAACTGTGCCGTAAGGTCATTGAATAGCGAATCATATATGTTAACACTGTTGTTTCCAAAGTTTCGTCCCACCCTGAAGGCATCACCATTTTCCAACCGGTACTCAAGAATTCCGCCATAGTCCTTTGAGTTCCACGGTTTAAAATGCTTGGAAGGTGGGAGGGAACCGTCCTTGCCAGAACGTCCTCCTTTAAGTCCATAAAGCATTCCTTTTATAAACCACTGAAGAGTAGTTTTACCCGATTCATTTTTCCCGTAAACAACATTAAAGCCTTCTTTAAATTCCAGCTTAAGGTTGTTAAATTTTCCAAAGCCTTTTATATCCAGTCTTTCTATTCTCATTTAATCAAATCTCCAGCTTCCCGTTTTCGAGTGCTTCCAGCCCGTAATATAATGCTTTTTGAAGAATTCCTTTTTGTTTTGTATCTTCACAGTCATCTATACGTTTAAGCATCTTCCTGGTGTAAAGACCTTTAAGCCCAGGCTCTTTTGATATCTGCTCTATGTTAAAGTTAATTCCGGTTTCATCCTTGAGTTTAAGATAATAAACTTTATTTTTAAAACTTAAAGGTATACCTTGTGTATCAATGCTGAAGCCGTGTTCTATGTAACCCTTCAGTGTCAAGCTCAGAAGGGTTTTACTTAAGTTCTTGCCGTTTATATATTCTGAAATCCGTGATGCTATTTCCTCGCTGCTGCCGCAGCCGTCCACCTTGATTTCAGCTGTATTATAGCATTTTGAATTGAGTCTTATAAAGTTGACGTACAGTGATACTTCTCCGTTATCCTGTTTTACAATGGATCCTTTGTAAATTCCATGCTCTCCGGTTTCATCAAAACCCAACGGTTCAGGGCTTCCTGGGTTGTAAACCATACCCTTCCCGCCTATATCGTCAATCCTGTTGTGGAAATGTCCCAGTGCAATATAATCCATTCCCAGCGAAGAAAGCTGATCACTTGACATTGGGTTATATATTCCATCACCTATATTCATATCAACTGTTCCGTGTGCAAGGAGAATATTAATGCAGTTACTGTTGGCAGGCGAAAGGTCTGCAAGCTCTGAATGATTACCTTTTGCAAAGCTGCTGAAGCCTATTCCGTAAATGCAGGTGTTTAACTCATCAACACGGTAGAAGGGCTTGTCTTCGGATAAAATGATGACATTGCTATTCCACTCATATGTTTTATAGAAGGAATTTGTTACATAAGGATCGTGGTTTCCTGGAACTATAAATACTCTTGTATCCGGGATACTCCTGAAACAGCTGTTAAGAAAGCTTATTGTCGCTTTTGCAGTATATGAATGCTCATAAAGGTCACCGCTTATTAAAAGCAGTTCTGACCTTTCAGCCTTGACTGTATCTATGATTTTTTGAAAAGTATTTTTTAAGTCCTGTCTTCTCTCTGAGGATTTGTCCTTTTCGCCGCCCAAAGAGGTAAAAGGTGCATCAAGATGTATGTCTGCACAGTGTATAAACCTTATCTCTTTCATTTGCAACTCCTATATAAGTGGTAGGTTAATCCTGATTTGTCTGAATAACCGCAAAAGCTACTGCGGTAGTGTTACAATGTGAAAGGCTTATTGATATGTCTACTGCTCCAAGACGGTTATAAAACTCCAGGCACTTGCCTGAAAGCTTTACATATGGGGCTCCAGCTTCATTCACAAGTATTTCTATATCCTTCCACGCAGCACCTTCGCTTATTCCTGTCCCAAGGGCTTTGGTCACGGCTTCCTTCGCGGCAAATCTTGCTGCGTAGCTGTTAAACCTTGCAGCTTTTCTGGCTTCGCAATAATCAATTTCATTAGAGGTATATACTTTATTTATAAAAGAATCATTAAAGTTTTCTATTGATTTTTTTACCCTGTCGATTTCTATAATATCGACACCGCATAAAACTCCCAAATTACTGCCTCCTTAGAAGAGGTTTATAAAATCTGCATAGCTGTTAAAGTTGCGCCGTAGCATCCATATTCTTATATCAACGTCCTTAACCGAAAGCTTGTTCAACTTTGCCAAAAGCTCTTTTTCGCTACCGCTCCAAATAACGAACGTACTGTTGTTAGTGAACGGATAAGCATTCTTAAAGCTTTTTCTAATAGTTGATATTTTAATATCATCGGTAAAAAGGGTTGTTTGTTTATTAACAAATTGTATTACTGCCAGTTCTAAATCATATTCAAGGGCTTCTTCGATTTCACCTTTTAAATCTGTTTTGAAGCTGGCCTCATAGTTGGGTATAAGGCGCTGTGATAAGCTCTCCATAGCCTTAAGATTACTTAAAACAGGTGCAATGTGGCTTGCAATGGTTTCAAGCGTCAAAAGACTTTCTTCATCGCCTATTGGTGTATTCCCATATTTAAGAACAATTATGGCACCAAGCATTTCAATTTCTATTTTATCCATGTATATTGGGATAATCAATACACCCTGGTATTCCCCGATGTCGGTGCGAAGCTGCTTATCAAAATATTTGGTCAGCGAGTTCTCTGATGAGTCATATATGCTGTCACCCTCAAAAATTCTTTTCCAGGAGAGGGTTGGTTTTATTGTTCTCTTTTTAGTTTCAATGTTAAGCCTGTTGCTTATTTTGTATGTCTCTAAATCACTGTCATACAAGGCTATTAATGCTTTGTCGACATCAAATGAAATGTCCAGGGTTTTTAAAGTCAAATCAAGAAGTGTTTCAAGATTGCTGGAATTATTTATGTTTCGTGTCAGGTTATTGAGTGATATCAGTTTTTCAAGCTTATGCTGTATTACCTGTTTTTGCTTTTTAACCTGGTCAAAATACATTGCATTGGTTATGGCTAGATAGGTTGAGGACGCAAGGCTTTCAACAAGTTCAAGTATGCTGCTTTTATAGCCTGCACAGGTTACTGTTTTTCCGAGAGATACAAATCCCATCAGCTCTCCCTGCTTTAAAAGCATCAGAAGATACTCTGGAGCAATGGGCCCAAGACCATCAAGGCCTTCCCAAAAAAGGCTATTGAAATATTCCGCATCTTTCTCATTTGAAAGATTAATTATGACTCTTGAAGAATTAACAACCGCGGATTTATTTCTGGTGAAGGCAAGGTTATAAGGCATCTTTCTGAAGTTAATGTCTTTGAATGCCTTCAGATTGAATTTTTCACTTTTATCGTCATATAAAACAAATCCTGTGCTTGAGCTCTGTGTCAATTCAGCAAAAACGTCCACCGAAAGCCTAAAAAGTGCTTCCAGATCAAGCTCGCTCAGAAGGGCTTTTGTAGATTGGTTAATAGCAAACAGGTTAAATATCTTTTCATCCAGTTCTCTGTTTGCTTTCTGAAGTTCTTCATAACGCTTGTAGTTCTCAAGGGCATTGTTGAAAAGCTTCATAAGTGCTTCGAGAATTATGTAATCGTCATCCTTCATTTCCCCAAGCGTCTTGCAGGATATAAAAATAAAACCATAAAGATAGTTTTCTATAATAAGAGGAACCGATATGGTAACCTTGTAAGCATCTATTATTTCAGCACTAAAGTATTTAAGGAGAATATCATTACCATACATTAATGTTCCGTGGAAAAGGGCTATATTTTCTAGCTCTTTTGTATTGTCTATATACTCAGCCGCTCTTTCTAGGCCCTTGAGTTTTTTAAGAACGAATTTATTTCCCCGCAGGACAAAGATTGCCGATTTCTCAAGTGTTAGAAGCTCATTTGAAAAATCAAATGCGGCATCTTCAATCTGATCAAAATTAAGCTTTTGTGAAAAGAATTCTATAGCCTGAAGCAGGCCTGAATATCTGAAAAGCTTTGCAGAAAGCCCCTCAGCTTCTTTTTGTTTTTCAATAGCTTCAAGTATATCAGTATATTCCATAGCATTCTCCTGAATTAAGATTATAGTTGTTTTATCTCCCCATCCTGATAATAAAAGCTAGTGCTTATGACTATTTTATCTATCTCCTGAATCAATTTCTTTATTTCGAGAACTGTTGCAGGGTAAGCCTTTTTAAGGACCACAATTTCTCCTTCACCGTGTGTTCTAAGGTAATTTGCAAGGGTCTTTTTCTGGTCCTCACTTTCCTTAAGTTGGTCCTTTAGCTCAAAGAACTTGTCCTTAAGATGGTCAAACCTGATTGACTGCTCAGGAGTCAACTTACTTGTAAAAGTATATATGGACATCTCCTGCTTACACTTTGTCAGGTTGTTTTTCAGGTTTTCTATTGAATTCATAAGCTCTTCAAGGTTTTGTTTCATGTACTTCCTGTTAAAGCCCTTTACAGATATAACGGTTTTTTTCTCACCGGGAGTACCTATGATTGATGAAATCACCTTGATTTCTGCTTGAATGTTGCCTCCTATAATTTGTCCTTTTGGTGAATCAAGAATAACCTCTTTTGCAGTTATATTGCTGTTAAGGCAGTAAAAACCGATATGAACAGACTGGTCGCATTCAATAGTTGCATCTGAAACAAACTTTGTATATATGTTTTTGCTTGATTTTATAACGGCTTTGCTCTTTCCAGCAATTCCTCCGCGTATAAAGACATTTCCCTTTCTGCTGATAATCTCCTTAACGCTTCCTGCACCATATTCACCGAGAATTTCAATATCCTTGTCGGCAATTACAGAAAAGTTGTCCTCAATGGAGCCTTTTATTGTTAGGAATCCGTCAAAATCTATATTTCCAGTTTTAAAATCAACGTTGTTTTCTATTTCAAGATGGTTGGACACACAGATACGGTCGCCTTCATAATACACTGCACCGTTTCTGAGGGATACAAGAGTTGTAATCCCGCTATTGTATATTTCCTTTACCGAGTTTTTATCGTACATCAAAGGATAGTTCTTTCCCGGAAGAGCAGGTATATCATGACCTTTAACCGTTTTACCGGTAAACCCTGGAGTAGGGTCAGTCCTTTCTCCCAACCAGTCACCATCAGACACCTTGTTGATAAGATTCAACTCATAATGATCAACGTTACCATCTTCCTTTACCTCAGGCTTGGGATCTTTAAGTTCATACATTTTTAGAATTGAATCGATGCCATTCTGAGGAGGAATACCTTCAGCAATAAGTATTTGCTTATTATTGCAAAGACCGTTCAAAAGAGCATCATTTTTTATACCAAAAACGACTCCTCTCTGATTAAGAAGCCGTATGATTTCCTTAATAAGGCTAACCTTTCGGTCACCAAATAATTCACCCTCCATAACACAAAGGGTTATGAAAGCCTTAAGCTCGTCACCAGAGATTTCGAGCGATATCCTGTCTTTTATCTCACCGAAAAGGACAGGTGGCTTTGGAGCAGTAAGTAGAGTGTTTTTTACCGCCATAAAGCTGCTTATCTTGATTTCCGGGTGTTCACTCAGAATCTTGTTAAACTGCTCAATGCTCATACCGTTCCTGAAAGATTCTATATAAAAGCCATCTTCTTTTTTTATAATTTGAATATATTCTGATTTGTATATAACATCGAAATCATCCATGAATGTATCCTCTTTTCAAGGTATATAAAGATCGGTATATATAAGCCAAATATTCGACAAAAATGTTAAAAATCCTTTAAATTTAAGTTAAGCACGGTATTTATTTTTATTTCTTTCGTGAAGAACATTGTCCAGGGCATCGGCTTCATTAACAGTACTTTCGAGTTTTTCAAGCATATCCTCCGACTCAATGCTGGATATGATCTGGTGTTTAAACATGTTTACCATACTTTCCATGTAATCAAGCTTTACACTTATACGTTCAAGCTCAACCTTTTCCTCTTTCAGGTTTTCAATCATTCTTTCATCAACATCAATTGCTTTCCTGAGCTCGGATGATGTTTCAGGGTCACGTGTAAAGCTAAGCTTCCTTGCATTTGTATTCATTCTTGAAGCAATGGTGTTCAAATTTATTTCGCTTAGTTCCCTGCTCCTTATACAGAAATTCGTAAGCAGCTTTACGTATGATATGACAAGATTCAGGGACTTTTCAACTATACGTTCCTTAAGAAAGCCTTGTTCGCCCTTAAGATATGAGTTGAGAATGTCATTTTTGTCATCCATTACTTTCATAAGCTTTTGCTGATAAAGGGGATTTGTATTTTTTTTTGCTACATAGAACAGCTTGACGCATGTATAATTAAGATCCTGCATGTGTTTGATTTTTTGCTTGCGGTTGAATTGTTCATGAAAGTTTTTACTGAGCAATGATTGTGCAACTAGGCCCAAATAAACCGCAAAGCTTGCGGGCAATGCTATTACCGCCGCATTATGTATAGGTGAAAGACCCATTTTCAGTGGTAGGATTGTTGGTTCGATGAGTATTGCGGATACAGCTAACATTAAAATGAGCAACCCAATGTTTCTTAATTTAAGTAGTGCACTGACAAATAACTTATACCTCATTGACAAATCAAACTACCTCCAATAAAAGCTCACAAACATTAATCATTAATCCTCCGGAATATGCATAAAACGGGCAGTATAAAATACTGCCCGAGAATTAAGCACAAATAGATGTTATTAGTTGGAAGCCTTATTATCTATCTTTTCTTTTACTTCAAAACCCTGATCTCCACTGAGCATTGCTTCTGCACGTGCCTTAGCCCTATCTCTTGCGGAATTCATATCAAGTCGTTTAAGCTTGAGATCCATATTTGTATCGTTCAAGGATTCAACTGCATTGGCGCGGGCTGTCTTTGTATTGACAATATCTCTTGCCCTGTCCATGCTTTCATTAACTTTTCCGATTCTGCTTTCCTTGGATGAATATCTTGCATTCATTGAGTTTATATTCTCACGAAGGTTAGCCATCTTTGCCTGCGATTTCAATGTGCGGAGCTCGTTGACCTTTGCATTCATTTCAGACTCAAATATCTTGTAGTCTTCTCTTATCTTTGCAACCTCTACAACTGCTCCCTCATAGGTTTGTTTATGAGTATCATAGGTTGCCTGAACCTCTTCCTCCTGTATGAGAAGCTCAACCAGAAGCTCCTTTTCACCCTGCCTCTGAGCAGCTTCAACCCTTGCCTTAACAGCGTTAAGGTTTTTTTCTGCATTCTTCATTTCAATCTTTATCAGCTCTGCATTTGTCTGAATATCTATTATCTGTTGTTCTGCTTCTTTTCGTGCTTTATCTATCTGGTTCTTGATATCTTCCAATAATGCATCGGGGTTCCTGGATTCAACGTTTCCGACAAATACCCCGAAAAAGCCTCTCATCATTACGCCAAGCCTGCTGAATAATCCCATATTAAAATGCCTCCTTTAATTATTTACGGGGGATATATTAATTTAAATGTTAAACAACTTATTTAATAAATCATACAAGAATAATTTATAACAAACGTAAGCCCTTGTAAACTGGTATTTTTAAATATAATTATTTCCTTAATTATCAGCCTGGGTTCTCAGATAGAATACTCTGGTATTTCTCAGGCAAAAGGTCCTTGTCATCACATTCCTTAATGGCAAGCAGGGTCATAAATTCAACCTGCTGGGTGCTTGGACGGCACCGTATAACTGCTTCATTAAGGATATCCGCAGTAAGAACTGTTCCTTCCTGGTTATCATCGTTTGCTATTTCATAAGCCTTTCTGACAACAGTTTCTATTTCAGCGCCGGTGTAATTCTCGGTCTGCTCTGCAAAAGGCGTAAAGTCCTTTATATCTGTCTCAAAACCATAGCGTTGTATCATTATCCTGAAAATATCCGCTCTTTCATCCGTTTCAGGTATGAGAACCGGAATTTTCTTGTCAAACCTTCCCGGCCTTTTCAGTGCAGGATCAAGTAAATCGGGTCTGTTGGTTGCAGCTATGAAAATAACTTTTCCTCTATTATTTGTATTACTTGTGAACTGTAAAAATTCACTGAAAATATTTCTTCCTACTCCGCTGTCTCCGCTTTCGCCACGCCTGAAGGTAGTGTCAATCTCGTCAACAAAGACAATTACGGGCTGTTGGGACTGCGCTCCAAGAAGGCATTTCTTAAAATTCTTTTCACTTTCACCTACATATTGCCCTAGTATACGGGACATATCTATCTTTACACAGTTGAAACCGCTTGCTTTTGCCAATGCATTCACCAGAAGTGTTTTTCCCGTTCCGGAAGGACCGCACAGGAGGATACCCATTGGAACACGTCTCAAATCACCCTTTTTAATGGGGTTAACAATGTTCTTGAGCAGATAATTCTTTGCTTTGTCCATGCCGCCTATATCATTAAAACCTATTTCTGGGTATATGAATTCCAGGACATCGCCGTATTCTTTCTGAAGCACCGAATGCTTTTTATCCTTTATGAAATCAAATGAAATAGGAACACATTCGGCTTCGGCCCTTAATCTTATATCATTGATTGACTTGCGGCTGAGGCCTGACGACAGTTTTGCGAATTCATCGGTCTTTATATCTATCTTGACAGCTTTGTTTTTAAGAAGATACTCTATATAACTTTTACGTTCGGCTTCATTAGGGAGTCCGACAAACACAGGCTCAACCTTGAAGGAGGATTTTAATATCTCCCTGTTAACATCTGCTATATTATCCGAAAGCATGAACACGGTAGAACCTACGGTTGATATTTTTAAATTGGTTGACCATTCGCTTATCCATATAAGAGCCATTCGTTCCTCAAGCGACATACTTCCAACATCACCCGAGGGGATTATTTTTTCTGTGTGATCTATAAAAAGAACTGTTTTGGTACTTTTCAAAGCCATATCTATATATGGGAACAGCTTTGAAGGCATTGCATGAAGGAGGTTTTCAGCCTCGTTTGAGGTAATAAGGTTGAATTCCGTTTCCATTCCCGGCTCAAGGAAGGTGAGTCCTCGGGAAATGTCATAAAAAGCTACGATTGAGAACCCGCGCTGTTTAATGAACTCTTCATAAAGATACCGATCAATGTACCTTGTGTTATCCATAAGGTCTCTTACATTGAAATAGAGCAGGAATTCATGTGATATACCTGATTTATATTTATTGAGAAATTCTTCGTACCAATTCATAATACTAATCCCCATTCGCAGATTAATTTTTTTCTAGTGCTTTTCTGCCGGTTCCTTTCTGCCTTTTGAAAAGAATTTCAAAAATATATGCTGTAAGGAATATAAGCAGATACATAACAGGATATGCATATCTTGAGGTAGCTACGAATACAAGGCTTATAAGTGTTATGAATATAATGTACAGAGATATAAGACGAATTTCTTTCTTTACAACTCCAAGAGCAACACCGACCCATCCGAACCAGACGTAAAGGTTATGAAGGGGCAGTATCCATCTTAAGGTTGAAACGCTGTCGTCAACGTAATAGAAAATTTTAAAGTACAGGTAATCGAATTTACCGAGGGTATACCACTTAAGATACAGAAGCGGCTGTGTTGTAAAGCCGTCTATAATACGTTTTATGGCTTCGTTAGTCTGATTGGTAAGGGGCATGTTTTCGACGCCCACTTCATAGGGGTATGTACCGCGCAACAGAGGATCTTCCTGCGTTGCAAAAAGTACAAACTTTTTAAGCGAAACTATATTTCTTATCCACCACGGTATCATAAGTATTACAAAGCCAACGATGTTTGCCAGAAAGCCTTTGAAGAGCCATTTGTCCTTTTTCTCGGCAAAGTAATAATATATGTATGGCAGAACAATAAGAGGTGCAATAGCTGGACGTACGAGGACTGCAGCCGCAAAAACCAGTCCTGTTACAAAGTTTCTTATTATGGATTTTTCCTTTATAGCTCTTATCTGCAGGTACAGGTAAAGTATAAACAGGAAGGTATAAAGAGTTTCTGTAAGTATGAGTGTTGGTACCCAGAGAAATACAAGATAAACAGAACACATAGAGGCTGCAATAAGGCCAACACGTTTATTTGTTATATATTTTGCCAGAAGGTACAAAAACCATATTGTAGCAACTGCCATAAAAATCTGAATTATTCTTACTACATCAAGAGGGCTTCCGCTTGAATATCCGAATATTTTATATATAAGTGCAAGAAAAAGGGGATAGCCAGGAGTAGTAAATGCATTTGGTGAAGAACTCTGATAGCCGAGAACACCTTTGTCAAGAAACTGCTTTGCCATTACGTCATAATTGTGAGCGTCATAAATGAGCTCTGGTTTTGGAGTGCTGTACATATAATACATTTCCATTCCGAGGGCAAATGCCAGTATTGCCATAATAGGGCCGTGTTCGCGCGCAAATAGTAACAGCTTCATTTTAAAGGTCTTCATTGCTGCTTCCACCGCCTTTTTCAAGGTTTTCAAGCCTTTGCTTAAGCAAGGCAATTTCCTGATTAAGCCTTGTGATTTTCTGGGTTTGGCTTGAAAATACAACTGTCATGTTTAAATTATATACAATGAGATAAACCATTCCCAAAAGGAATAAAACAGATGGAGCATATTTAATGTCAAGTGCTTCAGCTATTTTCTCTATGAAAATAGGAGTACTTGAAAGCAGTAGCACGACTATTCCGAAGAATATCCACAGAAGTGAATACTTCTCCAACAGTTTGTTTTTCCTAACCAACTCTATAATTATAAATAAAAATGCAATACTGAAAATTATTGAAAAAAGATATACGCTGAATGTCATACCATACCCCCGGAGCGAAGAGAATTGATTAAAAGGGCAAGGCTGACCTTTATCATGTAATATAATGATTTCATAGGTGTTATTGAAGATTTGCCTCCTTGTCTTTCTTTCATTTCAACAGGCACTTCGATTACCTTGAATTTCTTTTTATGGAGTCTCACAAGAACGTCAACCTCAGGGTAGTCGGTCGGATAGCTGTCTGCAAAGTACTTTATTATGTTTCTGTTTACAGCCCTGAAGCCTGACGTGGTATCCTTAATAGTATTTCCGGTAAGAATACGGACAAGGTTTGTAAAGAATATCATACCTGCACGCCTTGAAGCGGAGGACTTATAAGAGGTTTGCGCTACATAGCGGGAACCTATGACCATATCGCTTTGTTTTTCTACAATAGGTTTTATAAGGCTTTCAATGTACTGGGGGTCGTGCTGCCCGTCTGCATCACACTGTATTGCAATATCATATCCGTTGTCCCTTGCGTAAATGTAGCCTGTCTGCATAGCACCGCCAATTCCAAGATTGAAGGGAAGACGTATTACGATTACACCTTCATGCGAAGCTTCGCTTGCAGTCAAATCCTTTGACCCGTCATCAACCACCAGAATATCTATAAAACTTAAACGTTTAAGCTTTTTAATTACTGCATGTATACTTTTTTCTTCGTTATATGCCGGAATAATTACCAACACTTTGGGATATTCCAAAATAAACACCTCCAGGCCTTGTTTTTTAAGACTTTTATAACTTGGCCCAAAAAAATGATATCACACCGGGCATTTTTTGTAAAACTCTAATTTGTTGATTAAAAATTTTTCAATTACAAATACTAAGCTTGCAGTAAAAAAATTGTTTCTAATCAGGAAAAGCAGCAATACATACAGTTTTCCTGACTTTATAAAAAATTATATATACGGAGGTTCTTATGGAAACGACAAGATTCAATGTGCCTTCCCTTTCGTGCAGCATATGTCAGGGTAAGCTTCATCAGGGGATTGGCTCCATGAATGGGGTAAGCAATGTGGAATTTGACTTGAAAACACAGACTGTTAAGGTTGATTACAACCCGAGCAATGTAAGTGATACCGCTATAAGGAAAAAAGTCACCGGAATGGGTTATGAGGTTCTGCAATAAATGAAACAGAAAAGGGACTGCGCAAAACTTAGTAAATGAGTTTATTTACAGTCCCTTTCTATTGAATAGTTATCTATATTACAAGTGCTTTCTTATAAAGTTTTTTAACCCTAACGAGCTGTGAACTTGAAAGAGAAATTTCCCTCTGTTTCAGAACTTCCACAAAAGATTCTTTATTGCCTGAATCAACCGATACGAATATACTTTCAGAATGCTGTGCTACTTCCTTTGGACGGCAAGTTCTGAGGTGATTTAAAAGATAAGGGAAAATTTCTTTATTGTATTGCTCATTCTTTGAGGCAATTATGGCTAAAACCTTGATACCATTATCAACCGTAATAACGGAACCCTCTTTAATAGCAGAATAAATAGGTTCCAGGTTATTAAAAAGAACATCAGCCTTTATTGGAGCTATCAATGATAAGGAAATCATTGTACCCCAAACCATCCTGTTATTTCTGCTTTTAAGTAATTTAACAAAATCAAGAGCAAAATCGGATATCAACTCAGGATAGATATATCCAATTTCGTACAATACTTTTATGCAATCATTAGCTATATTTTTGTCTTTGTTAAATAGATTTTCAGCAATTTCCCTAATGCCGGTAAGATTATTACTTTCCGCAAGCTCTCTTGCAAGCTCCTGATTCGGGATATCATCCCTTCGATTTTGAAAATGTGATATCTTATCTAAAACTGACATACTGATCTCCTGTATATATTTTATTTATATAAAGCTCGGGACAAAAAAAGGAGCAGATTTGCTCCTTATGTGTTCCACCTTTTTAAATTCGGTAAAAAAGAATTCATCATGCTTCTTGATTCTTCTTCCTTCATACCGCTAGCAACCATATGAGGAATGCATATTTCTATCATTTCCTGAAGGGTGAGGTTTGGCTGCTTGAAGCTTCCGTTTTCATAGCAGTAAATACAATAATCCTCACTTGGCCTGCCATCCTTTTCAGTACCTAACAGCTTTTCCTCATTAAGAGGCATCCCGCAACTCTGACAATACTTATCCATGTATTGTTCCTCCTTTTTAGTTATACAATAATTGTAATAAACTAAATAAGACAGCAGCGTGTCAGGTTATTTTTTATCAGGTACAGTTTTTTATAATGCTTAGGAAATTATAGTTCTACCTTGACTTATTAATTTCCGTTAAGAGCATTTAACAAAGTCTTCATCTATAGCCTTTTTCAAAGACTTTGTTATTATCTGTTCAGGTTACTTCTTTTGATTGCATTTATAATAGATTCCTGCTGGCTCTTGATGTGATTTTGGGCAACCTTGTGCGATAGCTCAGAATCCTTGCTGCAAATGGCGTCTATTATGTCCTTATGTTCTTTTTCAAGTTCCTTTGGATTTACATAGTCCTTCAAATAAATCACTCTGAACCTTTGAACCTGTTCTCTAAGATTGCTGACAATTTGTATAAGCTTTTCATTTCTTGAGGAACGGTAAATTATTTCATGAAACTCAACGTCTTTTTTTATTGATCCCTGAAGGTTTTCCTTCTGAAGAAAACTTACAAATTGAGAGTTGACGTGATTGAGCTCATCAATTTCCTCATCAGTTATCCTTTCGGCAGCCAACAGCGCAGCAAGCCCATCAAGGGATGCTCTGACTTCAAGCACATCAACTATGTCCTTTACCGACAAGTCTGCAACATGTGCACCTTTCCTCGGAATCATGTCTACAAGTCCTTCAAGCTCAAGCTTTCTTATGGCTTCTCTGACGGGGGTTCTGCTAACACCCATTTTTTCTGCCAGTTTGACTTCCATGAGTCTTTCTCCTGGTCTTAATTCCCCTACAATAATTGCATCCCTGAGAGTAGTAAAAATTACTTCTCTTAAAGGCTTATAATCGTTAAGATTGATCTTTGCAAGCTTTCTGGACATATTTTACCTCCATGTCCCCAATGTGCCAAATGAATTGTCCCATTGGGCACAAAAGCGTTTAAACACTTTTTTATGGGGTTAAATGTATTTTTTATTGCACCTGCCATTTGTTTTGTTTCACAAAACTGGCAGATGTGCATTAGCTCTCAGACTAATGTCTTTCGCGCTAGTTCTCCTTCGTAATTCATGAAAATTAAATTGTTTCAGTTAAAAAAACATCCCAGCCCTCATGGGAAATTGCTTCACAAGCGGCGTTTGCCTTTTCACAGCTGTCAAAAATACCGAAGACCGAAGGACCGCTGCCACTCATCAAACTTCCCAGAGCGCCTGCTGAAACAAGCTTTTCTTTAATTTCTTTTATAATACTATGTTTTTCTGTCGTAACTGTTTCCAGAACATTAATAAGATTTCCTGCAATTTCCGCGATATCCCTGCTGCTGATTGCATTAATCAAAATGTTAAAATCAGGCCGTTGACTTATTCTATCAAGCCTTAGCTGCTGGTAAACCCATTGAGTTGATACGTTAATGTGAGGACAGACAACAACAAGATAAACACCTTGAAGCGGGGATATAGGAGTAAGAATTTCACCTATACCTTCAGAGAGCATTGTTCCGCCTTTAATGCAGAAGGGGACATCCGCACCGGCCTTTACACCTATTTGAGCAAGTTCCTCCATACTAAGACCAAGACTGAACAATTCATTTAAGCCTTTTAAAACTGCAGCGGCATCGGTGCTTCCACCAGCCAGACCGGCAGCCATTGGAATTCTTTTGTCAATTTTAATTCTTATTCCTGAAGAAATACCTTTACTGTCCATCAACATTTTTGCTGCTTTATAGGCAATGTTTGTGTAGCCCTGGGGAACTAAGGGATTACTGCAGCTGACATCAATACTGCTTTCTGAACGTTCTAACACTACAGTATCATGAAGCTTTATCTGCTGCATTAACATTCTGACTTCATGGTAACCGTCTGGTCTCTTTCCAATTACGTCCAGTGCAATATTTATTTTTGCCGGCGCTGGCAGTTCGATACTATTCATGGGAATCCCCTGTCCAAGTATAATGTTCAAACATGATATATTATATACAATGTACATGAACATTTCAATAAAAAGTGCCTGAAATCTTAATTTCAGGCACTTGTAAAAACTCAATTGTGTAATTTTTAGTACATTACAGCAAGCTGCGGGGAATAATTATCTGTTGCCCTACAGCCATATTTTCACTTGCCAAATCATTTACACGCTGCAAGCTTTCAACCGGTATGCAGTATTTCTTAGCTATTTTCCAGAGAGTATCGCCCGGCTGTGAAAAATACAGTGTAATGCTTGGAGCTTGGGAAATTCTCATTTCATCCATAGGTACTTCTGTTACTTTAGATACAAGTGGCAGTTCATATGCAGCAATAGCTTTTATTGATACACCTACTACCAGTCTGATTTCAACTTCGGTTGACGATATCATGCTGTAATTGCAGTGTTCTATGTCAAGGTCTATATCACACTTCATATCAGGTTTTATATCCTTTAGATCTATCCCCTGTTTGAAAAGGATATCCTGGTCATAGCAGGAAACAGGGAATTCCTGATTTCCCGACAGATAAAGTATGCTGTTTGTGATAGCGCCTTCCACTACTACACGGTTATCAACTATACTGTAGTCCGAAAGGGAGGGTTTGCAAAGAACGTTAAATACTTCTGCTATTTCGGGAACATCACCTTCAATTGCAATTGTATCCTTCAATATAATCTGATTCTTGCTTTCTGTTGCTACCTCCTCAAGTCTTACGGCATCCTTTTCGAATTCTAGTCTTGTTCTCGGGCTGTAGGCATCAGCAATCAGCTCTACCTGCTTTCTTTCGTAGCCGGATGCCTTTATATTCAGCGTAATTTCTGTGTCAATTACCCTGAGCTCTCCGTCACTGTCCTCGGTAGGCACAAAAACTGCTTCCGCTATATCACAATCAACATTGCAGCCTGTGTCATCTCCGGATGTGCCGAGATCAACCAGCTGTGTAAAGGGTATTTCATGCTCCATGAACTGAATGCTTCTTGTCTCGTCATCTGCGATATAAAGAGTTGAAACATTGAGATCACCTTTTACAACAACCTTGTTTTCGGCTATTTTGATATCTTTGCCGGTTATTTTTATGTCATTTCTCAAAACGTCGGCTATTGTTGGCTTACCGGATGGTACCTCAAGGTTTTCACGGGCAACATATTTTGCCTCGGTCTCTCCGGTGTAACAGCATACGTTTGCTGTTTCCTTAAGGGTCTGTATGTTATCCAGACCTCTGAGCTCCCCAACAATACCCAGATCGACATCATCCGAAACCTTTGTATAAAATTTAAGAATTGCCTTTGTATTTATTTTTCTTCCATTAAGAATTGTGTTTTCAATATGTTCCACATATGGCTTTATAGTGCATTTCATGCCGCTTGAAGAGCCGGGAATCTCGATTTCCTGAGAAAAAGAGGAACTTGTATTTATGCTTCTGACTGTTTTATCTTCACCATCTGGAACGTAAAGTATTTTATAGTTTATTCCACCATCTACGAAAACTTTATCCTGGAATACCTGAACTGCTTTGATATAGGTATCGCCATCCAGTAAAAGTACCCTGGTTATGTCCGGTTTGGTATCCGGGACAATTATATCATTTTCAAAAATCGTCTGTGTAAGTTCTTCGCCTATAACCTGGAATACTCTTACCGATTCTTTAATGAGTTCGACAGACATGTTTATATCCTCCCCTTGCTTTACTTACGCATACTGGAATCCTGTATAACTTCACCGGAAATCATGTAAGTGCAATTATGCAAAATTCTTATACTATTAATTAATTTATATTGGCATGACCGAAGAAATATTACTGAATGTTTAAGCATGGGTGGGAAATATTGTATAAGGGAGAGAAATAAAGTGTTATAAGTGCGACAAAAGCGAAGAGGTTATACCGCTTCGCTTTTTTGAGATCCAATAATCACTGTTAGCTTACCTGTATTTTGGTGTTATCCTTGCAGACTACTAGCTCTACAGCTTTTGTAAGTATATCTGTGTAACTGTAGGATACTCTTCTTGTCGTTTCATACTCGTTTTCGAACTTTACTATGAAGATGCTTGGATAGGTGTTTTCAAGAACTCCTTCTCTAATAAAAGCTTTCTTACGGCCTTTATTAGCCTTTAACTGCACCTTCTGTCCTATGCAGTTCTCAATGTCTTTTTTTATCTGAAAAATATCGGTTTTTTCTATCATTAAATCACCTCATCTTCTGTTTCTCCAATTATATCACAAAGTAAAGTGATTGTCAAAAAAATATATATTATAGCAGGCGAAAATAAATTATGTCAAGTACTTTTTTTCAAAACTACTTTCCGTAAGGCTCTAACGGATAACCATTACGATATTTCCCTCTTGTCTGAAGGCCTCCGATTCCATCTGCGCCCGTAATTGTACTGCCTATAACTTCCACTGGTGATACAATTTTATCTATACTTGTAAATGCTATCTTCTGGCAGACAAAGACGGGATCCAGAGCATGAATAAGCACCCTTCTGGGTGAACTTGCATAATTTGCTCCTGCTTTTAAAATATCACTGTACATGGATTGGCATGCTCCAGCAAATATAGCCAAGTTATCAAGATCAGGTTCATATTTTCTTGCTTCTTTAACGCTTTTTACAAAATATTTGGATGTCCTGTAATTTTCAATGTTCCTGTAACTGTTTTCTCCTCTTGTATAACCGTCATGACCCGTTAGTACAAGAATATCGGGAGTATATTCCTGAAGCAGCTTGTATACTGAAGAGGGCTGTTCGCTTTCAGGAATATACTTTCCCACTGCGTCTATTCCTAGCTTGTCATAATGACTAAGGCAGTTATCCAGGTATTCATTGTCGCCGTCTATATGGAGTACTTTCCCTGGCCTGGAAAAGGTCTTGGGGTCTTCATTTGGAGTACCTCTAAATACGAATTTTTTTAAGCCTCTCATGCTGTTGAAGGTTTCTATTTCCCAGCATTTTCTTTCGGCAACTCTTCTTTGACCAAGATTGTGATCACTTATACTTATATCTGACTGCAGAACAAGATCAGATTCAGGTGCATCCGCTTCTATTCTGTATGCTATACCTTTAAGTACATAAGTCGTTGTATCATCATTTTTTATAATGTCTGATATTTTAAAAAGAATGTCTGAACCGTAAGATTTTCTTGCTACAATGTCACCTATTTTCAAGTTGCACATAATGCCCACCTTTCGTCAACCATTAGACTCTAATACATATTATGGCGGGCTTTGCTCATGTGTTACTTATTTATCCTTCCTAGCAGGGCGGTTATCTTGAAAGGAATTACAATAGAAGATCATACCTGTCTAGGAATTGTTTGTGGGAATCGATCTCGGCAATTACCTCCTGAAGCTTGGATATGAAAACTCTTTCAGACCAGCTGCGCCGGCTGTTATAATATCTGTTGGCAACTCTCCAGAATTTCTGAGGAAATTTAAGAATTGTTTTCATAATTATCATATCGTCGTCGCTTAAGGGCTCTGTTTTTTTGTATTCATTGACAATAACGGCTGCTTCGTTTATGTCCCAGTTGCATTTTCTCATTTTGCGGCGTATAAAGTTCGCAAGGTCATAAACCTTGAGTTCAAAACAGCAGTACTCAAAATTTGATATGTAAGCTTCATCCTGGGTCAGGGTAACATTATACTGGGTAAAGTCATGGTGGCAAAAACCACCTTCATTTTCAGCCTTCATTACATGGTGCCTGTAATTTGAACCTTCAAGGGTTTCTATTGCATTCTCGGCAAGGTTGGAATAATAATGTACATAGTCAAGAAAAAGATAGTCAAAGCTGCTGCGGCCCTTTTTTGCCAGCTTCTTTAGCTTTTTGATGTCTTCAAGCCGTTTCATGAAATACACCGGAAGCTTCCCGAGCTCATTTCTTGCTACACTGTTCTCAGGAGGAATATACCCCTGGGAGGCCTTGTGCATTGATGCAAGTAAAGTTGAAGCCTTAAGGATATCAGGCTTGTTTTCAAAGTTACATTCCACACCTGTAAGTACATCTGACAATGTGTAGTTGGAATTATCAATACACACACTAGGGCTTCCGTCTATAGTGCATAGGTATCTGTCGGTACTTTTGAAATTGTTTTCATAAAGGTGCTCTTTGGCACCATGTACGAACAATATCCTCTCTGCCGGGAGAGAGGATTTTTTTATAAGCTTTTTACCTTTTTGGGTATTAATTATATAACAATCCCTGTATGGATATGAATTTTTTATATCCAGGTCATATTTCTCTGAAATTATTTTCTCTATATCTTGCATATGCAACCTCCGGGGAGTTTTTTATGCATGGGAAATTTCCCATACCTAAATATATGTTGCAGATACAAACCATAGAATAATGCATTTAACTAAACTGGATTTTTAAGACGCTGTAATGACTGACCTCTGACTCTGTTGTAAACAGAGTACCAGAAATATGCCGCAAATATGCTTACAATAGGCATAAGCGGAAAGGCATAACGGTCAAAAGCCATTGATAGGCAGTGGACAATATTGAAATATAACAGGGTGGATGCAGGAAGCATATACCTTGAAAAATTCTTTCTGAATAAAGTGAAAATGCATATTATGCCAAATAACAATAATGCATGAATAACTATAACTAAAATCTTGGGAATACCCAAATAAACCTGCCAATAAAAAGGCGAGCCCCACATATATGCTGTTTTTCCTATTGTATACCACCCAAGATAACTAAAGAAATTGTTTTTAAAACCTTCCTTAATTCTCTTTTTTGCGAGTTCCGTTTCAATCTCGTTTGTTTCAAGGGCGTTTTTACCTGGCTCGTAGTAATCAGTTTCACCAGGTTTTTGTTCATAGAAGATATATGTTCCCTGAAGCGTGGGATTACCGGTTGAAGCAGTGAGAGGAATAAACCTGCCGAATTCATTATAGTTTCTTACCCACCAGGGAGTCATAATAATAAGAAATGGAATCAGCATGACAATACCAAGCTTGAACAACTTAAAAAACTTATGCTTGTAATATATTAGCATATACAAAAACAGAAGTAGGGGATAAAGGCCTATAGTCGGCCGTATCAGCGTTGCTGCGGTCCATATGACGCCAAGTAATATAAAACTGATGTAACGTGGAGATGCTGAAAACTTTAAGGACAGGTATATAAGCAGCATTAAAACTGCTGTGAACAAGGTCTCTGTTAGAATATATCCGGTAGTAATTATGTTGGGGGGATAGAAAGCAACGATAAAAGCGGTTATAATTGCTGTTTTTGAATTAAAAAGATGTTTCGCTGTCAGGTATGCAGTCAGTATGGTTGTACAGCTTATCAACGCTTGAATTATTCGTATGGCCTGTAAACCTGTAAACCCTGTCCCCCAAATTTTAAAAATACCTGCAAGAAAATATGGATATAATGGCATTACAAATACCGATGGCTCGTTAGAATTGGCATAAGTTAAAACACCGTTCTTAATAAGAACGGCAGCACTTTTAACATAATTAAGGTCATCGCTGGCAAGGTTTATGGAGTTGTTGTATTTAAATATAAAAATAAGTTTTATTAAGAATGATACTGCGATGAATGTTATAAGGCTAATTGTAAGTTTTTTATTTTTCATCTGCACACCCTGGAACGTCTATTTATGCAAAGTATTATCTCCCGGCAATTTTGATAAAAGAGCAACGAATCATATTATCATCATCCAGCAGCTTTAATACCTTATCGGCATATTCCTGATCAATTATAGTATTGTGTATAAATGCATTGAGAAATCTCAATTTCAATTTCGTTATCCTGCTGTAAGTACCAAGGCTTATTCTACCATCAATTGTCTGTCGCTGGCATATTTCCATGAATCTTATGACCTCATTGAGAAGCCTAAACTGTATTTCATCCATAATATTACCATCCCAACCAGATTTAATTAAATATTGCCTTAATATCCATTTACGCACAAAAATAATGTTATTACATGTGCTGACCCATGTCAATATATGGATGGGTATTTTTGTACAATATTGATATTTGTTATTTATAGTATTAAATATTTCCCTAAATATGTAAATATATACACATTGTAGCAATTATTCAAGCCTCTTATTTGGATAAATCTGAACGACATAAAAAGGACTCGGGTTGAGTCCTCTGTTTGTAGATGGATTCAGTTTTTTAATCCAATAAAGACGATTATGCATTGAATACAATTTTCAAAATGATGAGAAGGATTATCCCGGGCACACCTAGCGTACCGGTAATTAATGCTGATACAATATTCAAGGCAATATGGTAATGAAAAAGACCGCCAATAAGGTTAATAACAACCAGTACAATTCCACCGATAAGTGCATTATAGATCAAACGCAGAACCACTTTTGAAGGTACCGTAAATATTTTGCCAAGTATAACAAGAAGTATTATTCCACCCGCATATGCCGCCAAAGTACCGTAACTGATGGCCATTATCCCACATCTCTTTCTTAAGATATATTTCTTCACATAATATATATATTGTGGGGGGAGGGAATTATTACAGCTTGTTTCAGTTATTCCCGCTTTTATAAAAAGCGAGGGAAAAGGGAGCGCTCGACGCGGAGGTCAGTTAGGGCACTGTGAAAAACCGTCTATGCATTTATATTATTTCTGGGGCGAAACCTGTTCGCCGCCACGGTTTCCCCCAGACCCCATCTTCCATGGCTCGCCCTTGTGAAAGCTGAGCTGGCAGCTGTAAGCTGCTCGCTCGTTCTCAAGCCGGCACGATGCAACTTCGCTATCCTGCTCAGATGCAACTTTAATGGCCATCCGGGCCATTCACCGGCATTCGACCTTCGTTTGCAGCAACACCTGCCAGCTCAGCTTTCAATGGGCAGGGGATGCGGGTAATTCTATGAAGAAAGCTTGTGAAGTCACTAATTGGTAGCTGCATGAGAACTTTGTTTACAAAGTTCGGTATAGCCACCTATTACCCTAGCCCTGAAGGCGCTTGGTGGAGTGACTAGAAATTCCTGCATGCATTATTAAGGTCTGGCGAATTCGTCATGGATGACGGATTCAGGTGGGTATATCATGGATGACATTGGAACCGGCCGGACAATAGCAGGTATGCAGGCTTGGAAGTTCTGTCACGGAATCCGTCGCGCCCATCTTTTGAAGCCATCACGGCGCATGAGTGAGGAGTTTTCCTCCGATTTTGCTCCATCAAAAGCGGAATAAAAGGTTTTATTGTTATTTTAGGAAGTTGTTTAGGAAAGAAAAAAGTTATGTCTTTTAACCCACGGCGTAAGTAAGTATAGAAAATAAAAGAAGGAAGCGGCAGCTTCCTTCTTAATTACACTAATCTAACTATAAGTCGGCACATCCAGTGTATCCACTGTGAGCCCCATATCCTTGGCTCGCTTTAGGTAATACCCGTACCTTACCTGACATGCCTTTATTACATATGTATAATAATCTACCAATTCGTCACTGTCTGCGTATTCGAAATTCATTGTGGCTATATCGAGCTGATTTTTGGAGGCTTTAACACATTCTAGAATTTCCTTTGCTTCAGTCGTATTAGTAACAATCTTTTCGGGCACTACATTTTTTTCAGTTGCCGTGGAGTTCAGCACTCTCCCGAACAAACCCTTTTTGTCCATCTTTAACGGCTGACATTCCTGTACATCATAATTCATTACAACACACCCTATACTTATAATTTCAATATTATTAAGTATAAACGCGTTTTAGTCCAAATATACATTATATGGTTTGTATTCCAATGTTTTTAACAAAAATTTAATAATTTCCGAGAATTTCATTTTGGTGTTCCTTCAAATATCTCGCTACGGCATTGGTTGTCACATATCTGAACCTTCCCCAGTCGTGCCATTTGCCATTTATGTTGTTTAGCTTATCTGCAATCTGAAAAAGCTCTTCTATGTCAACTTCCTTAACTTCGCTTACCTCGTCGTCCGTTGCATCTTTAAGAAGATTTCCTCCGGTTTCCTTCATTATAAATATGTAGGAATAAAACATTACTGAATTTGATGTGTTCTCAAACTTAATCTTTAAAACACCTGCAAACTTAACTATATCAGCCTGGAGACCAAGTTCTTCATAGGTTTCCCTGTTTGCAGCTGCGACTATGTCCTCGTGATGGCCGATGCCTCCAGTCGGGATACGGTAGATACCTTCAGGATATTCTGAACAGGTAACAGTAATTATTTTTCCATTGGGGCGTATTACGCAAAAAACCACTTCGCCTCTCCGGTCGTAGCTTACCGCATGTTTAAGCTTGTTAAAATAACTGTCTCTTTCGTATGTAATAGTAATATCTTCTGAATACGGCTGTGTTTTAAGCTTTTTACATATCTCAAGGAATTCCTGTTCATTAAATTTATTCATGTTTATACCCTTTCTTTTACATTGTATAATTTTTCGAAAACATCTAAAATATTATTAAGTACACTAAATTTATTACACCTTAAGATTTCTTTTCTTTAACTATTATATCTCTTTGGATGCTGATTGCCTATGTGAAATTGTGTAATGCTAGCTTCTTGTCTTAAAGAATTGGTTTTATTAATAGGATGAAGTAAATTCAACTTATGTAGGTAACATTATAAAACAATTTTTTTATATCCTGTTCCAAAAATAACTAATATGATTATTGAGTTTTTATTACAAAGCTGTCATAATAAATATTATTGTCTACATATAAATAATGGAGCGTCGTGAAAGAGGGTATAATTTAGAGGGGTGTGCCCTTTAACATAGTGGAACAAAATACTTCTCAGGTTCGTCAATGAGGTATACTGACGCTGCTCCAAATGATCTTTATTAATTGTTTTAAGATGGAGTGTTTACATAATGAATCCTGAAGCGCAAAAGAAGTCATTTAGTTTGACTCAAAAGAAAGTACTTATTATTGTCCTTATAGCTGTGACCGTTTTAATTTTTGCAATCATTGCCCAGCTGGCTTACATGGTATTTGCATATGACAATACTTACAGGTCGGTCTACATTGATGACATTTATGCAGGGAATATGAGTAAGGCTGATTTAAAAGCCTTGGTACAGAAAAACTTTAAAGATAAGGAAAAAACAAACGAGTTAACCCTGAAATTTAAAGATTCCACTGTAAAGTTAAATTATTCGGACATAAATTTGAAGTACGACACTGACAAGGCAGTAGAAAATGCCTATGGAATTGGAAGAAAAGGAAATGTATTCGAAAGAACGGCGGACGTTATAAAGGCATCTCTAAGCAAGCAAGTCGTGGAAGTTCCCATTACATATGACAAGGATAAACTCTCAGCAATCATTGATTCTCTTTACCAAAAAACGAACACTTCGGTAAAAGATCCAGAGCTTGTTGTACAGGAAGACAGAGTATTACTGCGTTCGGGACATCAGGGTGCTGTCATAGAAAAGGACAAAGCACTTAATGAGATAGTAAAAGCCTTAAAGTATTGTAAAACAGGAACATTGGAGCTTTCGGGGAAAATTACAAAGCAGGCGTCAATGGATGCTGATGAATATTATAAAAAGCTTAATGTTTCAATGTCCAATGCTTCTTTTAAAATTGAAAATGACAAGCTTATTGTAACTCCTGAAGTAATTGGGCGCAGTATTAATAAAGATGAGCTTGAAGCTTCCATAAAAGAAATTGATGGCAAGGATGATATTGAAAAGATATTGCCGGTTAAGATTACTCAGCCTGAGGTAACTGCAAAAGGTATAAATGAGAAGCTTTTCAAGGATGAGCTTGGCGGTATGACCACCTGGTTCCCTACCAACGATGAAATTAACAGGAACAGGGCTAATAATATAAGGCTTGCAGTAGGAGCTATCAGCGGTAAAATGATTCTTCCAGGTGAAACCTTTTCTTTCAATGGTATAGTAGGTAGGAGAACGCATGAAAGAGGATACAGGGACGCTTATGTATACCAAAACGGAAAGCAGGAGCTTGACGTTGGCGGCGGTGTATGTCAGGTATCATCAACATTGTACAATTGTGTACTGCTTGCGGATTTGCCGGTACTTGAAAGATATAACCATTACTTTACCATTGGCTATGTTCCTTTGGGAAGAGATGCTGCAGTAGCAAGTGCATCAGACTTTAAATTTAAGAACGACACTAATTACCCTATAAGGGTGGATGCATGGACGGGTAATGATAACAGTCTTCATTTTTCCCTGAAAGGAACTAATGAACATCCGACCAAGACAGTAGAAATTTATCCTCAGACAGTTAGAAAGATAGACTTTAAGAAGGTTTATACAGATGATCCCAATGTAAATGAAGGTACGGAAACTGTTAAACAACCCGGATCACCAGGATTTGTTGTTGATACATATGTAACTGTTAAGGAAAATGGAAAGATTATAAAATCAGGTAAAATACATACAAGTACCTATGTGCCGCATGATAACGAAATAATAAAGGGCACAAAAAAGGTTCCTGGTCAGACTCCTGCAACTCCGACACAGCCTCCGTCAACACAGACGCCTGTAACACCACCGATAGATGGACCTGCTCCAAACAACAATCCTCCACAGCCGCAATAAGAAATTCAAAGACCGGACTTAATGCTCCGGTCTTTTTTATTGTCTTTTAGCATTTTTCAAGGTGTACATGCATAAATATCTATATAATACGAACAACCTTTGAATACGGATACTTACCTTGACGGACTAATCAAAACAATAAACTTTTGGGGGTATGTACATGATCGATGAAAAAAAGATAGTAAAGCCGAAGATACAGAATCTGGTTCTTGAAAACAGGCAAAAGCTGAATGTTACAGGTGTTTTGGATGTTGAAAGCTTTAATGACGAGTGTATAGTTGCTGATACCGAGCTTGGAATCCTTATTGTCAGGGGGGACGGACTGCATATAAATAAGCTTAATCTGGATAATTCTGAGCTTAATGTTGAAGGTGATATCTGGAGCTGTGAATACAGCGAAAAGGAAGGCCCCAAGTCAAGAGGCGGTTTCTTCAGCAAGATGTTCAAGTGATATTCAAATATTAAAACCAAACGGGGGGCCGGTGGTGGTAGTTGGTTGGCAACCAGGTATATATATTCCTATCCTCATTTGTGGGTGGAATAATAATAGGCTTTATATATGATTTGTTCAGAATTAAAAGGAAAGCCTTCAGAACAGGCAAAATTGCAATATTTATAGAAGATGTAGCCTATTGGATTATAGTCACTTTTATAATGTTTTTTGTTATTTACCGCAGCAATGACGGAGAGCTGAGGGTTTATGTCTTTATTGGGGCAATACTTGGAGTTTTATTGTATGCTTTACTCTTTAGCAAAGCTGTTATCAATTCTGCATTGTTCATTTTGCGTATTGTTTATAAAACAGCAAAGCTTATTTGGAAAGTAGTCAGTTATCCGTTCAAAATACTATTAAAAGTTCTTTCGGTGCCAGTAAGAATGATTAAAAAATCAACCGGAAGAGCGTACAGAAAAACTGTGCACATTGCTAGAAACAGAAAGTCCAAGGCTTCCATGTGGAAAAAAGTTTTTAAAAGCAGAAGAAAAAAGCTTTAAAAAGAAGGAATTTTATTTTATTACATAGAATAATTCATATATATTTCCGTAAACACGTATTTAACTAATGATACAGAGGTTTTACCATGAACAGAAGAAAAAAATCCAAAATGGGGTTAATAATAGTTCTTTCTCTTGTAGTTTATTTCGTGTACACGTTTATAAACCAACAGGGTATCCTTGCGGATAAACAAAAGAGTCTTGATGCCTTCAACGATAAATATAAAAAAGAAATGCAGCTTAACAACGATTTGAAAAAGAAAAAAGAAATTATCAACAGCAGCCAATATGCTGAAGATGTTGCAAGGCAAGAACTTGACATGGTTAAGCAGGGTGAGCGGATATTTGTCGATGTAAACAAGTAAAATTGGCAGACTGCATGTTCAAAAATCCTCCAATCCTTTACACATAACGGCTTGACGAAATATTAATCATACTATATAATCGAATTACCCATATTTAAGGAGGATTTTTTTCTGTATGCTGGTTGAGGTAGGAAAAGTGGTTGAGGGCAAGGTTTCAGGTATTACAAGCTTTGGAGCTTTCATTCAACTGCCTGAAGGCAAGACAGGTCTTGTACACATCTCGGAAATTGCTGAGGAGTATGTCAAGGATATCAATAATCATCTCAAAGAGAATCAGGTAGTTAAGGTCA
Source organism: Bacillota bacterium (assembly GCA_023397675.1). Taxonomy (GTDB): domain Bacteria; phylum Bacillota; class Clostridia; order Acetivibrionales; family JANLFN01; genus JAEZTC01. Next base: position 65,071 of record JAEWTV010000093.1, on the reverse strand, counting down.
AGGTACTCTCAGTTGATGGTAACGGGAAAATCAATCTTTCAATCAAGAAAGCTTTAAACCCCAATCCCCCAAGGAGATCAAGCAGGCCAGCAGATATTGACTGGAACAGATCCAGCAATGACAGCATGTCTTTTGAAGACAGGCTTTCAAAGTTTCTTAAGGACAGCGAAGAGAAAATGCATGACTTGAAAAAGAGCTTTGAATCCAAAAGGGGAAGTGGCGGATACAGATAAGACCTGACACAGGAAAAGATAACAGTCAAAGTTATTATTAATTATAATTACTGAAATGACCGGTTATCATTATGTTTTATTGCCTTTTATAGGGTACCAGGTTAATGTTATTGGAAATAAATCAATGTTGACACTACCGATACAATGTATTACAATAGATTAGTCGCCAGAAGTTAGGCAACTATGCCGGAGTGGCGGAACTGGCAGACGCACAGGACTTAAAATCCTGCGATCCTTACCGATCGTACCGGTTCGACCCCGGTCTCCGGCACCATGAAATGGATTGGGGGCTCTTTTAGATGTTTCTCCAATCCTTATTTATTTTTCCAATATCAAAAAACTCTTTCATTAACTCTTATCCTTATTATTCAATGCTCATTAATCTTTGTTTTTTCACTATATTAATATATAATATTATTGGAGGTACATCGAATGTGGGGATTTTTAGATAGTAATTTTTTTCAAACTTTAATAATATTAATAGTTGGTTTGTTCGCTTTTATTAGTTATAAATTAGTTAAAAAAGATGAGATAAGAAAAGCAGCAAATCTTATACTTATGGAGATTAGAGATATTGAAAAAGAAATAGAGGGTATGAAAATAGTTACTGATTTTTTTACCTCATCACCTGTTATAACAACAAATTCATGGGATAAAAACAAACACTTATTAGCGAATTTTTTCGATGAAGATGAGTTTAGGCTTATTAATGATTTCTATAAGACTGCATACAGAATTGAAGAACAACGTAATTTAGTTAGAGAACAAATCTGTTCGACATTTATTGAAAAAAGCAAAGTAATGCAGCAAAAGGCCGGAGATATTGCTATAAATGAGAAAGATACAGATGAATTTGATAAAAAAGTAAGGATTGTTTATTCTCTAATTAGTAGGCATACACCTGGTCTTGAAGGGGATAGGCCCAAAATGCTGATTAAACAACTTACTTCCGATAGCAAAATGGTAACAACGACAACAGCAGGTATAAAATTAAAAAATATTGCTAAATCAAAGAAGTTCTTCATAATCTAATATAGTGACTACATTCCACTAAAATTTAGTAAACTTATATAATTTATAATCTCTTTTACCTCCGCAGACTTAATAAGGCAAAAATTAGCTGCAAAAATATTAGTTTAAACACTTGCATTTATGATACTGCGGTGCTATACTGATTAAGCACTGAGACACGACTCTCAGAAACGATAAATACTTTTAGGTGTTCATTTATATAATAGTTATATACATCGCGGGGTGGAGCAGTTGGTAGCTCGTCGGGCTCATAACCCGAAGGTCGTAGGTCCAAGTCCTACCCCCGCAACCAAGTAGAAAAAGTTTCGTTGAATAACGAAGCTTTTTCTTTTTTATGTAGAAAGGACTTGGACCTGAGAAGGCATGAGGCGTGAAGAAAATGTGCTAAATGCACATTTTCAGCCAAGTGTGCTGCAGTCCTGAAAGGACGAGGCAGTAGTATGCGAGCGAAGCGACGCAGACGGCCAAGTCCTACCCCCGCAACCAAGTAGAAAAAGTTTCGTTGAATAACGAAGCTTTTTCTTTTTTGTTTAGAAAGGACTTGAATCTGATCCTTCCCCCCGCAACCAAGTAAATTAGAGCTTTCAGGTATTCAGCCTGAAGGCTTTTTTGTTTGTAATTGTAATATTTCAAAACAAAATAGTAAATACTTGAAACATTTTATGAAATGAAATAATATAATATATATGCCACTTTATGGCACACAAATCAAATTCCTGAATGTGTACATTCCTAATTTTGTATTGAACATTGCAAGTATGTTATAGTCTGTTAAATGTAAGGTATATGTTAAATATGAAGGGGGTAAAACATCATGTTACATTCTTTCACACGCAACCACGATGACCTTTCCACAGATGCAGGCTTTCAGTTTGAATTCTTCTGTGACTGCTGTGGTAACGGTTTTAAATCTACCTTTGTTGAATCCACAACATACAATCAAAGAAAGCGTTCCGAACAGTTTGGACGTGGAGCCGGCGTACTTGGAGGATTCTTAGGCGGCAAACTTCATGACCTTGGATGGGCAGTGGAGCGCGGCAGCAACATCCTCCGTGATAACCTGAGCGATCAGAGCCCGCAGTGGCGCAAGGAGCAGGAAGCTGCTTTTGATCAGGCGCAGGAAGAAGTGAAACCCCATTTCACCAAATGTCCTTCATGCCAGAAATGGGTATGTGTTGACTGCTACAATGAGGAAGAGGGTCTTTGCATATCGTGCGCTCCAAGAGAAAGCACCTATGTCGCCAAAGCCCGTTCACAGGCAATGAAGCGCAACATAGATGATGCTGCAGAGAAAGCAACTGTCTGGACTGGTAAAATTGAAAGCAGAACAACTGTCTGCCCGAAATGCGGTCATCCTGCCGGCAGCGGAAAGTTCTGCCAGAGCTGTGGCACGCCCCTCGGCCTGCAGAAATGCAGTAACTGTGGCGCGGGAGTAGCCCTCGGCATTAAGTTCTGTACTGAATGCGGTTCTCCAGTGAGTGCAAAAGCCGCCTGCCCCAGCTGCGGTAAAGAAAACGAGCCTGGAACCAAATTTTGCTGTGAGTGCGGGACAAAGTTGTAAATATGACTAACGATGGCAATTATAATTGTACAATAGCTTCACCGGTATATACTGGTGAAGCTATTGTACATATCGGTAAAGAAGGACTGGATATCCAGACGGGGAAAGGGGCATACCTCCTGGATTATGCCAATGTACATAGCTTTTGTCTGAAGGCCTGGCACTTTTTCCTCGATACTTCGGAAGGAAAGTTCGAGCTTTCACAAATGGGACATGACACGGAAGGTTTTTATGAGGAACTATGGCTGGCGTATAATAGCCGTAGTCGAGAATCACTATTTGTAGAAGGCGAGCCGTTCATGAACGCTGAAGGCGAATACAGCTACACTGACGACGGTGGAAGTGCAAAAGGAACAGCCAAGATTTGTCTTTACCCGACTTGTGTTTGTATCATGCCTGCCGACAGCGGCGCCAGACGTATTCCGTTATGCTTTGTGCAGGACCTGATGCTGGACGGTTACACCATTCGCATTATGCTTGATACCGAAGAAAAATATGAACTGATCAGACTAGGGCGGGACACAAAGCCTTTCTTCGAAAATCTTGGCAAATTCCGTAAGGATGCTCAGACACAATGGCAGGCAGCACATGCTGTATTGGAAGCCAACCTTGACAACCGTTTGGGCGAAGTACTTGGCCGCCATCACTTTTTGCAGGATATATGTGGAAAAGATGGTGTCATCTCTGGGCTCTTTTCTCCTGAAGGCACCGAATTCTGGATTGCTGCTTTCGGCAATGGTTCAGTTGCTGTAGAGCTGGTTACAGAGGATAAGTCTGCAACCTATCTGTACCGGTATGCGGGAGATCAAAAAGTTTTTGAAAGACGCCTGCGCCATGCTATGGAAGCGATGGGTGTTCACCGTGAGATCATTTTCATGGAGGATGAGGCTTTAAAGGTAAATTCGCTTTATTCCATGGGCGTGGAGCGAAACGCACATCTGAGGTTCTTGCGTGGCTGCATGACCGGTCGTGTGATTCATACCGAGTCATGGGAAAAGAGGGTTGCAGAAGGGTTGAAGTAAAGTTGTAAATTAGAGCTTTCAGGCATTCAGCCTGAAGGCTTTTTTGTTTCTTATTGTCTTTAATATGTAAGATGGAATTATATCCTACAAATCTTGACTATACCGAATAGTATTGATATTATCATTGAACAATTACCTTGATATGTTGTAAACAAATGGGGGCAGAAATGGAAATAATAGAAAAAGTAATACAAGTAAAAGATTACTTAACAAAATCTAATTTACCTGCATGTGATTATGTTATAAACCCTTATGTTGGCTGTCCGCATGCCTGCAAGTATTGTTATGCGTGCTTTATGAAGAGGTTTACAGGGCATACGGAAGAATGGGGAACATTTATTGATATCAAGCAATGTGATAAGTTGGTTAACTCCAAAAAACTGCAAGGCAAGCATGTTTTTCTTTCTTCTGTAACAGATTGTTATAATTCGTTCGAAGAAAAATATCAGTTAACAAGAAAAATATTGGGACAGTTAGTGGATATGGACTGTTACGTTGGAATTTCTACAAAGTCCAAACTTATCTTAAGGGATCTTGATTTGCTCAAAAAATTCAAAGATTTAAAAGTATCTATGTCCATAAATACATTGGATGAGAATTTTAAAAATGATATGGATAATGCAAGCAGCATTAATGATAGAATTGACACACTAAAGGAATTGCATAATCAGGGGATTTATACAATACTGTTTATGTCACCAATTTTTCCGTACATTACGGATTTTAAAGCGATTATAGAAAGAACGCAACCTTTCATTGATGAATATTGGTTTGAAAATCTGAATCTTAGAGGAAATTACAAACCTCAAATATTGAACTACATTAAAGCGAAGTATCCTGACTTATACAGCGAATATGAAAAGATATATATTAAGGGTAACAAAACATACTGGGTAGATTTATCGGGGGAAATAGACAACTATTGTAATCATAAACATATTAAGTACACCAACTATTTTTACCATGAGGAGTTAGTCGCTAAAAAACAGGGAAGGCATAGAAAAAGCTTAAGTCAATATTCAAAGGTTAACTAGGCTGTTTTATTTCTCCCGGTGTTTTTCCTAAAACTATAGTTTTTAAGCCTTAGGGCTCTTTTCTCAACTAGATGCCATGAAAAGAATGAAAGAACAATTACAATAGGTAGAGATATTATAAAGTTTTCGAAGGGTGAAATTGTTTTTCCTAATGCTGCAACTATAGCCTGTTGGATTGGGAATGCATAAATATAAATTCCATATGAAAAGTCACCATATTTGGCAAAGTTAGGGAAGAAAAGCTTTCTCTGAAATCCCATATATATAACCAGATAGGAACCAAATACTGCAATTGTAGCATTCATAAATCCAAGCTGTGATGCCAGCAAGATTAAAGCGAAGGAGGCTATTGCATAATAATGTTTTAGGACAATCTGTTCTCTGAAAATGTATAAAAGGGTTCCTCCAAAAAAATATGATCCCAACATGAAAAGATTATGTATATCTTCATTTATTTTTAAAAGAGATAGCGCTAAAAATAATGTGAAAAAGAAGACTACATATTTTTTGTTTAGCATTTTGAATCTACCAATAAAAGCAACCACTATATAAAAGAAAAACTCGAATTTAAGTGTCCACAGCGAACCATTTACAAAGCTGCCGAATGGATTATCTGTAAAAACCGAAGGAAGGCTTGGACTAACATTTGGCAGTAATGTGAATCCGACAAAATATTTATAAGTCTGACCATTGGTAAAATAGTCGCTTAGAGGTAAGGATGTAAAAATCGGGCCAATTATAAAAGCGGCAAAACAAAAACAAATAAGTAAGCCAGGAAAGATTCTAAGGATACGTGCCTTAAAATAATTTATAACATTATCGCTTCTATCAAAGCTCTGAGGTATTAAAAAACCACTTACAACAAAAAATACTGCAACTGCTATTCCTCCAAAAGATGTCTGCCTGGTAAATACCGCCAGAGGTTCTTTTGAACTGTTCGTTAAAGGATATGAATGAGAGAATATTACTAAAACAGCACATAAAAAACGAATAAGGTCAAGGTTGTTTCTTCGAGATTCCATATAATTAATTAATTTATTATTCACTAATTAACCTCTATTCTTGTTTAGATTCAATATTTTATTATAACATTATTTTAAAAGGGATTTAAAATATAAAATTATGCATATCTACTTACAAATTACATATGGTAAACTTTTAAAGTATTTAGCCTTAAGGATTTCAGGAACACTCCTGAAGGCCTTTTTTATTGTTGTCAAAACTTCTTTTCGTTAACCGAATAAAAAAGCTAAATTCTAAAAATAATAAGATTGCTTATAAAAAAATACTGAAATATGAATCTGTGGAGAGGTGCCATGTTTAAAAACAGAAGTATAGCATTATTCATATCAGCCATATTAGGTGCATTATACAGTGTTTATGTAATATCTTACTTTTCAGGTAATATCATGGGTGCAAAGAATGCCGCAGAAGGTATAGGAGCTTCAATTGCAACTGCATTAGTCACTCCTCATATGGTCTGTGTGGTAGTTGCAACTATATTTAATTGGCTCGCTTTTTTTATGAATTTAAAATGGGCAGCCATAACATCCGGGATATTATATACAGTAGGCGGTATTGTCTTTATGGTGTACATTTTATTTGTTGTCCCCATGATAATATTAAGCTTTGTAGGTGTTTCAAAATTAAATAAAATCAGTCTAAATGCGGGTTGAAAGCGGTGAAATGTCCTGCCATATGCCGGTGATATTGAAGGAGGCAGCAAAAGTACCTATGCAAAGAGCAAAAAAATATTTGAGAACAGTTTTATTGAGTAAACTAAGCCGTATATATACCTAAGTCTTCTTAAATGATTCCACTTATCCGCAATCCTGCCGCAATTCTGCGGGGATTTTCTTATTGCCCGATTATAAAATATAACCATAGAAAAGCTTACCAAAACTCTAAACAAGGCAGGGGATAAGATAATGTATATAATTAAAGTTGATGAAAAAGAAAAAGTATTTTCCATAATAATGAGTGGTTTCATGACAGAATCTGAGAGCAAGGCATACATTAGGGATTTTAAATTAAATGTAAGAAGTATACTTCCATCCCAGTACTCAATAATAGTCGATACTCAGGATATGAAGACTGCTTCGCAGAATTTAATCCCGCTAATGCTTGAAGCACAGGAACTGATAGTTACCACACCTTTTAAAAAGCGTTACAGTATAATGCCGAAAAGCGCAGTCGCAGAAGGACAAATAGAACGTGTTGGAAAAGAGGACAATGTATTTGATAATACAATACTTGCACAATCGTATGATGAAGTTATCAGAGTACTACATAAAGAAACAGTTTTAGCATGAGTTGGTAGGTATCTATATTAAAAGCCCTTGGGAATTTTTCTTATGGGCTTTTTTATGTTTCTTGTAAACAAAAATGTGGTATATATCGCTTAAGATTTTAATTTGGAGTATACATATGAAAGCTGTTGACCTGCTTAAAAGCAAAATGAGCACAAAACTGCATAACCCCATGCTTGGTGCCAAAGACTTTATAAAGTATATAGGGCCTGGATTGCTTGTAACTGTAGGCTTTATAGACCCAGGAAACTGGGCTTCAAATCTTGCGGCAGGTTCGGAGTATGGATATAAGCTGCTTTGGATGGTAACGCTTTCTACAATTATGCTTATTTTACTTCAGCACAATGCAGCACATTTGGGTATTGTAACGGGTGAATGTCTTTCCGAAGCGGCAACAAAGCACCTTAAGCCTTTTGTCTCGAGGACGATACTTTCAACTGCGGTAATAGCAGCAGTTTCTACCGCAATGGCAGAAATACTTGGGGGAGCAATAGCTTTACAGCTTTTATTCAAGGTTCCCCTAAAATTAGGTGCTTTGATTATTCTGATATTTGTACTGTGGATGCTTTTTTCCAATTCCTATAAACGTATAGAAAAATGGATTATAGGTTTTGTTTCAATTATTGGTGTTTCATTTATATATGAACTTATAACCGCTCATGTAAGTTGGGGAGATACTGTTAATAATCTGGCTGTACCCAGCTTTCCCACTGGTTCAATACCGATAGTGATGTCTGTTTTGGGTGCAGTAGTCATGCCGCATAATCTGTTCCTCCACTCGGAAATAATTCAGAGCAGGCAGTGGAATAAGGAAGACCATGAGGTCATTAAAAGGCAGCTGAAATTTGAATTTGCCGATACCATTTTTTCCATGGTCATAGGGTGGGCAATCAACGGTGCTATGATCATTCTTGCAGCCTCGGTTTTTTTCAGTCAGCATATCCAGGTGACTGAACTGGGTCAGGCACAGCACCTTCTGGAACCTCTGCTTGGTAAGGGCGCAGCCGTAATTTTTGGAGTAGCGCTGCTGTTTTCCGGAATATCATCTTCTACAACTGCCGGAATGGCTGGGGGAAGTATTATCGCGGGTATGTTCGGCGAGCCTTATGATATTAAGGATACTCATACAAAAGTAGGGGTGGGGGGCATACTATGCCTGGCGACGGCAGTAATTTTTGTTATAACAGATCCCTTCAAGGGCTTGATTTATTCACAGATGCTTTTAAGCATACAGCTGCCAATTACTGTGTTCCTACAGCTTTACATCACTTCCTCAGCTAAGATTATGGGAAGATACAAAAATTCTTTTATTGATAAGGTTTTGTTAATGCTGGTGGGAGTAATTGTAACAATATTAAATATAGTGCTTCTGATAAGCTATATATAATATTGTTGTCATGGATAATATTAAGTAAAGCTTAATTTAATTTTTGGGAGGATTATCATGCATAAAAAGATTCTTTTTTTGGTTATATACTTTATAAGTCCGCTTTTGCCGATATTGGCGATTTACAGCTCAAGTCCCGACAAATACAGTGATATAAACTATTTAATACCAATGGTACTTGGTGCTGTTGCTTATACCTGGCTGGTAGCTGAATTTATTCTGAGTGCCAGACCTAAATTTATAGAGCATTTTTTCGGTTTGGATAAGTTTTATCGTTTTCATGGTTTAATGGCCGTTATTTCTGTGGCGATGGTTTTTATTCATAAAATTATCCAAGAGAATCTAATGGGAGAATTCATTACAAGTCAAATAGGCGATATAGCATGGATCATGTTTATTATAGTGGCAGTGTTGGCACTTGTATTTATGGCTAACACGGTACTGCTTAAGTTAAAGCCTTTATTGATGATTAGAAATTATGCGGAAAAGATTAAAGTTTCAAAGCATGAATATCAGGTTTTAATTCATAATTTAGCGGTTGCAGGCTTGATTTTACTGTTTGTCCATGTAATGCTTACTACTTCCTCCAAAATGAGTCTTTTGGTGAGGATGATATATATCCTGTACTTTGCCATAGCTGTTGCTTTTTATGTTTATCACAAGTTCATCAGATTGCATAAACTTAAAAAGAATATGTATATCATAAAAAATATAATTGAAGAAACTCCAAATGTTTGGACAATCAGGCTGGTACCCGAGAATGGCAAGCTTCTTGCTTATAATCCCGGCCAGTTTGGATTTATAAGGTTCCCTGGCGGAAATGTTAAAAACGAGGAGCATCCTTTTTCAATATCTTCAGCACCTGGTGATAAATATATATCTGTTACTATAAAAGAGCTTGGAGACTTCACCTCTCAAATCAAAGAATTGAAAATCGGCCAGAAAGCTCTATTGGATGCCCCTTACGGTAAATTCTCTTATGTAGATTATCCCAGAGAAACGGGTACTGCTTTGATAGTTGGTGGAATAGGCATTACGCCTGCTCTAAGCATGCTTCGTCATATAAGGTTATACCAAAAAGACAGACCTACTATTCTTATCTGGGGAATTAATGACCGTAATGATTTGTTTTGTGCAGATGAGTTGGAACAAGCGGAAAAAGAGATGAAAAACTTTAAATTCATTCCTGTTATGTTCAAGGATGATTCATGGCAGGGAGAACGAGGAGTTATTGATGTGGCAAGGCTAAAACGTATTTTTTCTACATATGATATCAAGGCCGACTTCTACGGGTTTTATGTTTGCGGCCCGGCTGTTATGCTGCAAAGCGTTGTTAGAAGTCTGAAATCGCTTGGCATCAGGAAGAATAAAATACACTTTGAAAGGTTTTCTATATAGTAATTAACCTAAATTAGAGCTAAATTATTCATTACTGTTTATCTATAAGGAAAAAGGGTAAAAAGCTTAGAGTAAAGGATGTGATTTATGTGACTAAGAATAAAAAAATAATGTTATTTGCTTTAATAGCTATTGTAATTGGTATGGCTCTTTCAGGATGTGGAAGCAGTTCAAAAACTACACCTCCGGTTACAAAACAGCAACAGCAGGCAAGCAGTGCTACCGGACTTAAGACATTTACATTCGATGAATTAAAGAAATATGACGGTCAGAACGGGAATCCGGCTTATGTTGCAGTAGCCGGAAAGGTATATGATGTTACCAATGCAGCTCAGTGGAAAAACGGGATGCACAAAGGTTATAAAGCAGGTAGGGACCTGACTAAAGAGATTAAGGCATCTCCTCATGGAGAATCTGTGTTGAATGAATTGCCGGTAGTAGGTACACTGGCTGGAAGCTAAACTTTTAAAACTATTGCTAAGACTAGATTATATTAGGAAAGGAAGATTATCATGGATATGAAAAAAGTTTTTGAAGAAAGGCGTGCGGTTAATTTCTTCAATCCCACACGGAAAATAGAAGATGAGATTCTTGAAAAAATAATAAATCTGGCAGTGCTTGCACCATCTGCATTCAACCTGCAGCCGTGGGAAATAGTCGCTGTTCAGTCGGACAATGCCAAAGATAGGCTCTTTCCACTGGCAAATAGCCAGCCAAAAATAAAAGAAGCACCTGTCACACTTATAATAATCGGGGATAAAGAGGGGTATAAACCCCAAAACCCTGTATGGGCTGAAATGGCAAGCAACCTCAGCAAGGAGGCACTGGAAAACTATCAAAATGCTGCTTATTCCTTATATGGAACATCTGATGAAAGAAAAATTAAATTTGCAGAAAGCAATGCAGGCCTTTTGTCTATGTCAATAATGTATGCTGCAAAGTATTATGGCGTTGATACACACCCAATGAGCGGAATTGATTTTGAGGGTATAAAAAGGGAATTTGGTCTGGGTGACGATAAGACAGTAGTTATGCTGATTGCTTTAGGGTACTTTGATGATTCCAAGGTGTTGTTCCCGAGGAGAACACGCAGAGGCTATTCAGAAATTGTAAAAAAAGTATAGTACAAAGAAACTTCAAAATACTGTAAAACATGTTGATTAAGGTAACCACAATACAGGGGGTAAAATTATGTTGAAAGCTGGAGATAAGGCAATAGAGTTCAGCTTAAAATCTTATGACGGAAAAGATGTGAGTCTGTCAGACTTTAAGGGTAAGAAAATTGTGCTGTATTTCTATCCAAAGGATAATACGCCGGGATGTACTAAAGAAGCCTGCGGCTTTAGAGATATATATGACTATATACTTGATGCAGGAGCGGTAGTAATTGGTATAAGCCCCGATAGTCAGGCTTCGCATGAAAAGTTTATAAACAAATTCAGCCTGCCTTTCTATCTTTTATCGGATGAAAGTCATAAAGTTTCCGAGGCTTATGGGGCGTGGGGTGAGAAAAAATCATACGGCAAAACATACATGGGGATAATAAGATCAACCTTCGTAATCAACGAAGCTCTTGTTATTGAGAAGGTATTTCCGAAGGTTTCCCCGGAGCGCCATGCAGAGGAGATTCTAAACCTGTTAAACAATAATAGAATTATATAGATAGGAATAAAGGAGGTCCTGATTATGAAGTGTGCCGATTTAAAAGTAGTAAGCCTTAATATTACCGAGGATAATTATGAATACAAAGCACTGTTCAGGTTGTGTACCGAAAATGTATGTGCAGATATGGACGTTGCAGAGCTTTCAAAGGATGAAGTGCTGGCGGAAATTAAGAAAAACTTCGTGATCGACGAGCCTGTAGAGGAAATGAGAAATATTATTATGGATAAAGTCATGGAAGCTTCTAAACTAGAGTCCAGAATTACTGAGGGGGAAAGCTACAACGAGGGTGTAAAGGATAAAGAGCTTCAGAGAAAAATTGACTCGTTAAGTAAGTCTTAAGAAATAAGGCTTTCGGAAAACCTCCGGGAGCCTTTGTTTTATAGTAGACTACTTGTATAAAAGTGAATTGATGTCTTTACAAAAATTGTATAAAATAATTTAAAAATCACCTTACATAATTTATAATTACTTTGTGAGGTGATTAAAATTGAAAGAGGAGTTTAGATATCAACCCATGTTCAGGATCATGGGAAGCTTTCTGGTAGTGCTTTTTGCGATTTTGTGGGTTGTTATTATAACAGCAATTCTTATTGATCAAAGCTCCCTGGCTGGTAATATTCCTACCCTTATTGCGATAACTGTTTTTTGTGCCGGCTTTATTCTGTTCGGTTGGTGGATGGCATGGAGCTTTAAGGGAATAATAGAGTTGGATCAGCTTGGTATAACCCAAAATAAAGGCTCAAAGCGAATCTCAATTAGTTATGATAAGATAACTTCAGTATCACACCAAAGCCGTAGCTTTAATGTACTTGTGGTTGAAAGTTTAAATAGTAAAATTACAGTAAATAAAAATTTGATAAATTACCTTAAATTTTTTGAAATACTGCAGTCTAAAATTCCATCATTAATGCAGCAAGAACAAAAAGATGAATTGATTTTAAAGTGCAAATATATTGAGGCATATATATGTTTCGGAGTCTTTGCACTGATTTCTCTGGGAATTACGGGCATATTCTGGTATACATATCTGTCAAACCAGTCAAGCTTGGCGCTGTTTATTATTATGAACTTAACTATTTTACCATTTGGCGCATTTTTGACATATATGATTTTTACCTACCCAAGAAATTATAGTTTCAGAGCCAACCAAATTATAATGGTAGCTCTTACCTGCACAAAAGCCTATTGTATTTCAGACATCAGTAAAGCAGCCTATGGGCAGCGTATTCAGGGAAAGGGAACAAGATATCCCAGAATATCCACCTTTATAGAGTTTCAATTTAACAATAAAAACAAATCCCTTTGTATTGATAATGGTACTACTGATTTTCCCATCGAAAAGCTTGTGGAATATGTAAAAATTAACTATGGGCTTGGTGACAGGCTGACAGAAGTAACTCTTGAAAAGGATAAAGAAGCCCGGAATAAATGAAGGCGTAGAGTCTACTCTACGCCAATTTATTTGTTAAAGTCTAAGGGTTTGTTGAAGGTACCTCAGTGGTCCCGGTTGAAGAACTGTCAGTAGGTGTAGTTGTTGTACCATCTGTCGTTCCGGTACCTGTATCAGTTGTTGTATTGGTGCTTGTATCGGTAGTGCCTGTGTTTGTGTCAGTAGATCCGGGAGTTGTTGTGCCTGTGTCATCTGTTGTGGTTCCGCTTCCGTCATCAATAATTACTGAACCGGTGTCCTGATCCCAGTCTACCTTTTGTTTCAAAGTTTCAGCAATGAATCTGATGGGTACATAAGTGCGGTTATTTATTACATCTGCAGGCGCACCAAGCTCAACTTCCTTTCCATTGACGGTTGCAACACTGCTGCCCATTGTCAGTACAATTGTTATATCATCTTTTGTAATTGTTATTGTACCTGTTTCCTTGTCCCACTCAAGCTGTGCTTTAAGACCATTAGTTATAGCCCTTACAGGGATGAGTGTTCTTCCATACTTAATTACTGGAGGCGCATCCATTTTGAGTTGCTGCCCCTTTACCATAACTTGTATAGGTTTGGACGCAGCTTTTGACTGAGTTGAAGCTGAGTCCTGAGTTTTCTTTTGTGTTTCAGTACTTTTATATTCGGTTTTTGCTTTAGGATCGGCGCTGTTTCCTTTGCCGTTACCGCCCTTTGATGCATAAGCTGTAAAACAGAAGAGCGAAAATACTAATGAAATTGCTAGAATGAAAGACAATATTTTTTTCATAGGAAAGCCCCCTTTTTAAGCTTGTTGATAAGAATTTCTTGTAACATTATTATAGTACGGATTGACATAATTCGACATAGTGCAATAGGACCATTTGCTATAGTATTTATTATCTGTATTTGCTTAATGAAAAGGTGTCTATTTTCCTGCAAAAACCAGGGCAATACCTGCTATAAGCAAGCATGCATACAGGAATTTTTTCATAAGGTTCTTTTCCTTGAAAATAAATCCTCCGATTATTGCTGAAACAAATATTGAGATTCTTCGTAGCGGCATAATTATTGATATTTCACTGGTTGGTATTTTAACAGCACCGAAATAGATTCTGTCAGATACAACAAGGAAAATACTCATCAATATTATAAACCAGCTGAATTTGAAGGGCTGTGGCTCTCCAGCCTTTAGTCTTCTAAATAAAAAGGCAGCTGTATACATTATTGATACAGCGAGATAGAACCAGAACTGCATTTGTCCAATGTTTATTTTCTTCATGAGAAATTTATCAATTATAGCACTTATTGACGACAGGAAAGTGCTTATTACCATCAAGTAAAGAAACTTATTTTTGAAAAGACCTTTAACCTCTACTGTTCCGACTTTTCCAATAAAATAGTAGGATAGCATTATGACAGCAACACCTATTATCTCTACTAGTGTAAGTGTTTCATTGAGTATTAAAACCCCTAAAATAATTGTAAAAATGGGTACCAGCATGTTGAATGGCGAAATAATGCTGATTGGCAAGCCTCTTATTGCCATAAAGCTCAGCATCCATGCAAAGAATATACATACTGATTTGATAAGAATAAGGCCGATACTTCCTATGTCTGCATGAATTGCGTTGTTAAATTCAAAGGATACAAGGATAAAATTGCCGATGCTGTAAAGCATAAGTACATTCAGAAGGGAAGCTCTGCTCAGTGCTTTCTTTGTGAATATATCATAAAAACCGAATAAAACCCCTGAAATAAGTGTCATCCATAGCCAATTATACATTTCTTCATCTCCTGGTTCGTTTAAACTGCGTCTGTTAGCACTGCTTTTAATTTTAACTCAATAGTTGGTGGAAAGCAAAGGTTACCATAAACTTAACTTAATAAAAAACGTCAGATTATTTCTTGTTTTTTCCTAATAAAATGCACATGGAGAATATAATTGATATAATATTTGAAAAACATAAGAAAAAATTAAGAAATTTTAAAAGAAAATTTTAATAATCCGAATTTATTATATATATTATAAGCTTAGCTTTGAATATTTTGAGAGGTTAAAATGGACAAACTTAATGTACTTGTAGTTGATGATGATCATGACATTGCCAATTTGGTAGAAATATACCTGAAAAATGAAGGTTATGATACCATAAAGGCATATAATGCTGATGATGCTATCAGAATACTTGACTCGCAGCAGATACATCTAATTATACTAGACATTATGATGCCTGGAATGGATGGAATAGAAGCATGCAGGCAAATTCGCAGTTCCAAAGACATACCTATAATTTTGTTAAGTGCTAAGTCCCAGGAAATAGACAAGATAATAGGACTTACCACAGGTGCGGATGATTATATAACAAAACCCTTCAGCCCTCTCGAACTGGTTGCCAGAGTAAAGTCCCAACTAAGGCGTTACCTGTATCTGACCCCAAATGGTTTATCAACACATAGTAAAAATATAATAAGTATTGATGAAATGACCATCGATCCTGAAAGCCATAATGTTTCTGTGTGTGATAGTACTATAAGTCTTACACCTATAGAGTTTGAGATATTATTCCTTCTTGCAGGAACTCGTGGAAGGGTTTTTAGTACTGAAGAAATATTTGAAAGAGTATGGAAAGAGAAATATTTCAATTCGAATAATACAGTTATGGTTCATATAAGGAAAATCAGAGAAAAAATCGAGGATAATCCAAGAAAGCCTAAATACATAAAAACTGTTTGGGGAGTGGGTTACAAAATTGAGAAATAGGGTTTTTGGTACATTAAGGTGGAAGTTGATTCTTGCTTTTTTTCAGAGCATAGTTTTGTCTTTAATAACTTTGTTTCTGCTTCGGGAGGTTGCCTATTTATTGTATCTGATAAATGGCTTGCGGGGTATTATTAAATATGCGAATGACTCTTTGGGTCAGATTCAGATACAAATAGCTGTTGGCTGTATTTTATTTATTATATTTTTCTTTTTATTTTTCAAAAAAAGTATCGCTTACATTGAAGAGATTTCAGCAGCACTCAAACGGATTTCTAAGGGTGATCTGGAAAGTCAGATTCCTATCCGTTCTGCAGACGAATTTGCTAAACTGGCTTCAGATGTAAATCTTATGTCGCAGCGCCTTAAAGACTCAATAGAAAGCGAGAGAAATGCCGAAAAAATAAAAAATGAATTGATAACCAGTGTTTCTCATGACTTGAGAACTCCTCTTACCTCAATAGTCGGCTATCTTGGGCTTATTGTGAAAGATAATTATAAGAGTCAGGAGGAATTTCATTATTATGCTGATATTGCCTATCAGAAATCATTAAGACTAAGCAAACTTATTGATGAGCTTTTTGATTTTACACAGTTGAATTATGGTGGAATCAAAATAAAACCAATGGAAATAGATCTTTCAAATTTTATCTGTCAGATAGCGGAAGAGTTCTTTCCCATACTGGAGGGAGCAAGTATGGAGTACAGGCTTTCGGTACCAGATGAGAGTGTAATGGTAATGGTTGATGGAGATCTGATGGCTAGAGTATTTGATAACCTTTTTTCAAATGCTGTAAGGTATGGTAGCGAAGGAAAATATATTGATGTTTTACTTGAAAAAAATAATGAAAATGCTATCGTCAAAGTTATAAATTATGGTAGATGTATTCCTGAAAAAGACCTACCCTTCATATTCGAGAAATTTTACAGGACAGAATATTCACGTTCAGACAAGACAGGTGGTGCAGGCCTGGGGCTTGCAATCGCCAAAAACATTATTGAGCTTCACAAGGGAACGATCAAGGTAACCAGTGAAAAAGAAACAACTGTTTTTGAAATTTCTATGCAGCTAATTGGAAATAAACCCTAGAATACCAACTTTAAGAAAAACTTAAGAATTAGTATTACTTTTCATTAAGAACTTGGCAGTAAACTTTTAATAGGCTTGAACCAAACAAGCGTATTGAAAGGAGCTTAAATGAAAAGTATTAGAATATTATATGTAACAATTCTATTTGCTTTAATTTCATATCTGATGTCTGGCTTCGCCAGTGCTAATACTCAATTTGTTACTATCAACAAAATCAAACTTGGTTCTATTGAAACGCTGGTACTTTCAAAAAATGCTGCAGTACAGGCTAACAATGAGGGTGCGTCGTATGCGTCTTTAAACGATGCAATCTCTCTGTTAAATAGTCAAAAACAAAAGCTTTTAGCTGAAAAAGAATTATTATCATCTAAAGCTGGCTTAAATAAACCATTAAAAGAATCAGATCCGCCGAGTGATCTTTATATCATCTATTCCAGTCTGAGCAAGATGATGGACAGCGCAATCAGTTCTCTGAACGGGCAAATTGATTCCATTTCGTCCCAGCAAAATAATCTCTGGAAAACTAATGCCGAAAAAAACGCATCAAACAGCAAAATTGTCTGTAATGCACAGCAGTTATATTTTAACTATTGCTCAACAAGGCTGCAGCGAGAGGATGCTTACAATAAATTATCTACCCTTGAAAAAAAGCTTTTATTTACTACTGCAAAGCTTGGTATGGGATTGATTTCCGAGACTGAGTATTTACAGTCGGGCTTTATGGTCAGAGATGCCAGAGAGTTGTTAAAGACTCTGGATACTACTATATATTTGATTAGAGGACAGCTCAATATCATGCTGGCACAGGATTTTGATACAGAACTTTCTATCGATGATCCTGATATTATAGCAGATTCCAACATTCATAGCATTAATTATGAAGAGGGTCTGAAACAGGGGATGGGGCAGTGTGTCGATTTATTCCAGGCCAGTGGATACATGAGGGATGATGAAGTAAGGAAATTCAAACAATCCTACGATAAGAGCTACCACAAAGTTCAGGAAAAAGTTAATGAGTTAAACTTAGAAAATGAAAAGCTTGCTTATGAGCAGAGGATGTTGGGAATTGATTCTTTTAAGTTAGAGAAAGGACTCATTTCCCGGTATACCTATGATAACAGAAAGTATTCCTTTGACAGTGAGAAGATTAAAACCAGAAAAGCGTAAATGGATGTTGTCATTGCCTATACAGCTTATACCTGGCTAACAAGGGGTATTGTTACAGAATAATGTTTGCTGACCGGAGGAAATATGTCTAGACATACTTTAAAAAGAAAAGTATTAAAACTTAATATAAAAGACCAGATTGGAGCTAGCGCTTTTCTTATACCCAGTATTTGCGGTTTCCTCGTATTCTTCCTTGTACCTTTCCTTTGGGGATTTTATTATACGGTGGTTGATAGCCCAATAAACGGAAACTTTGTTGGATTAGATAATTTTAAAGGGCTTATGTCTAACTCAATATTTTTGAGAGCAGCTTCAAATACGGCTCTTTTTACGGCGATAAGTGTGCCTCTTAATATGCTGCTGTCACTGCTTCTGGCATTGGCGCTCAACAAGGTATCGCGCAGCGGAAGCATTTTGAGGACCCTCTTTATTTCTCCGCTTGTTGTACCTGTTGCCTCAGTAGCTTTTTTCTGGCAGTTGGTATTTGATTTCAGAGGTCCTTTGAACAGTTTCCTTAACTTGTTGGGTATTGGTTCTGTTGATTGGATGAAAACAGGCTGGGCGAGAGTTGTAGTAGTAATTATTTACCTGTGGAAGAACATGGGGTTTAATATAGTGATTTATCTTGCAGCATTGAGTAATATACCTGGAGATTATTATGAAGCAGCCGGTATTGATGGGGCGGGAAGGATGCAGAAGTTCAGGCATATTACGTTGGTTTATCTTATACCGACACTGTTTTTTGTATTTATTACATCCATAATTAATTCTTTTAAGGTATTCAGGGAGGTATATCTGATATCCGGGGACTATCCTGATGATTCGATTTATATGTTGCAGCATTATATGAATAATATGTTTGCTTCGCTTGACTATCAGAAACTGACCTCTGCTTCATATATTATGGCTGCTGTAGTTTTTATACTGGTATTTGTTTTGTTTATAGTACAGAAAAAAATTTCTTCCAGACTTACACAATAAACTTATTTACAAATTGGAGGAATAAAAGTGGGTAAAAAGCATGCCCTGAAAAATGGAATATCGTACGGCACCTTGACAAGGCGTTTCGCAAGGGTTACAGCATTAACAGCGCTGTTTGTACTGGCACTGGTTCTCATTTTCCCGATGATTTTTACAGTATCCGACTCTTTTATGAGTGAGGATGAGATAGCTGAAAGCTACCCTGTTTCTAATAATGCAGACAGTATGGCAGATAATTCTGACAAGGCCTCATTCAATTTTAAGATTATTCCTGAGCAGGTAACATTGACGCAGTATTATGATGTTTTGGTGAAAAACACTCAATTCCTTTATTTGTTTTGGAATTCTATCAAGCTGACATTGCCTATAGTCCTTGGTCAGGTACTTATTGGCTCAATGGCGGCGTATGCCTTTTCAGTAATCAGGTTTAAATGGAGAGAACCATTGTTTTTTATATATATACTTGTAATGATGATGCCTTTTCAGGTAACACTTGTACCCAACTTCATTATTGCGTCCAAGCTTGGACTTATCAATAGTTATTTGTCTATAATTCTGCCCGGCATTTTCAATACCTTTGGTGTGTTTCTGCTTAGGCAGTATATGTCCTATATACCGTTTTCCTATATAGAAGCTGCTAAAGTAGAAGGTGCAGGACATATCAGAATTTTTTTAAAAATAATTGTACCTGAATGTAAGAATGGAATAGCAGCACTTTCAATATTATCGTTTGTAGACAATTGGAATATGGTGGAGCAGCCGCTCATTTTTCTGAATGATAGTTTAAAGGAACCACTTTCTATTTATCTTTCAAAAATAAGTCAGGGTCAGGTGGGACTGGCATTTGCCGCATCAGCATTTTATATGCTGCCGGTACTGCTGATATTTCTTTACGGAATAAAATATCTCATGGAAGGGATACAACTGTCGGGAACTAAAATGTAAATATTTTTTATGGGGGCATCACGCTTATGCAATATAACATTAATCCGGAAAACAAATTAAGTAACCGAAAAGTCAGAAAAGCCGTTTATATATTTATTGCGGTAGTACTGTTTTTAACGTTCTTTTCCAGTACGTTAAATAATATTACCCTTCCTGTGGTTAAGGCTGAGAAGTTTATAAATGGAATGCTTTTAAAGACAGTTGAAGGTGAGGCGATAGTTGAATCAAAGGAAACATATGAGGCGTATTCAGAGACTGCTTTAAAGGTTAAAAAACTCAATGTTAGTATCGGCCAGAATGTAAAGAAGGGCCAGGTTATTATGGTTCTTGATACAAAGGCTCTGAAGGATAAGCTTAATGAGGAGCAACTGACTTATGAACAGAGAAAAATCGACCTTAAGAAGCTGTCAAACCAGATTGAGTTATCGGCTAAAAAGTATGAAAGGGACATTAAGGCTGCTTTGACAAAGGTAGAACAGGCAAAAAAAGACTTTAAGAACATAACAGTACTGCAGGAATTGGGTGACGAAACCATGCAGAATGTTGAAAAGGCTCAATCAGAAATGAATATCCTTCAAAGTACTTATGACTCATTAGTTGATGAAAAGGAAAAAAATGCAGCGGGTCAGCAACTGGATATCAAGAAAATAGAATTGGATATTAAAAGACAGGAAGATAAGGTATCAAAAATAAAAGAAGAGCTCGCAGAATTAGATAATATCATTGCTCCAAATGACGGACTTATTACTGAACTCAATGCGTCAAGGGGCATACAGACAGATCCGGGTAAACCGCTATTCAGGATGGCTGATCTTACAAAAGGGTTACAGTGTAGACTGACTGTTGAAAATTATAAGGCAAAATGGCTGTCAATTGGTGATATTTCATATCTGACAGACAAATCATCAGCAGACGGTTCAATAGAGGGTACAATTTTAGGAATTTCGGATAATCCAAAGGATAAGGAAAATCTGAAGGATATACTCATTGACTGTAATATGAAGGGCTTGAAAGGAGGTGAACACATAGCTGTAACAATAAAGAAGGAAGCCGGACCTTTTAATATTATTATCCCAAAAGAGGCATTGCATGAAGATGTTAAAGGTGCTTTTGTATATGTTACGGAAGAAAGAAAAGGACCGCTTGGGACCGAGTATACCGTTCAAAGGAAGAATATTAAAATTATTGATTCCAGTGATACACAGGCAGCATTTCAGAATGGACTGCTGTTGACTGATTTTATTATTCAAAACTCTGATAAAAACATTTCTGAAGGAACAAGGGTAAAGCTTGAAAAAAGCACGAAATAGCCAAAGGAGGTAAGAAGTTGAGGGTAGGCACTGCTGTTAAATTCATTATTTATATAGGGATTTTCCTGATAGCTACAGGTACTATTTTGGAAGATTCACTTATAAAAAAGGCAGAAGAGATAAGTGGCGGATATTCAATGAATAAGCTTGTAATAAGTCCAATGAAACCTTCTGATAGCGGCTTAAAAAGCGGTCTTTCATATGACGATGCAAAGGGAATTGCAAAGGCTTTTAGAAATGCTCAGGTTACTTTTACCTCCGAAGCAAATGTTAAAACTCCTGATATGAAGGGGATTAATGAAATCAAACTAATAGGAACTAATTACCTGTATGCAAATTTTGATAATTTGGTGTTCGTTCAGGGGCGTTTTTTTGATAAGGCTGAAGACAGTTCAAACAGTAAAGTTGCTGTAATAGATGAGAAGCTTGCAGTTACTTTATTTGGAAGTACCGATGTAGTCGGCATGACGGTTAAGATTTCAGATGGTAGGTTTAAAATCGTCGGGGTATATTCTGTAAAGGATTCAGTTGTAGATCAGTTATCTGATTCTGGTATTCATAGTGTGTACGTCCCGGTTGGTGTTCAGGATTCATTGGGAATAAAAAGTTCGGTAAATACTGTGCAAGTAATTAGCAACGGGGATAGACTATTAGAAAGTGCTGCAAAAACAGCGTTGATTTCAATAGGCAAGTCTCCGGATGAGTTTTTAATAAAGGACTATGGGACTAAACGGGTATTAATGAAGCAAAAGGTTTCAATAATTATTTTTATTTTTGGAATTGTATGTATAGCATCTATAATTATTTATTTAGCCAAAAGACTGCTTTACAGGTCCAACCTGTTAAAGAATGTGCTTCAAAGCTATTACTCTGCTGATATTTTAAGAAATAATACCTTACATATATTAATGGGTATGCTTAAGGCAGTGCTTGCGGTTGTGCTGATTTTTGCCATATGGAGAATTGTCAGATTTGAAATTTATATTCCCAAGGATAATATACCGGACCGAATTATAGACTTTTCCTTCTATTTTGACTTGATAAAGAAAGGTGCACAGGATAGCGTGGCAAGTCTTGGCAGTATTCCCCTGATATTTGAAATTAAACTTAACAATATTAACCGCATTTTAAACTGGGTCTTCTATTTACAGCTCTTTGCGGGTATCCCACTTATAATAATAGGATTATATATGCAGAAATGCCAAAACACTTCTTTTATCAACGCGTTCACCCATTATAGCATTGTATTTGGAATATCCGTTATTGCAAGCCTTTCATTTATGTTTGCAGGTATTCCGCCTAATTTTAATCCTTATAATCTTATGATTGTATATTTGTTCTTAACAGTATTACTATTCAAATTTTTGAAAGGAAAAGTGATTAAGTATGAAAAAAATACTAGTATTAATTCTGGCAGTCTTAATGATTTTTAATCTGGCTGCATGTAGTAAAAATGCAGAGGACAACAGCAGTAAAACAGCAACAAGTTCCGCTAGCAATAACACACAAAAGGAAAGATCTCAGCTTGAAGAGGAAAAAGGAGTTTTAACAGTGTGTTCAGCATCTGTATCTCCGCTTTTAAAACAAGCCGCTGGAAGATATCATGAACTGCATCCTGAAATAACTATTGAAATAAAAGAATATTTACCAGTAAAGGTTGAAAAATCAGGTAATACTGCAGTTAGTAAAAAACCTTCGAGTGAAGACACAGAAAAGTATGTAAATACAATCAATACCCAGCTAATAGGGGGGACAGGTCCAGATATAATATTGGTGGATAAAGCACTGCCATATTATAAATATATTGATAAAAATCTGTTTGTTGATATGAATAAACTGATGCAGGCAGATAAGGACTTCAACAGTGACAAATACTTTATGAATATTTTTAAGGCATTGGAATACAAAAAAGGCCTGTATACTATTCCTACGGGTTTTTACTTTCCAATGATTGCTGCTGCAAAGGATATGTCAAATTATTCAGATGACCAGACCTGGAGCATTAAGGATTTTTTAGCGGCTTCCCAAAAAGTAATTAATGAGAGTAAGAGCAAAGATGGGTTTAAGTATATATCTGCAATGACTGACAGTGATTTATTTAGTTTGTTTTTCGCCGATAGCTTCAGCCAAGTAGTCAATATGGAAAAAAGGTCTGCCCAATTTACATCCAATAATTTTATAAATCTCATGAAACAGTGCAAAGCCGCATCAGATAATAACTTATTGGGAAAAATGACAGACAAGAGCTTTAAACCAGATTCAAAACATTCATTAATTGACTTTGATCTTATAATATCAGCAGCATTTATGAAGGCTTCAACTACCAAATCTCCAGATAATAATAAGACATTCCTTCATAGGCTACCTACAATAGATGGGAAAAAATCAGTTTCTTTTTATTCTACAGACTTGTATGCTATAAATAAGAACTCTAAAAAAATAAAAATGGCATGGAACTTTATAAAATTCCTGCTTTCCAACGAAATGCAAGCTTCGGAAGGCACAACATTCCCTGTTGAGAAGGAAGCATTTAAGCAAAAGGAAAAGGATAGCTTTAAGTTTATGTATAAAGACCTGTCTGAAAAAGATATAACAGAGCTTGTTGGCAAATATCATAATGATATTGTGAATATTATTTCTGATATAAATACATACAGCTATGTAGACCCTAAAATTAATAAGATTTTGGATGAAGAGGTAAAAGCCTTCTTTATGGGACAAAAATCGGCTGAAAATACTGCTGCAGCTATACAGAATAAGGTGAATATCTATCTTAATGAATAAACGGGATATGTTGAAATCTATTGCATTCAATAGTAAGATGTAGTAAATAATAGAAATTAAACTATATAGGATGATATTTATGAGGTTAAAGCTTGCCCTTTTACTTACTTTATTTACTTTTACTGCTGTTTCCTTGTATTGTGCGTTGAATTCTGTTGTTTCTGAGTTATATTTACAGGTAAGAAATTCGCAATATGAAACAGCTATAAATAATACAAGTGCAACTGATTTTTTCAGCTGCTTTTCTGTTGAAAACGGGAGATTAATCCTGGACGAAGAAAAACTTAAAAAAACTGGGGGTAACAAGTGCTGGGTACAGGTGCTTGATAAAAACGGCAATCAAATTGATTCATTAGATAGGCCAATGGATATACCTTTGGAATATGGTTCAAAATCTGGTACCGATATTGGGGCTGATATTGCAGGTTTTTTATCGGGTGCTCCAAACGAGGAAAACAAGTCCCAAATATTATTTTTAGTTTCATTCAACAGTAAGCTTGGCAATATAAGGTGTTCAGAAACAATAAGCGCCAATATACCTTATGATTTGTTAGTCTATGATGGCATACGGTTCGCGCCCGATTCAGCGAACACAGTAGTTGTCGGCGTCCCGAAGGTAGAAAGTAGTGTAGATATAGGTAGTGCATTAAAAAGTATTACCGTCACGGGCATGAGTTGGCCCAAATTTATAACACTAATCATTATTTCGGTTATTGTTTTTATCGTTGCATTATTATTGGCTGAAAGATTGTTGCCTTTTAAGGATATTATAAAGTTTATGGGGGGTATTACCAGGGACGACTACAAGATATACCCTGAAAAGGGTTTATTTAAAAATGTGTTTATTGCAATGAATGGATTATCTAGTAAGGTCCTTAGTAATAAAGCTCTTCAGGCGGAAAAGGATAAACAGACAGTTAATATGATTGATGAAGTTAAGAACTCTCTGGCTGTAATAAAGGGTTACGGTGAAATACTTTCACAAACGCTTAATAAGCCTCAAAGCCAGAAAGAGTGCGAATATATCAAAATAATCCTTCAAAAATCCGATGATATAGAACATTCTCTCGAAGAGGTGATTTCAAAGAGGGGGCGGACGGAATAATCAAGATTATTCCGTCCTATTTAAGTTTTATTCATTTATCAACGAATACGCTGATACCTTCTTTGTATTCCTTGATGTAACGAATGCTGAAAGCAATGATACTGCCATTATAAAGAGTATTGGTATTAAAATATTCATCAAATCTACATCTATGTGGAAGCTTGCTATACCTACTGTTCTTAATGCTATTGAAAATAGCTGTGAACCGGTTAACAGCTCCAGAACTACTCCGATAATGCTGCCCAGGATAGTAATAAGCACAAACCTTAGTGTTAGCTGAAGCCGTAGCCGAAGAGAACTGAACCCAACTGCTTTGTATATACCAAATTCCTTGTTCTCATTATAAATTGTTATTTTCATGATAAGTAGAATAATGAACCCTATAAGTATTACGGTCAGGACGAATATCAATGTTGAAATACCAGAAAATATCGATTTTATAGTATTCATCTTATCTTCCGACTGTGTTCGTTCATTTGATATTTCTTCATACCCTGAATATCTTTGCTGCATCTCGCTGATTATACTGTCAAGGTTATCGTGGTTTTTAAGTGTAATATAAGCTTCGTTAAGCTCGTAGTCGGGGAAAAGTGCTTTCATTCCGGATTCATTCATTCTGGCGCATTTGCCGTCATTATCTATAGTTTGGAATATGCCTGTTATCAGGAATTGATGAGGTTTACCCTCTTTATCTTTTATAGTCAGATATTTACCTGTTCCTTTACCAAAACTTTTTTCCAATGTGGTAGACAATGCAATTTCATTATCATGCTTTGGATGTCTGCCTTCCAATGTTAAGAGCTGCCCTGTGGAATCAAAGTCATCACTAATCGCTACAGTTGTCTTTTCGTCGTCAATTACCAATTGTTCATATTTCCTATATGTGCAGTAATCAATGTTATAATCTTTTTTTATATCTGCCAGTATTCTGCTTGCATCGGACTTTGTTTGAGTATCAAGCTCAATATCGTATAATTGCCCTCCAATGAGGCTGACAGCTTTTTCGCTATGGAACATATTCATAAGCCCCAGGAATAAAACGAGAGCATAGGTCAAAAGTGCTGAAATAGTTATAAGCAGAATGTAGCGTTTTGATTTTGTTGTAAACTGTTTAAAGGCCATCCGCAGGTCAAATGGTATAACTTTCATTTTTTCTAGTGTTAATGAAAGTCTTGAAGTAAAGTATACAGGAGATGAACCGTTAGCTATTGCCTGTACTGGAGTTATTTTATTTGTCCTTCGTGCAGTTAAATAAGAGAAAACTGTTATAATTAATACAATAGCAAATAGAGTTAATATACCGGCAATAAGTGATAAATGTCCGGTGAAGAACAAGCCAGAAGACTCCACTATTATTTTTCCTATAATGGGCGTTACGAAAATACCTGCCAGAAGACTTAATATGCCTGAAAATATTGCAATTGAAATATACTGCCCGGATATAGCATGTTGCACCATGGAAGGTGTGAAGCCAAGAGATTTAAGGATGCCTATA
The DNA here is from genome assembly GCA_023397675.1 of Bacillota bacterium. Classification (GTDB taxonomy): domain Bacteria; phylum Bacillota; class Clostridia; order Acetivibrionales; family JANLFN01; genus JAEZTC01. The sequence goes on along the minus strand of JAEWTV010000093.1, from coordinate 38,384 downwards.
TTTTTATAATCAGCTTCAATTGTAGCAAGTATTGAATATCTCAGGATTGTTATTGTAATAATGCAAAGTATTACTGCAAAAGCTATAAGTAAAGTCAGGGCAATCCTTGGAAGGGCAAGATGACCGCTTTTGTTCTCCATGTAGGTAGTCACACCGCCGTTTAATGCTTTGAAATTCCTGTTAAAATCCTTCTCAATCTTATAGACTGAAGACTCATTGAATTCCTTAAGACGTATATTTTGCTGTATAGCAGTATAAAGATTGCTTCTGGATATAGCTGAAAGTGAATTTGAATCTTCATCCGAAATGAAAAAGAATTTAGAGCCCATCATATCAGCGCCCGATACCGGATCCTCAACGAAGCCCATAACTTTAAAGCTCAGCTTGTTGTCTCCAAACTGGTAATCTACCATATCATTAACTTTAACATCATATTTTGTTTTATACACATATGGCATGTATATTTCACCCTTGGAAAGGGTATTGCCGGAATTTGATGTATCAATAAGCCTCATTTTATCTGCAGAATTATATACAAAGAGGTAACAGTCAGTACCGTCTTTCAAGACTCTGCCGTTCTTTTTGAAGAATGCACCATTATAAGACTTTACCACGCGGTTTTTAACCGATTCTACCTCTGGATTGTTTTCAAACCAGGTTCTGTATTCGTCTTTATATTTGTCCACAGAGATGTAATAGGTTAGATGTGGACCCTCCATGTTGTTAAAGGCTATATCATATGCCTCGTTCGCTTTTTGTGTAGTTGAAATAGTAACCGATAGGATCAGTCCGGTAAGGAATATTAAAATTCCAATAACAATTGAATAGCTTTTCCTATTTTTAAGATTAGCGAGTATGAATTTTATAACAGCCACATTAATCACCACCCTTTTGAAGTAAGCCAGGAAACAACTTGCTTCTCTCTGTCAAGCTTGGTGTCGGGCTGGTACTTATCAAGGCACATTTCGCCTGTTATCTGACCGTCCTGCAAATAAATTATTCTGTCTGCACGTATTGCAGCTTTTACATCATGTGTAACCATTAAAATGCTTTGGCCGTCCCTGTTTAAGTCGGTCAATAGCTTTAGAATCTCAGTACCTGCTTTTGAGTTCAATGCACCAGTAGGTTCATCCGCAAATAACAGGGTAGGTTCATTTATCAATGCTCTGGCGACAGCAGCTCTTTGCTGCTGGCCTCCCGAAACCTGAGACGGAAGCCTATATTTCAATTCCTTTATATCTGTTTTTTCAAGGAGATTCTCGGCTAGTTTTTCAATCTCTTTATTGGGATATTTTTTGAGAAGATACCCAGGCACTGTAATGTTTTCGAAAATGGATAGGTTTGATACAAGGTGCATCTGCTGAAAGATAAAACCTATGTCTCTTCGCCTGAATGCTGCCAGTTCGCGTTCAGTCAGGTTATCTATGCGTTTGCCGCAAAAAGAGACTTCCCCATGCGTTGGGCTATCCATACCGCTTAGATTATAGAGGAGTGTGGATTTTCCTGAGCCTGAACTGCCCATAATTACAGTGAAATCACCCTTAAAGATTTCAAGGTCTATATTCCGGAGAACATGGTTCTGCTGTCCGTTTGTGGAATAACTCTTACATAAAGATGTTGTTTTTATAATTACCTGTTTCATATATAACCACCTTACTTTTTTAGTGTGATTTCAGTTTAGCTCTAAAGTTCTTAAATAATCTTTAACAGTAAGGCTTCTAATTCTTAATTTTTCTTTAACAAGTTGAAGGCATTTTAAACAATTCTTAAGCAAACATCAACAGCAAACCCGCTAATACTGTTTTCGCAATAATTATAAGCTTTTATACTTCCGCCTGTTTTCTCCATAATGTACCGGGAAATATAAAGTCCGAGGCCTGAGCCTGGTTGATTGCTTTCTCGGGCATTTTGACCACGGTAAAACTTATCAAAAATAAATGGGATATCCTCCGGTATTACACCGTTTCCCATGTCTTTAATGCAGCATATAAGATATTCATCGTTTATATATGCATTTATGAGAATATCACTATCCGGTGCATATTTTGAGGCATTTGAAAATATATTCTCGAAAACCTGTGAAAGTCTTGTTCTATCTGTAAAAACAGCAACTTCAGGTATTCTGGAAGTTATCTCAACTTTGTTATGATACTGCATTGTTAACGGTTCAATTAGGCCTATAATCAGTTCGCGGCTTTGATATTCCTGCGGATTGATTTCAAGCTTTTCAAGGTCTGAAAGTGCATGCAGAAACATGTCGTGAGAAAGCTTTGTAATTTCATCTGTCTTGTTAATAATAACTTCGAGGTATTTTTCGGCCCTTTCAGAATTCTTGTCGGGCAGGCTTTGAAGACATTCAGTGTATGCTTTTATTGATGCAATCGGTGTTCTGAGGTCATGTGAAAGTGCTGCAACCAGTTCTTTTTTTGTTTTTTCTGCTTGGGCGGCCTTTTCTGTTGAGGTTCTTAATTCATTACGAAGCATATCAAAAGCCCAGGTAAATGCTCCGAAAAGGTTGTGTCTGCTGTAAAGCAGAGGCATTTCAAGATTGCCTTTTGCAACTTCGCCGGCAAAGCGTTCAAGCCTTTTAAAGGGGCGTAGTATGTAAAAGTATATGAATAGAAACAGTGTAAGTGTAATAATCAAAAATCCGGCGAATAATAACCAGGCCTTATTTGTAACGCTCTTTTTAACATTATCCTCATCGGGCTTAAACAGGTTGTTTGACAATAAGGCTACTGTCATTTTATTGTTTTTGGAAGTTACTATGTATAATTTTTGATTTGAGGCCGCTTGAGCAGAGATTTTATTGATGTCTGCGATTTTGCCAACATTGTTATTATCCTGACTATCGTAAATAATTAACCCTGAAGGTTCGTAAAGTATAAGACTTAAACCTGTTTTTTTGATTGATAAAGTTAAATTTGTACTGTTTCCGGTGTCAAGAAAATCTCCGGCAAGTTTTATTATATCATTTACATCTACAATAGATTCTTTTTCAAGATCCTTTTGATCATCAAAAACAGTGCCTGTGCTGGCTATAAATAGAGATACCATTATTAGTGTGATGAGGCAAAAGATAAAAACCGGAAGCACCAATTTATTTTTCATAAGCTATACCTCAAACCGGAAGCCAACGGACCATATGGTTTTAATATATGTTGGGTTTGAAGGGTCCTCTTCGATTTTTTCACGTAATCTTCGTATATGTACTGAAAGAGTACTGATTTCTCCAATACTTTCATAGCCCCAAACCGCATTGAACAAAGTTTCCTTTGAAATGGATTTGTTCCTGTTTCTTATCAAATATGCGAGAAGGTCAAATTCTTTTGCGGGAAAATCCTTTTCGATACCAGAAACAAATACCTTTCGACTTGTGAAGTTAACAACTGCATTACCGAAGGTGAAACAATCTTCATCCTGCCGGGTTTGTCCGACTAGAGAAGTGCTTTCAGAATTGTAATCATATGTACGACGCATTTGGGCTTTTATCCTTGATAAAAGCTCATTTAATGAATATGGTTTTGAAATGTAGTCATCTGCGCCCAGATCAAGGCCCGTTATTTTATCGGTGTCACTTATTCTGGCACTTAAAAAAATAATAGGTACTTTGGACGTTTTCCGGATAAGGCTGCAAACATCAAAGCCGATAAGATCAGGTAGATTTATGTCAAGTATGATAAGCCGGAAGCTGCATACCTTAAGCATTTCAAGAGCCTTGCTTCCGGAGGAGCACTTTCTTATGGAAAACCCATTATCTGCTAAAAAGTCGCCGGTTACTTCCATTAGACTTATATCATCTTCGACAATCAGGATGTCAGCTTGTTCCATTACTACCTCCGAAGCTCTTAGTGGAAATATAATTATTAAAAATATCTTATCACATACGGGCGGTTTTTCAAATAATAAGGGATATTAATGTTTGACGGCCTTAATAAGAGTTATGTAATAATTTTTTTTGGTTCAGGCAAAATTAATGATATCAAAATATATCCGTTAATCTAGGAAAGAGGGCTGCTTATGGAATGTATCCAATTAATGATTGATGAACATAAAAATATAAAAAGAATGCTGGCTGTTATACGAAAGCTTTGTTACAAGTTACTGGAACAGGAAAATGTGGATTATGAGGACTTTTTCAAGGTAATTGATTTTGTCCGGAACTATGCTGACAGACACCATCACGGTAAAGAGGAAACTCTGCTTTTCAACCGGATGAATGAAGAACTGGGTCCAAGGGCAGAAATGCTTGTAAGACATGGCATGATGGTTGAACATGACCTTGGAAGGCTTCATATTCAAGAACTTGAGGTGGCTGTCAAAAAGGTACTTCAAGGAGGGAGGGAAGAAAAGCTTGATGTGATTGCAAATGCTGTTTCATATACAAATTTGCTGAACAGACACATTGACAAGGAAGATGCTGTTGTGTACAAGTACGCTAGTAACAACCTACCCAAAGCAACCTTGAACAGGATTGATGAGGAATGCGGCAGGTTTGAACGAAATGCGCAGGAAAAAGCTGTTCAAAAAAAATACCTGGATCTCTTATCAGAAATGGAATCCAGGATTCTTTAACAATATCTCTATTTAAGCTTGCGCCCCATCTTTACCTTTTTATCCTTCCTTCCCATGCCCGGGGTTCCCAGACTTTCAACCTGAGCTTTTTGTGACCTTGCCTCTCTGGGAACCGGCTGTCCCTTATGCTCGGGTATTTCAGTGGCAAACTCTTCTTTTGCGAAATCCTTCTTATTCCTGTAGATATCCTTCGACATTTTTAAATTTCTCCTTTGCTTTTATGAATTAAATATGCAAGTTTTCTTTTAATTAGAAACGGACAGCTCCGAGGTTTAGATTCTGTAAATTCAGTTCGGGCAAATTCAAACTCGCTAAATGACTTATGAGTATTAGTTATTATGATGTCATTTATCTCAAACAGTGAATTTGCTATCCTCACTCAGATTAACAGTATCTACAACCTCTCCACAAACGTTTCTTTCTAAAAGAAAACTTGCATATTTAGTTTCCCACTTCAGGTTTAAGCTTATTCATTTGGAATTAAACAAGCTGCAGCGCTATAAAATTAATTAATGAAAAAATTAAGATGGTATTATGGCTGTTATATATTTTTTAGATTACAAATGCATTTGGTATAAAGACGAGGAAGAGTTTCACAGAGTTTTAAACATGGTATATGCCAATTCCTACGAGGAAGATTTTAACGATTCCGACTACGAGGTTTATAGAAGCGCGTGCGGCAGGAACTTTCCAATGAGGGCATATGTATTGCCTGAGACGGGTAACTGGGCGGAAGCAATGGAAACAGGGAAAAACCCTTGCAATGCGTGCTTCGGATATGAATAAGCCTATTACCAAATTCACCATAACCATAAATAATTTTGCTTACCGTATTTGTTATTGTATAATATTTTTATAGGGTCAATAACAATAATGCAGTGAAACTAAAGAGGTCTGAAAATGACAGAGAAGAAACCAAAGAAAAATAAAAACAGGTATTCGGTAATCTTTATTCTGATATCAATAATAATCGCCGCGCTTTGTATACGTGTTTTCTGGATAGAAATAATCAATGGCGATTTCTATAAAAAGAAGCTTGCATTTGCTGTGTCCGAAAGCAAGGTTGAAACTCCCACCCGTGGACTTATATATGACAGGAATGGCAAAATACTTGCCGAAAATATCCCTGTAGCCAATATTGTCGCCGATCCGCAATATTTAAAAGAAAATAAGGTTGATATAATAAAATTAAGTGATAAGCTTGCGGAAGTTCTGGGTTCGGATAAGGAAGAAATCACTAAAGGCCTTACCTTACTTACTCAATATTCGGTTGTTCAAAAAGACGTTCAGCCTGATAAGGCTAAGAAAATCAATGACTGGATTAAGGAATCAAAACTGGATGGAATATCTATCGAAAATGGCACAAGCCTTGTGTCTAACCCAAAGAAATTGCTGGAGAGTAAGGCCGATGTTGAGTATTTGAGTGTAAAGCTTGCGGACATTCTCGGTTCAAAGAAGGAAAATATAAGTAAACAGCTGACTTTAAAGAGTCAATACTCAATAATTGAAAAGAAAGTTGACCTTGAAAAGGTAGATATAATTAAAAAGTGGCTCAAAGAACAAAAAATATACGGAATAGCTTTTGAGGATGAAACAAAAAGATATTATCCTAACAATACTCTGGCAAGCCAGGTTATTGGCTTTACAGGATCCCAGAATGAAGGTCGTTACGGAATTGAGCTGCAGTTTGAACAGTATCTTAAAGGAATACCTGGTAAAAGGATGTTCCAGAAGGATGCAAAGCAGAATCCGCTGCCCTTTGGAAATGAGAACAATATATATAAGCAAGATGGCCTGAATGTTAACCTTACAATAGATGAAAATATCCAAGCTGTTGCTGAAAAGTCCCTGCAGAAGACAATAGAAAAATACAAGGTCTTAAACGGGGCAAGCCTGATTGCAGTTGACCCGAGAAACGGGCAGGTAATTGCCATGGTTTCGAAACCTGATTTCAATCTGAACGACCCTTTTGCAATGCCGCAGAGCATAAAGGGCTTAAACGCCGATAAGTGGAAAACTCTTGGCAAGGAAGAAAAAAGTGCAATATACAGTACTGTATATAGAAATAATGCCGTCAATATTACCTATGAACCTGGTTCTACTTTTAAGACAATGACAGCTGCAATGGGCTTTGAAGAAGGAATTATAAACCCTGAGACAAAGGTTTCAGACGAACCAATTACCATATCTACGTGGCCTATTTCATGCGAAGCAAAGCCTAACCATGGTATGGAAACCTTTAACCAGGCTATCTGGAATTCCTGCAACCCCGTATTTGCAAAATTGTCAAAGGATATTGGAATAGATAGATTCTATAAATATGTAAATGCTTTTGGATTTAACAGTAAAACAAGAATTGATCTCCCGGGTGAGGAAATTGGTCAGATACAGCCAAAGCCCAGGCTAATAGATATGGCAACATCATCCTTCGGACAAAATCTGCAAATCACTCCAATTCAGCTTGCAATGGCATATTCATCAATTGCAAACGGGGGGAAACTCTTAAAGCCTCAGATTGTCAAGGACCTTACAGATTCAAATGGGAATGTGGTAAAAAGGTATGAAACCGAATATGTAAGAAATGTTATTTCAAAGCAAACCTCGGATACTCTCAAGCAGTCTTTGAAAGGTGTTGTTTTAAGAGGTACGGGTGTAAATGCTTATATAAGTGGTTATGAAATAGCGGGTAAGACAGGTACCGCCGAAACCTTTGATAAAAACGGCCAGCGAAGTAAGGAAAGGTATATTTCTTCCTTTGCAGGCTTTGCACCTTTGGACAATCCTGTTATTTGCGTGCTGGTAGTTTGTGATTATCCGACTGGTGAATCGCATTTCGGAGGTGTTATTGCTGCTCCTGTTGTAAAAGAGGTTATGGAAGAATACCTTAATTATATGAAGATAGATAAGACAGTAACCGTTGATCCCAATGCTCCGCAGCAAAAACCTGAACCAAAGGCAAATACCATAGATTGACAATTTTCGCCGATGTCATCATTTATATAGCATTATAGGATGAAATTATATTAAATTCCATTTTATAGTTGACAGGTATTAACAACAAATGTAGAATTGAATAGAAATATAAAAGATATAGTTGAATTATCTGGAGGTAATAGAATGAAATCAATGGGTATTGTCCGTAAGGTGGATGAATTGGGAAGGATAGTGCTTCCTATGGAACTCCGCAAAACAATGGACATAAATGAGAAGGATCCGCTTGAAATCTTCGTAGACGGACCTACAATAATACTTAAAAAATATGAGCCTGCCTGCATATTCTGTAATCAGGCGAGAAACGTTACATATTATAAAGGGAAAAATATCTGCGAAGACTGTATGAATGAATTAAGGAAATAATTTAATGACTTGTACTGGAGGGACCACTAGATGGTCCTTTTTTGTTTACAGGTAAGGTTCTGTTTGTCTGGTTCATGACAAAAGGCGTGATATCTTCTGCTAAAAAGAACTATTAGATGGTCTTTTTTATTATGGTAAAATATATTTATAATATAAGTAATTTTGGAGGGTAGGTTATGAAACTAACAGTTTTTTATTTCAGCGGCACCGGTAATACCAAGTGGGCTGTCAATGCCCTGAAAGAGGCTGTTATAGGTAAGAGAAATGAGTGTGAGCTTTATTCAATTGAAAATAAAATAGAGGACATTCAAACAAAAATTGAAGAATCGGATTATATTGGTTTCTCCTTCCCTATTTATGGACAGAACATTCCTGCTATAATGAGTCAATTTATTAATGGCTTGGATAAAACACTTCAAAAACAAGTATTCATAATTACCACTTCAGGGTTTATTGATGCTTTTGGCCCATTTACAGCAAAAAAAATATTAAGAAGCACCAGATTCACATTATGTGCATACATAAGCTTATCTATAAGCAATAACATATCTACACCAAAGATGAAAGCCAAATTTAAAACAGGTGATGATTTGGAAAAAAGCAAGAACAAGGCCATAAGTAAAATAAATGTCCTTGCAGACAAGCTGATAAATAATGAGCACCACATAACCGATATCGGACCATATTTAATACCTGGGATGATTATTAGAAATTTTCTTTCAAAAAAGGTCAAAAATGGATATCTTGAACTAAGTATAAATAATGAAAAATGCCGGCACTGCAATTTCTGCATAAATAACTGTCCTACAAAAAGCATTGTTTGTTCAAATGGTGAGTACACATTTCTTCCAACTTGCACTTCATGTATGAGATGTTATAATTTCTGTCCCAATAATGCGGTATACCACGTTGGTAAATATGCTGATCCTCAAATATATAAAAGGTACCGAGGACCGGATGTTAAGGGATAAATATTTTTGCTCTATGGCTAGGCCAAAAGGCAGATACAATAATCATGTAATATGTTATAATTAAAGAGTCGGCAGTCTTTTAAGCCGGCTCCTTTCATACCAATTATCATACCAGTATAGACAGTGAGGGATACAGCTTTGAAATTTGCAGGGAAATTACTTATATCTGACATGGATGGAACTCTCCTTGATTCGAAGCATCATGTCAGTACACAAAACATAGAGGCAATAAAATATTTTACAGAAAACGGAGGCCTGTTCACACTGGCTTCGGGAAGAATGGTCAAGGCCGTAGAACCTTATCTTGAAATGCTTCCGATAAATGCTCCGGCTATTTTGTACAACGGCTCGGTAATTTATGACTTCAATAACAAAAAGATATTATGGGAAACCTACCTTGATAATGAGGTTTTGGAGCTCACAAGAAAGGTAATGGAAGAACTTTCTTATACGGGAATTGAATTATTCCATGGAAGTGACCTTTATATCATAAGGGAAAATGAACATACATTAAACCATATAAGACGCGAAAAGTTGGAGCCTTTTTACAAATCCTTTAGTGAGGCTCCCAGGGATGTTTATAAGGTAATAGTAGCTGCTGATCCTTCAAAAATACCCGAGGTGAGCCGGTACCTTGCCGGAGAAGCAGTAGGTTATAATTGCAGGTATGTATCTTCGGAACCGCAGTTTTTAGAACTGTTGCCGCCTTTTGTTTCAAAGGGGGACGCACTTTCCCGGTTGATTAAAATTATTAATATATCTACAGAAAATGTTGTTGCTGTAGGAGATAATTATAATGACCTTGAAATGATAAGTAATGCAGGGGTAGGGATAGCTGTTTCAAACGCCTGTGACCAGCTTAAAAAAGCAGCTTGCCATATGTGTGCAAGTAATAATGAGCATTGTATTTCAGATATAATAGACCGATGGGAATCTTTTTGCGGGTAGAAAGCAACAGTTCTGTACAAAGTAAATCGGAACGTTTTACACTGGAAACGGGAGACGGTAGATGAAAGAGAATAAAATTTACATTAACGGCAAGCCCAGCAGCGAAAAGGATACCGAAGAAATTAAGAATAAAAACAGCCTCATTGAAAAGCCAATTGGGGAGCATGCTCCCGAGCTTATTCAGATTGACGAAAATATCTGGGGAACTGATTTGGAATTCGAGAAGAAGCTTGAAGAACAGTTCCTTGCGGACCGACGTTTGTTTGTTAGGGTAAGATATTTTGCAGAGGTTTTATGCAATAGGATTTATCGAACTGAAAACGATGAGCCGGAAGTGCTGCCATATCCTTTTTCTCTTTCAATAATAGATATTTCCTCCGGCGGTATAGGCGCAATAAGTGATGAAGACATAGAGATAGATTCAGTACTGCCTGTTAAGCTTGTTTTAGAGAAAATAGAGTATGTTGTAAGATACAGGGTTGTTTACTGTATTCCTCATGAGGGAAAGTACCGTATCGGATTAAAACTTAATGAAAAGAATAACATTTTTAAACGGCATTTAAAAATTTATGTAGCAAAGTTATCGCTTCAGCTTAAGCAATAAAAGCCATGGATTATATTATTACTCCTGATAATTGAAGTCAATTATTTAATCCATTTCTTTTTTTTGAAGAAAATCAGCATTATAACGGCTAAAACCACACAGATACCCCAAAAGATAATATAGCCATACTTGAAATCCAGTTCGGGGATATTTTTGAAGTTCATTCCATAAACTCCAGCTAGAAATGTTAGCGGAATAAAAATGGTTGAAAAGATAGTGAGTATTTTCATGGTGTCGTTTGTCTTGTTACCTATACTTGAAAGGTATATATCAAGCATATTTGACATTATATCCTGGAAGGTTTCTATTGTATCTACCACCTGGATCAGATGATCGTACAAGTCCCTGAGATACATATCGGTGTTTGGACTTTTAAGTATTGAATCGTAGCGGGTAAGCTGCCCTATAAGTTCCCTTAACGGGTGTACTGTTTTGCGCAGATACATTAACTCTCTTTTTATAAGATATATCTTTCTGAGCATTGATTTGGAAGGAGAAGACATTAATTCCTCTTCCACCTTATCTATCGCATCTCCAATTGAATCGGTCACATTGAAGTAGTTATCAACTACAGTATTTATAAGCTCGTAACAAAGGTAACCAGCTCCATTTTTTCTTATATTCTCTCTGCCCTCATATATTTTTTCCTTCACTTCCGAAAAAATATTTGTTCCCTTTTCCTGAAAGGATATCAGATAATTGCCTTTTAGAGCTATACTGACATGCTCGGACTTCAGATTAAGTGTCTGCCTGTCGAAGGACAGCATTTTCAAAACTAAGAACAGTGAATCTTCGTAACTGTCCAGCTTTACCATCTGCTTTATGTTTAATATATCCTCAATGATGAGATGATGGAGGTCAAGTTGCTTACCGATAAGCCTGACTGTAGCGGCATCATGAAGGCTTTTTACGTCTACCCAGTTTACAAGCTCACCGGATTTCTGCGTAAAAAGCCCCTCGTCAATAGAATTAACTTCATTTAACGTATCTGTGTTGTATGATATCACGGATAAATTATTCAATTTATCAGAAGAATTTGAATTTGCATCCATGTTTTTTCTTTCTGTAATGTTATTTAAAAGCTTGATTTAAACCTTATATTGAGCCTTCCGAAAACAGCATCGGCATCAACCAAAAGATAAGGATCGGTCCTGTTTACAACAGAAAACTCATAGGTTCTTGAACCAAAGCTTACCTGACCATTATCAGGATAACATACACTGCCGAAAACTGCATCCCCTTTTATAACAGTAGGAATGTCAGGATTCAGTATAAGTGTTCCTTCTCCGAAAACCACATCGAATTTAATCTTTTTATTATGATCAAGTACAATATTTGAAGCATCTACTAATTGCTTGCCAAAAACTGCGCTATATTTCTCATCTCTGTCGGATGTTGAAGTTGTTGAAGATTCTCCAAAAATAGTTTCATTGGCTTCACTCTTGGGAACTCTCTTTTTCTTGAATAATATAGAAAACCCAAGAAAAACTATAAAGGCTCCAAAAAGTGTTCTGAATATAGGTATATTAATATCGGTTGTTTGATTTATCAATAACACGATACCGGCTGCGACAAAAAACAATCCCCATAAAATTCCTCTTATATTTCTCACATTAAATCCCTCCTGTCATTATTCTACTAATTGTATATGAACTGAGCTGAATATGGAGTTTACTTCTATGTTTAAACAGTCTGGAGAGGTTGTGTCTCCTTGGTTATATTTTGTATTATTTATTACGTCCGACTTGTTTCCGTTAGGCATATTAATGCTGCCGAAGACATTATTGCCTTTAATGCTGACAGGAGTGTCCTTTTTTATAAGAATTGTCGAGTTGCCGAATATGGTATCTACACCAATGTGCTTACTGCCGCCCGTTACCTGCCTTTGGCTAAGATCGATAGTGCCGTTACCGAATACTATGGCGTACCGGTTGGAAGTGTCAGATGGCGACACATTTTCACTACTGAATATTATGTTGTTTACGTTGCCTGAAATGCTGAAGCCGTTTACTATGATTGATGTTCCGCACAAAATGAAGAGAACTCCGAAAAGGACCCTGATTACCGACAATCTGGAATTGAACAGTTGACTGACAACTATTATAATTCCCGAAACTATCAAAAACAGAACCCAGAAATTTATTCCGAAGATGTTCATGATTTTTCCTCCTAACTTTAGTCACATTTTTATTCTATATGAAATGCAGAAAGATGTATATATTTTCACTGCATTAGCTGCATCTAAAACTATATACGGGATTAAAATAAAAAAGTTTGAAAATTTCTGTTAACTTAATAAAAAAGTTACTTCACATATATAGTAACCCAAACGGCTCAAATTAAATATATTAAATTGAACGAATGATTTTAAGGGATATGCAATGCATTTTTTATATACTATTTTAATTGCGCTGGCGAACAACCTTGACAATATTGGTGTGAGAATTGCTTACAGCATACGAGGGATAAAGATTCCAACATCAAAAAACCTGTGGATTTCATCTATCACTTTTGTCATTTCATCTTTGGCGGCTTTTGCTGGGAGCACACTTTCAGGTATTTTTACAAAAACAGTTACTGCTGTTATCAGTATGGCGCTGCTTGCAGGTATTGGTATATATATAATTGTGGAGCCTTTTGTTAAAAAAGATAACCATGAAGAAAAAAAGATTGAAAAGAAATCCGGCAAAATTATTTTTAATATATTTAAAAAACCAGAAAACGCTGATATGGATAACTCAAAGGACATAGATTTCAAAGAGGCGACATTTCTAGGTATTGCATTATCAATAAACAATGTCGGAGGAGGCTTAAGCGCCGGAATGATCGGACTTAATGCCTTTTTTGTCGGTTTTTTGTCTGCGGTGATCAGCTTTGCTGCATTATGGGCAGGTAATTATATTACAAGGTTTTTCACACGGGTTGGAATGGGAAACAAGGCGACTGTTATTGCAGGTGTGGTCCTTGTTTTATTGGGCATAAAGCAGCTCTTCTGAAGGTATATTGACCGAAGGCCGGCTGTGATGTTATACTATAAATAATTAAAGGGGAGTAGCTTAAAAGCTATAGGGCCAACAACCGGCATTAAACCGCCTGGCCTTATACTCCAAAGTGGAAGCAAGACCTTTAACATAGCAAATGCTATGTTAAGGGTCTTTTTTATTTATATGGCAACTTATAATTTTTTTTAATAAATATAAAATAACTTTAACGGAGGAATCAATGACTACAAAAAAAGCACTTTTAATGGTTTTATTCTGGGTTGGTTTAGCGGCATTATTCAATGTTGGTGTGCTCATTTTTGCAGGCGGCGGCAAAGCACTGGAATTCCTGGGAGGGTATATAATTGAGCAAAGTCTTTCCTTGGATAATTTATTTTTATTCATAATCGTTTTTGCAAGCTTTGGAATTAAGGGTGAATACCAGAGAAGAATACTTAACTATGGTATTTTCGGAGCAATTGTTTTAAGGCTTATTTTTGTTGTGCTAGGAGTTTCCATAGTAAACATGTTCCACTGGGTGCTGTATGTATTCGGAGTTATTCTGATCTTCAGCGGAATAAAAATGATGCTTAAAAATGAGGAGAATAAGAACTTCAAAGATAGTAAAATACTAAAGCTTCTTGGCAAAATTATCCCGATTACTGATGAAACAGACGGTGGAAAGTTTTTTATACGAAAGAACAGTATACTCCATGCCACACCTTTATTTGCGATTCTTATAATAATTGAATTTACAGATATAATTTTTGCCATAGACTCAATACCGGCAGTGTTTTCCATAACTACCGATCCGCTTATTGTTTACAGTTCGAACATCTTTGCAATATTAGGTTTAAGAAGCCTCTATTTTCTGCTCGGGAAGCTGCATGAGAAATTTAGGTATGTTAAATACGGAATAGCACTTATATTGACTTTTACTGGAGTCAAGCTTGCGGTACTGTTTTTCCATATAGAAATACCTTTGGTTGTTTCACTGGCGGTTATTGTTCTTCTGCTGGCAGCAAGCATTGTATTTTCATTGATAAAGAACAAACAGGGGACGGCTGTATAAGCCGACCCCTGTAACCCCTTCTTCTGTTATTCTTCCATCCTAATGTTTTCAATAATGTTCTGCCTGCTTATTCTTCGCAGAGGTATCAGGCTTGAAACTATAGTTACAAATAGGACGCCGATGATTGAAATCACTATATGACTCCAGGGAATGGTCCATTCATATTCCCGCGCTATTCTCATTATGTTGGATAATACGTACGAGAGAATGGTACCTATTATTGTGCCATAAATAGAGGCGGTAATACCGTATAAAACACCTTCAAGCCCAACCATTTTGTTTATTGCAGCCTTTGTCATTCCTACAGCTCGCATCATTGATAATTCCCTTTTGCGTAATATAAGGTTTGTACTTAGCGTATTGATAATATTAAGGCAGCCTATAAGTGTTATTACCCCTACAAATCCGTACACAAATATACTTACAGCAGTCGCACTCTTTTGATTTTCACTGTTTCTTTTTGAAATATCATTATAATAGTATCTTGATTCTTTACTCAGCTTTGACAGGTAATCATTTATGGCTTTTCTGTCTGCACCATCCTGCATTTTGATACCGAGATACGAATAATCATTATCACCAACTATTTTTTTATAAACTTCTTCAGTCGTAATAAGATAGATTCCGCCGTTTAACGCATAATCCTGTTTTGTGGCTGAGATGCTTTTCTCTACAAGCCCCATTACCTCAACACTTTTAATATTTTGTTCATCATTTGTGCCTTCTCCCACTGACAAAGTTAAGGTATCGCCCGGCTTGAAATCCGTTACATCCAACACCGCAGACTTGTCTTTAGTGTAGAATTTACTTGTTTGCAGCAGCAAAACCCCGTTATCGCTGTTTAATGCTTTTTCATCAATGCTGCCTGCCTTTAGATATTTCTTAAGTTCATTGAGCCCGTCATCCCCCGGAGCAATAATATTGCAGTTTTGAAGGTGAATTTTATTATCTTTTACAATGCTTACCGCTGAAGGATAAAAATCTGAAAACTTCCGGTTAATCTTGTCTTTTGGTACGAATACTGAGGCATGGTGAATTATATTTTTATAAATTCCTTCAACACCCTGAATAGCTTTTATTTGGTCAATCTCACTTTGGCTAAAGTTCTTTTGGTCATTCACCTGAAGTGTATAGTCGACACCAATATCGCCTTCTACTGCCCCTATTTTAAAAACTGAACTTGCAAAGCTTCCAAAAACAATAAACATTATTATACTTATAACCATTGAAAAAACTGTTATTTTGAACCTTTTCCTATTCCTGCGGAGATTCTTGAAGGCTATTTGTCCTTCAATATTTATAAACCGGCTTAATAAGCTCTTTTTTCTCACTTTAGAGAAGTTTTCCTTCTTATAACTTCCCGTATTCCTGACAGCCTCGAGAGGTGAAACCCTTCCAGCCTGTCTTGCGGGTCCTGTTGCTGCAATAAAGACAGTGGCAGCTCCGAGAACAGTACTGATTAGCAAAACCGGAACCGATATAATAATCCTTAAATCGCCGAGAAAACCAAGGGCTCCAAAGCCAATCGTACTGATAATGTACAACACAATATTCATTGCAAGTATCCCGCATCCAAAACCTACAGGTATGCCTATAATACACAGAAAAACTGCTTCCTTCCAGACAACCTTTCTTATCTGACCCGGTGATGCTCCTGTGCAGCGAAGTATACCAAACTGTGAAATCCGTTCCAGTACAGATATATGGAATGCATTATAAATAACAGCTGCAGTTGAAAATATAATAAGTACTATAAGGAAAACCAGTATAAGTATAAGGCTTGAATTCAATGCACTGTTTACACTTTGAGCCTGCACCCTTAGTACGCTTTCGTTAAAATCAAGCTGCTCATACCTTCCGTCTATTAACTGAAGACCAAGGTCCTTTGCGATAGTGTCCAATTTTTCCTTGATTCCAGAACTTGAATCTATTTTTACATATATGTCATATGTCCTGCTTTTGTCCAGTGTTTCGTCCAGCAGAGCTATACCGCTTGTTATAATTCCGCTGTTAAGTATCATTTTTGGCTCCAGCAAGCCTACAATAGTATATTCCGCCTGAGAAACCTTCTTGAATTCTTCATCCTTCGCAAAAGAAACACTGTCCAGTTCACGGCCTTCGGCATACCTTTTCCCCATATCGAATCTTACTGTATCTCCAAGCTTGGGGTTGTTCGGAATATTCTTAAGTGCCAGGCTGTCTACAGCTATTTCATGTGAATTCTGAGGAAGCCTTCCGGTGTTTAGCTTAATATTAAGTAAATCAAAGGTGTTTTTGCTGTATGAATTTATACTCAGATATTTATAAGGTGGCATATATGCATCTTTTTTATCGTTTACTATAGGTGATAATGCACCAAAGCCTTCACGTCTGATAACGGAAGAGAATTTAATGCCTGTATGATTTTGAATAATTTTAACCTTGTCAGCTGGTATATCCTTAAAAATTGCATGGTAATCACCGGTTGACCTGATGGCCTCTCTAAGCATTTGATCCTGCATGCTTACTATCATGGTTCCGATTGATGTAATAAGAGCCACCGACAGAATTATCCCAAGGAGCGTAAGTATGGTACGTTTTTTTTGAACCTTCAGATACTTATATGTAATGGAAGTATAATTCTTCATGACCCTGTCACCTCATTCATTACGGTCATTCCGTCTTCAATTGTTATGACACGGTCAGCCTGTGCCGCAATATTAAGGTCATGAGTAATTATTACAAGGGTCTGGTGATACTTTTTAGCCGAAAACCTTAAAAGGTCTATAATTTCCTTTCCTGTTTTACTGTCAAGATTACCTGTAGGCTCATCTGCAAGTATGATAGAAGGCCTGTAAATCAAAGCCCTTCCGATTGAAACTCTTTGCTGTTGGCCGCCGGAAAGCTCAGATGGCAGATTATTGCGTCTGTCTCTAAGTCCTAGAAGTCCAAGTATTTCCTCGAGGTGGTCGTTGTCCACCTTCCTGCCATCCAATAACAGGGGCAGGGTAATATTCTCTTCAGCTGTCAGTACCGGGATAAGATTGTAAAACTGGAATACAAAGCCTACATTTCTTCTTCTATATACTGCAAGCTTTTTTTCATTGAGGCTGTAAATGTCCTGCCCGTCAACTATTACTTTTCCAGAGGTAGGCCTGTCAACCCCTCCCAGAAGATGGAGCAGTGTACTTTTGCCCGAGCCACTTGGGCCGACAATTGCTATAAATTCGCCCTGATTTATTGATACATTTATATTTTTTATTGCATCAACTTTTGTTTCGCCTTCACCGTAACTTTTGCACAAATCAAATGTTCTTGCAATTTCCATGATATTTCCTCCCGCCGTAATTTATAACTCAATTATAATGTTCGTATATTACTTGAGGGTGACAAATTGTCTTACAATTTAGTAAGACTAATATAAAGAGGCTAAATTACACTTTTAAGGAAGGTAATCTCGAATTCGGTACCTTTATTTAATGTGCTTTTTACGGTTATGGTTCCGTTTTGTCCTTCAACTATAAGTTTTGCAATGGACAGCCCAATACCTATTCCCTCGGGATTTGTATTGCTGCTTCCTCTATAAAACCTTTCAAAAATGTGAGGCAAATCCCTGTTGTCAATGCCGCACCCGTTATCATTAATGTTTATACTGCTGAATAAAGATGTTTCCGTAAGCTTTATTTTAATGCTGCCTCCAATGCCAGTATGTTCAATGCAATTTTTAACTATGTTTACAACGGCTTCAGAGGTCCAGTCGCTGTCACCGATCAAATAGACTCTTGAAGAATTGTCGACCGTCACGTTTATATCCTTTTGTGCAATTCTGGGAGACAAAATGTTTATGGAAGCATCAATTAGCTGACTTAAGTCAAGCTTATCCTTTTTAAACTGGATTGCTCCTGCCTCAAGTCTTGCAAGCTTTAAAAGATTTGCAATAAGCCATTCCATTCTTACAAGTTGTGCCTTGCTTTTTTCAAGGAAATCCTGTCTTGTATTTTCATCCATGTCTTTTTCGCCAAGCATAAGCTCATTAAAGGTTATGAGGGAGGATAAAGGTGTTTTAAGCTGGTGTGATATATTTGATATGGTTTCTTTTAAAAAAATCTTATCCTGTTTTTCTCTATCAACACTTCTTATTAGCCTTTGAGACATTTGGTTGAACTGATGTCCCAGTATGTCGAAGTCACCCTCGCCGCTTTCAGGCAGTGGTGTTTCGAGATTGCCCTCAATGACTTTTTCAGAGGCTTTTGATATTTGTCTTACTTTTTTATAAAGCTTTCCATACTCTAAAGAAATAAGGGCTATTATGGGTATCAACCATAGCAATACAAATAAGAGCGTTTTTGTTTCAAAGTTTATGTATATTTTTTTTAAGAGCGGATGTGAATCTTTTTCTAAATTTAAATCGTAACCATACTGCTGTAGTATTTGTTTTCCGCTGGCTGTTTCTTCGGGAGTGGCTTGCTGTGTAATTATTCCGATAATGTCCTTTTCAAGCTCGGGGTGCTTTAAAAGAATCTTTCCTGCAAGAGCCTGATTCCTTTGGGTAAGTTCTGAATTCAAATCATTGAAGCCACTGCCTGAAACAAAAAACAAGGCTGCCGAAAAAAGCAGCTGCAGAATAATCATTTTTACCACTATGCCCTTAAGCTCCGGATTTTTAAATATGCCCATTTTTTTCTCCCCTGACACCACAGTTCCATTTGTACCCCACACCTCTTATTGTAGTAATGTACCTGTGCTCATCCTGGTTGTCTCCTATTTTTTCTCTGAGTCTTTTTATATATACTGAAAGTGTATTATCATCAACAAATTCACCGGCAAAGTCCCATAAGGCTTCTAATATCGAATTGCGGCTTAATACCTGATTGGGGTGCTTGACCATTGTGAGCAAAAGCCTGTATTCAAGGGTGGTAAGTAGTATTTCGGTACCACTCTTTTTTACTCTTCCTTCAAGTGTAAAAATTTGAATATCATCTGAAGCCAAAAGGTTTGCTTCTTCGTGAGATGAACTGCTGGCCCTGCGGAGTATAGCATTTATTCTTGAAACAAGCTCTTTAAGCCTGAAAGGCTTTGTTATGTAATCATCTCCGCCCATATCAAGACCCAAAACTATATTTACTTCTTCATCACATGCAGTGAGAAAAATAATGGGAATATGGGATTGCCTCCTGATTTCGCGGCAAAAATCATAGCCACTACCGTCTGGCAACATGACATCGAGAAGCAGCAGGCTGTAGTCAGTATTTTTTATCAGCTGCCGGGCGTTTTCCAAAGTTGCTGCAGTATTTACATCAAAGCCTTCGCTCTTAAGGGCATATTCAATGCCCGCCGAAAGAGCTTTGTCATCCTCAATCAGAAGAATACTTCTCATTATGTACTCCTTAAAGGTAGGGATTTGTTATAATTATAGCAGAAAAAAAGGGCATGAAGAAAGAAGGGTTAGGGAACTGTCCCCCAACCCTACCATCATGCAATAATATTTGATATGTTACAAGGGTAATCCGAAAGTTCATCAATGTCATTTGGGAAAGTAAAATTTGCATATTCGCACACATGCATATTGCATTCTTGAGAATTTTCTGAAGAGGCTATTTCTTTATAATAATTACAACAAGAGCAGCTTAGCATAGTATATACCTCCTTTTTGAGATATATTAAGATTGTATTAATTATAGTACATTATATGTTTAAATGCAATATTTGATACATTAATAATTCATGGCTAAGGATGTAATATATGCCAGGCTACTGTTTCATTAAAAAAAAGACTCCGTTTTCGGAGCCTTAAGAATTTGAATTTCAAGCGTTTGAAGCAGATTTTATCATATCAATAAGAGGTTTTATGTTTGCGGGGTCATAGTTTCCGTTGCTGTCCCATAAACTGTCCAATTTGTGCAGATTATCAGGTGTTACAGGCAGTTTGTTGTTCATAAGTATCATGGCTTTCATTTCAAAAATGTTTCTGTTATATTTCCCGTTAATCATACTAAACCTCCGTTATTCAAGTTATAAAAAAGTACGTTGTAAACTTTAAATCAACCTGATATTTGCACTTAATTGTACATTGTACATTATCAACTGTAAATTAATTTACCGAACTGGTGTTTGGAATTTCATTATAAAATGTCAATGCTGTTTTTGTAAAGCTTTGAATTTGACGATAATTTATATTATTTGAACTTTATTTTATTTTTCTGGCTATTCTCTTTATCATTAGAATATATTAATAAATTTTTTTGGGCTTTATTTTTTTGGGTTTATCAATTAAAATAGAAATTCATGTAAATGCTAATAAAAGGGGGTGATGCTATGCCTGCAAAAAAGCACCGACATTACAAGGAAGAGCTTGAAAGATGCAACTATACAATAGATTATGTTGAAAAGAGCCTTAACAATGCTTTAAAGAAGAAGGAAAAGTTAGACACTGATGTAGATTATGCCAAAAGGCATTACAATGTAGAAAGCAGCCAAAGCTACATAGACCGCATGGTTAATACTCTGATACAGGGCAGTCTTGAGCTCAAAATAAGGAATCTCGTAACAGCCAGGAGCAAGCCCTATTTTGCGAGAGTTGATTTCAGGGAAAAGGACTCAGGAAAACTTGAAAAGCTTTATATAGGAAAAATGTCCTTATCGAGAGATGAGGATCAGCAGATAATAATTGTTGACTGGAGGGCTCCAATATCAAACCTCTATTACGAAGGAAGGCTTGGAGACTCTCATTATGAATGCCCTGACGGGCAAATTGCCGGGGATCTTCTGCTTAAACGCCAGTTCTCAATTAATGAAGGCAAGCTTGATGAAATTTTTGATATTGATATTACTACAAATGATGAATTCCTTCAATCTTATCTTGGAGCAAGCGCCGATAACCGTCTCAAGGAAATAGTTTCAACAATACAGGTGGAGCAGAATGAGATTATAAGGGCAGATATGTGGACACCTCTCATAGTTCAGGGTGCGGCGGGAAGCGGCAAGACTACGATTGCACTTCACAGGATAGCATACCTTATATATGCATTTGAAAAGAGCTTTAAGCCTGAGAACTTTATGATAATTGCTCCTAACAGGCTCTTTCTTAACTATATTTCAGAGGTTTTGCCGGAGCTTGGGGTTGAAAGAGTCAAGCAGACTACCTTTGAGGAGTTTGCAATGGAGCTTCTGGGAAAAAAGCTTAAGATAAGGGAAGCAAACGAAAAGCTGACCCTATTTGTCGACAAGGATAGAAGTGAAGAGGACAAAAGAGTTAACGAGCTTATAAGGCGAACCTCAGAGCTTAAGACATCCATTGATTTTAAGGAAGTAATGGACGATTACGTAAGCATTGTAGAAAAGACTTTTATACCCAAAGAAGATTTTACAATCGGCTCAAAGGTTATTTTTACATATGAGGAGATTAACGACCTGTTCCTTAAATCCTATAGTAAATGGCATTTCGCCTGGAGAATAAACGAAATCAAGAAGCATCTGTCCAATAGGCTCAAAGGGATGAAGGACTCTATAATAAGCGATATTGAAGAGGATTGTGACAAGAAGCTTGCTTTCTTTAAAATGGCAATGCCTGATTCAGATAAAAGACAGCAGCTGATTATAAAAACAATTGACAAGAAAAATGAAATGATCGGGAATATTGAAAAATCATCAAAAACTGCTGTAAATGAGTATATCGGTAGGATTTCAAAATTAAGCCCTTATGAGTATTATGTGGATTTTATAAATAATGAGGAAATTTTCAGGGAAGCTATAGCCGGAAGGATAGATCCGGAGCTTATCACCTTTGCAAGGGAATATACAAAAAGAAATCTGGATACAGGGTTTGTTGAAATTGAAGATATAGCTCCGATAACGTATTTAAAATTCAAGATACATGGTATGGATGAGAAAATTCCCGTAAGGCACATAGTTATCGATGAAGCTCAAGATTTTAGCGTATTTCAGCTATATGTACTAAAAAAGATTGTAAAAGACAGTTCTTTCACCATTTTGGGCGATCTTTGCCAGGGTATTCACTCATATAGGGGAATCAGGGACTGGAAAGAGGTTCGGGAACGGGTTTTTGATGACAGAAGAAGCGGCTTTCTTACACTGGAACAAAGCTATAGGACGACTGTTGAGATTATGGATGCTGCCAATAAGGTAATCTCCAAGGTTAAGGACAGGAATCTTGTTATTGCAAAGCCTGTTATAAGGCATGGTGACAAGGTTGATATAATTAGGATGGAAAACACCTCGGAGCTGTACACTGAAATTGGAGAAAACTTAAGACGCCTAAAAAAGGCCGGTTTCAGCTCTGTTGCGGTAATTGGCAAAACAATAGATGAGTGCAAAGCCCTGTTTAACATACTCAAAAAATATGATGAAACGATACACTTGATTACCGGAAAGGAAAAGGTATATCAAGGTGGTATAGTAATAGTACCGTCCTATCTTTCAAAGGGGCTCGAGTTTGATGCAGTAATAATATCAAACGGAAGCAGCACTGAGTATCAGGGAAGTGAGCTTGATGCCAAACTGCTTTATGTGGCAATGACGAGACCCCTTCATAAGCTGTACATCTACTATTTAAAGGATTTATCCCCGCTGATAGAAGGAATTAACTAAAAAACTCATAAGGAATTTTACTTTAACCTGCTGCAATAAACCGGCAGGTTTTTTCTTGCCTTTTTTCATTAACATATAAGTTGAATTAAGCATTAATATGCATCATGTCCTTAATGCCGGCCATGATGGTATGATCATGATTTTAATTCAACTTATTACATCTGTAATAGGATAAAGTAAATTCTGATTTGATACCCATTTGCATTTGGCTTTAGAAATGTAAATGATATAAGAAATTTACTTCATCCTATATAATAAAAAGTTAACATAAACGTAACCGCCGGCATACTATGAACTAGGTAAAAAATTGCTCATTATATCAGGAGGTAGAAATTATGGAAGAAAGGTGTGGAGGATTCTTCTGCAATGACATAATTTTGTGGTTTATTATTCTCTTCTTGTTACTTTTCTGGTGTCCTCGCAGAGTAGGTGTTCTTGGAGCTACCTGCTAGGTTGGTAAAAACAATTGAATGAAGGAGGTTAACTTATATGTCTGATGATCGTCCTGTTGTTGCTGCTGCTGGTTTCGGCGGATTTTGGTGGATATGGATAATTATAATAATTATAATCATATTCTGCTGCTGCGGAAATAATGGAATCTTTGGCGGTGGTTTTGGCTGTAAAGAATAACTTAACTTAAATAAGCAAAAGCTCCCTGTAGCAGGGAGCTTTTGCTTTATAGATAGAAAATGATCAAATAAACTGTACACACGGCAATTGAAACCAACATTACCGGAAAGGCAACCTTGAAATATTGTCTGAAGGAAATCTTATGCCCATGCTCATCTGCTATTCCTGCAGCAACGACATTTGCGCTGGCTCCTATTAAAGTTCCGTTTCCTCCAAGACAAGCTCCCAGAGATAGTGCCCACCAGACCGGACCAAGGTTCATTCCGGACATGGCACCCATGTCTTTTACAAGAGGAATCATTGTAGTCACAAATGGTATATTGTCAATAAATGCTGAAGCTATTGCAGACACCCATAGAATGCAGAGTGTTGTAAGTGTGAGGTTTCCATTTGTTATATCCAGGACTCCTTTTGCAAGTTCTTTTATGAGTCCGGATTCTTCTATTCCTCCAACCATAACGAATAAGCCTATAAAAAATAGTATGGTCTTCCATTCTATTTCATGCAGCACCTTTTCGGGGCGTATGCGCGAAATAAGCAACAGTAGAACTGCACCGCCAATGGCAACCGTTGAGGATTCATAGCCCGTTACTCCATGAAGCATAAAAAGAATTATTGTCAAAGAGAGGACAAAAGCACTTTTGATAAGCAGTTTTTTATCCTTGATCAGTTTGCTTTCATCCGTCTGCATTATTTTAAGACGAGCATCCTCTGTAGTTACCAGCTTCTTTTTATAGATCAGCACCATAATATAGGTGCACAACAGCAGCAATAAAATAGCTATTGCACCGGTGTTTTTTATAAAATCCATAAAGGTAAGGCCCACTGAGCTACCTAGTATAATATTAGGAGGATCGCCTATAAGCGTTGCGGTTCCTCCGACATTTGATGCAAATACCTCCGATATTATAAAAGGTACTGGATTGATGTGAAGATCTTTTGCAATACTTAGGGTTACGGGGATAACCAATAATATTGTAGTAACGTTATCGAGCACCGCTGATAGCAGGCCTGTAACCAGTGAAAGAACAATAATTATTTTAACAGGCTGACCCTTGACGAGTTTTACCGTTTTAACAGCTAAGTATTCAAAAACCCCAGACCTTTTGGTTATTATGACCATTATCATCATTCCAACCAGAAGAGCGATAGTATTGTATTCGATTTTCTCGAAAGCTTTTTCTTGAGGGAGTATTCCTGTAAGTACCATGAGAACAGCCCCTGCCAGAGCAATAACCGTCCTGTCGAATTTATCCCATATTATAAGAATGTAAGCTGCAACAAAAATCAGTGCAGATAAAACCATTTGAGACATAGTAACCTCCATAAATAAGTTGATATCTAAAAAAGAACACAAAAAAAGCAGAAAGTCTTAAACCTCCCACCCTGGATGTTTTATGTCTTGAAAACGGATTAACCGCCCAACCGAAAATGCGATATTAATTTGTTGACAATGAAAAAGAGAAGATGTATAATGGCAAAACAAACAACAACTTCCCAAAATATACTATATCACATATCAATAAAATTGTCAATGACTTAATAAAAAATTTTCAGGAGGTATATGAAATGTTCTTACCGGCAGTGTTACACTCACTTGAAACAGGGCTTATGGATAATCAGGTAAATGATATACTGGCTATTAACATTGAAACCGCGGAAAATGGTTTATCTCTTACTGAAGAAGAAGTGAAAAGCATTATAAATATGCGAAATACCGTACTTAAGGGTTGCGGAAGAATCGAGCTTGGGATAGAAGCTACCAAACAATTGATAAAAGCCTTTTGTACATCTCCTTTTATTAATGATGAAAATTATGTACCAACTTTGAACGAGCTTCATGAAATATTTTATTTTTTAAAAAATGAGACTGATGACAAAGCCGGGGATGAAGAGCTCATTGAGAAAATGAGTGAAACGTTCAATAATGAGTGCCATGGCAGTCTTGAGCTATTAAAAGGATTGCACTTTGATAATATAGTCAAGTTCTTTAAAGAGAAGGAACAGAAGGATTTCCTTACTCCAGGGGGGGATGCCAATGAATTATAAAAGTCTGCAACAAACCCTTATGGTTAAAGGAAGTATAGAAAAGGAAAGATTAAGCAAAACGCAGTTTATGATCTCACTTCTCCGTGAAGGCTTTAGTGAAGGGCTTATTGAAAAACCTGTCATAGATCGTATCGGGTTGGATATGGTGCTTTTACTTAAGGAACTTATAATTAGATACACCAAAGGTGAAAGTACTTCGATAAAAGTTGATACCGCAGAAATGCTTATGAATTCCGTTTGCTATTCGGTGGATGCAGGATTGGCTGATTGCAGCAGTCCTGAGGAGTGTATTGCGTTATTAAAAGCAAAGCCTCTTGACGAAATTTACTATGCTGGAATAAAAAAGGTTACAAACTGTGTTGAAGAAATCAGGGGACTGGTTGCTGAAATGAATAAAATACGTCTGGATATCCCGATTGAAGCCTATAATGCTACAATTGAGTCCATTCCAACGTTTTTCAACGGGTTTAATATAATGTTTGCTCCACATGATTCGGTAGCAAGCATAGATTATCCTCTTGTTTTTGATGATTGGAATGTCCGCGGAGTCTATTACATGAAAAACTATATAGAAACTCTTAACCTGGAGACAAAGGTGTGCAGGTTGTTTGATATTGAAAAAATAAAAAGTATACTGAAGTGTTATGGCAGGGTATATAATATCGATTACGGCAAATGCCTAATCAATATATTTGAATTGACAATAAACAATGCGGTGTTTTCGGTACTTTCCGGACACCCGACCAGGCAGCTATTGCTTTCAAAGGAACAGTTTGAACGGTTGAATAACTGGTTAACCACAGTGGCTGAACCACAACTGCATTCAAATATAGATGAAGTATTTCAAACAATAATTCGGGAACTTGACATAAGGGTTTTAGAACAAATAGACTATATAATGCGTTATAAGGATGTGTTCCTGGCTGCGCTTAAAAGCTCAATTAAAGTTAACGGTCTTGATAAAATGATAATGTGCATAACGGAAAAACCGTTGGAACATAGTAATTCAGTCGCTTTAGAGGATGGCGAAAGATTAAGTGAAAGATCATTCTTATCATTGCTTAAGGAACTAACAAAATGCAAGTCGGCAGCAGAAAAAGCGGATATAATTATGTCCCATGTTCAATGTGTTGACGATTTTATCGACATACTTGAATCTGATTGCTTTTATGGGGACGAATTCCTTGAAGTGTTTTCCCAACTGGGAGATATTGAACTGTCCATACTTGGAAAGGTTGTTTTTTATGAGGAGCTAAGGGATGGAAAGTGTAACATTTCAATGATTGAAGCAGAAGACCTCCGGGCAGACAGGGAATGGCAGCAGAGGTTTGTACAATTCGTAAAGTCGCTGGACAGCCGCAGGAGGGAAGAGCTAGAACACTATATTAACACAATTAGTTTTGAAAAAAATTCTTCTGATGCGTTATAATGTTGTTAACATTAAAAGATAAGAGGGAAGAGCATGGAAAGACCAAAAATTCTTGTTGTTGATGATGAAAAGGAAATAGCTGACCTTATCGATATATATCTTACAAATGAAGGCTGTGAGGTAACAAAGGCCAATAATGCCACTGATGCATTGAGACTGCTGGATGCAGAAGCTTTCCATCTTGTTATACTCGACATCATGATGCCTGGTATGGATGGGCTTGAGGCCTGCAGACATATAAGAAGCAGCAGGAATCTGCCGATTATAATGCTTAGTGCCAAGTCTGAAGATATTGATAAAATAATGGGCTTAAGTACAGGTGCAGATGATTACATGACCAAGCCTTTCAACCCTTTGGAGCTTATTGCAAGAGTCAAATCCCAGCTAAGACGCTTTTTGTATCTGAATCCTCAAACTGCACTGAAAGATTCTAAAAATATATTTATTAATAATCTTGCCATAGACCCTGTCAGTCATAAGGTCTTATTAAATGAAAAAGAAATCATTCTCACTCCTACGGAATTTGAAATACTCTATTTGCTTGCAGGTAACAGGGGCCGTGTTTTCAGTGCCGAAGAGATATTTGAAAGGATTTGGAAGGAGCAGTACTTTGACTCAAACAATACTGTAATGGTTCATATAAGAAATATCCGGGAAAAGATAGAGGATGATCCCAGAAAGCCGCAATATATTAAAACCGTCTGGGGTGTAGGCTATAAAATAGAAAAGTAGGTTTCATATGGGATTGAGATTGAAGGTTTTATTGATTTTTTTATTAAGTGCAGTAATATCAGTGGCTTCATGTTTCCTTTTATTAGGGAGCGCATTTCTTTTATACCGCAGGGGCATAGCAACCAGCCTTTTCAGCTATATGTACAGGCATGTAGGAATACAGCCTGTTATGATAATTCTGGGTGTGCTGTTATTTTTACTTATCTTTTTACTTTTATTTAAACGGACAATTAAATATATTGAAGAGATTTCTGAATCGGTGCGGGAGATTTCACAGGGAAACCTCGATACCAGAATAGCAGTTAAAACCACTGATGAACTGGGGAAACTTGCTAATAATATAAATAGCATGACTGAAAAACTTAAGTCTTCGATAGAAGATGAAAGAAATGCAGAAAGAACCAAGAACGAACTTGTAACAAGTGTTTCCCATGATTTGAGGACACCTTTAACGTCCATACTTGGTTACCTTGGGCTTATTGTCAATAATAAATACAGGGGTGAGGATGAACTTAAGCATTATGCAGGAATAGCCTTTAAAAAATCCAAAAAGCTTAACAGGCTTATTGATGAACTATTTGACTTTACAAGAATAAGCTATGGCGGAATGAAACTGAAAACATCTGAAATTAATCTGGGAAGCCTTTTGGAGCAGCTTACCGAGGAATTTTTTCCAGTATTTAAAGAGTCGGGTATGGAGTGCAGGCTTTCAATTCCTAAAGAGAGGATTGCAATTATTGCTGATGGAGACCTGTTAGCCCGTGTTTTTGAAAACCTCATCACAAATGCCGTCAGGTACGGCAGTGAAGGTAAATATATAGATATAGAACTATCGGTGAACCTTAGTAATGCAGTAGTAAAGGTAACAAATTATGGGACACCTATATCGCAAAAGGATATACCTTATATATTCGACAGGTTTTACAGGGCTGAGCAATCAAGATCACAGCAGACAGGAGGTACAGGCCTTGGCCTTGCAATAGCAAAAAACATTGTTGAGCTGCATTGCGGAAGCATTTCCGTCGCTACGGGTGATAACAGTACAACCTTTGAAGTAAAGCTTTCTTTATAAAATCTTAATAAATTATTTATAACTTAGGCACTTTTTCATTAAGAACCTCAGTATAAACTTTATTTAGCCTTGCTAATTGGAGGTTTATAAAAAACAGAACGGAGAGGTACTATGAAAAAGCCCTTTAGATTTATTATTTTCTGTATATCCATTATTGCAGCAGTTACATATCTTGTCAGTACCATGGCAGATTCCAGCAAGGAAGGCCCGCAAGCGCCGAACAAACTTATACAATACCAGGGTGAGATAAAAACCGGGAACTCTGAAGCTGGTACTTATAACGAGCTTGCTATTAATGCAGAAAGTGCAATAGTTACGGATATTAAGGGAAATGTTTTATACACTAAAAACCCGGATAAAAAAATGTATCCCGCAAGTACTACAAAAGTCCTGACGGCTTTGTTGGCACTTGAAAACTATAAGCTTGAAGATGTTATAACTGTAGGTGATGAAGCGAACCGGGCCGGGATAAATTCCAGCAAGGCAGGTCTGGAGTATGGTGAAAAAATTACAATGGCAAATCTGCTAAAGGGACTTTTGCTTCCATCGGGCAATGACGCAGCTTATGTCATTGCAGTAAATGTATCAAGAAAAGTAAGCGGAAATCCTCAAATGAACATTGATGGCGCAGTTAAATATTTTTGCAGTATGATGAATCAGCGGGCAAGGAAAGCTGGTGCAAAAAACAGCAACTTTATCAATCCTGACGGGTATCATAACAGTGAACATTTTACCACTGCAAAAGATCTCTCGCTAATTACCCGTGAAACACTTAAATACCCTTATTTCTGCGAGGTAGTAAATACCCCTGTATATAGTATGAAGCATAACTCAGCGTTTAATAAAAAAGATAAAAGCAGTGTAAGAACATGGATTAATACAGACAAGCTTATATTAGAAAATGACAGTCACTTTTATAAATATGCCACTGGAGTAAAAACTGGGCATACTTCAGAAGCCGGCTATTGCCTTGTATCTTCAGCGCAGAAAGGCGGTAAAAAGGTTATTGCCGTTGAAATGAAAAGTACTGAACAAGATCAATGGGATGACGCTATCAAGCTTCTTGAATATGGCCTTGAGAAATAGGTATTGATAATTAATTAGGTGTTGTTAATATTGAAAATATGTTTCGCACAATATAAAATTAGCTTGGTCTTGTCCTAACAGATAATACTTTGGAGGATTATACAGTGAAGTGGAAAACAGCGGTTATATTTTCAGGAATAGCTTTATTATCTGTTATTCTATATAATGTCTTATATGTAGTGATTTCAACTGCCGGACACAATATGGAGTATGAAAATGCTCTATCCGAACTTAAAAATAAATTAGACAGTAAGGAAAAAGTAACTATTAATGATGAGCTTGTAAGTGATTTGCAAAAACTAAACGGGTGGATACAATTTGTCGGCTCAGATGGCACGGAGGTATCGAGTATCTTCAAACCTGCAGAAATACCAGAAAAATATGGTGTTCCAAATAGCGGTAAGATCATTAACAAGCTTTCAGATGCTTTAAACTACAACATTATAAGCAATAACACACATCTTGCTTTAAATAAAGATATTGAAGATGGAAGGGAAAGTTATACGTATTACCTTGGACTTCCTTATCATGAGGGTATTAGAAGACTGAGTATTGAAAGTGCTTTTTCTTTTTTTTATAATCTTGATTCTTATGGCATAATTACATTAATAATTATTCTATTAATAATTTTTATGTCTGGGTATTTTTATGCTCAGAGAGTGCTTCCATGTCGTAATATTGTCAAAAGAGCGGACAGTATGGGAACAAAGGATTTCAAGCCATTTGAAGAGAAGGGTATTTATAAGGATGTATATAAACAAATTAATGGTGTCGCTGAAAGAACATATTCGCAAAAGCTTGAATCAGACAAGTCTGACATTTTAATAAAAAAAGGCACAAACGACGTTATACATGAGTTAAAGGATTCAATAGCAACAATTAAGGGGTATGCAGAAATATTATCCGAGGTAAAGGGAGAATCTCAGGAAAAGGAGTTTGCTGAAATAATCCTAAGTAAAGTAAAAGGCCTTGATGGATTATTGGAAGAAATAAGTGAAATTCACAAAGACCCTCAATAAGCGTTATAAATTGGCGTTGACTTTTTTCTGTTAAATTTTCATGAAGTGTTATATAATTGTTCATATATTTTGTTTTTGTTTTATTATATTAGATTAGAATTTATTTTTCCCAGGGGGTATTTTTGCATGATCCGAAGATGGACCAGAATAGGTGCATTAATATTGGCAACTACGCTTTTCTTTTCTTTTACGTCTTGCACCTCCGATATAAATAATCATAGTTTGGCCCCCGAGGAAGATGATAAAATAAAACTCCGTTTTGTCAGCAGCTGGGGAGGGTTAGATTCTAATGCAGATACCCTGCAGCAAATCCTTGATAAATTTATGTCAGAAAACAAGGATATTGAAGTAATAAATGAATCGGTCTTTGGAGGAGATTTTTTGCCGAAGGTAAAAACCGATTTTGCTTCAGGGAACGAACCTGACGTATTTGGAATATGGCCTGGATCTGATATTCGTATGCTCATTAATAAGGATAGAGTTGCCGATTTAACAGATATATTAAACGAGGACCCTGATTGGAAAAACAGCTTCAAGAAAGACATGTGGGGTTTTACAACATTTAATAATAAAATTTATGGTCTGCCATTTGAAATAATTTACGAAGGGCTTTTTATAAATAAAAAGCAGTTTGACTTTTATAAGATAAAAGTACCTGAAACATTTGATGAGCTGATGAATGCAGTCAAGGAGTTTAAAAAGAAAGGGCTTACTCCGATTGCTTATAATGCTTCTGCAGAAGGATCGTTTATTTATCAGAATCTTGTTGCAAAGCTAGGTTCTAAGGCAGAAGTTGAAAATCCATACAGAGATGGTCGTTTTAATAACTGTTATTCAGAAGCAATGAAATACATGAAACAATTGTACAAAGCCGATGCATTCCCGGATAATGCCTTTACGCTTTCCGACAATGAAAGAAACAACCTTTTTATAAATAATAACGCTGCGATGATAGTCCAGGGTTCATGGTTTATAGGCAATCTTAAGAATGATAAGGGAGTTGACCTGGTACCCTTCCCATATATTAATGATAATAAAACTGCCAAAAATACAATGTTATACGGTTTGGGAAACGGAACGTTTTATATGAGCAAGTTAGCTTCAATGGATCCTAAAAAAAGAGAGGCTTCAATTAAACTGCTAAAAGCTCTGACATCAAAGGTTTCTGCGTATATGTTTACAAATCAGACAGGTATGCTATGCAATGTCAATTGTGATGATTTGAACCCGAATTATAGCCCGTTAATGCGGAAAGGCCGCTCGCTGCTTGAAAATGCTGACGAACTTGTAGGTCCTCCGGATCATTTTGTAGAAAGAACGGTTTGGGAAAATACTATAGTTCCTAATTTCCCATATTTTCTTTATGGTACTAAGGAATCGCAAGAAATATGGGATGAAGCTGTAAGAATTTATAAGATCAATAATTTCAAATAACATATGCCCTTGAAAGGATAACAGCTTTGAATAATAAAGCACTTAAGATATATAGAAATCTATCCATAAGAAGTAAGCTGCTTTTGGTACTTTATATACAAATTACCATACCTCTGATTCTTATTGGCTTTATAAGCTACAGGATTTCTTCAGGCATAATTGAAGATAAATTTATTGCCACCTCTCAGGATATCTTAAGAATGATAGAACTGAGGATGAACGACTATGCTAACAATGTTAACATCTTATCTCAGGAATTTTTATATGATCAGACAGTGTACAATTTTTTAAATGCCAATGCCAAGCCTGCTTCGGGCGGAATACCGATGGACGTTGAACGTAACAGGGATATAAGTAACTATGAAACTAAAAACCAAATTAATCAGGTGCTTAAAAAGTTTGTTATATCCAGGCCTGAAACACAGTCTGTCTGTTTATATACAAACAGAGGTGAGGCTAACGCTTATGACGACAACAGCAAAAAAACACGTATAAATGAAATTGTTAATTTCGAAGATACAAGAAAGCTTGCAAGAGAGAGTAAAGAGAATTTAACATGGTGTTTGGATAAAAAGAACGGGAAAGTAAAGAATATTTATCTTGCAAGAATTATTAAAAACATGGATTCCTATGATGAAATAGGTCTTATCGTGATTCTTATGGAAAAAGAATTCCTCGAGTCTATTTACAAAAGCCTTAATACATCCGATGTTCAAAATGTTGCAATAATGTCTTCGTCCGGAGATCTTATAGTAAGTATGAACCAACCTGACAGCCAGCTTTTGCAGGATATCACACAGAAAAGCGCTAAAGATAAAAGAGGATATTTTACCGATTCTAAATCGGATTCACTTATATCCTACGTTTCGATGAAGAATCCTAACTGGAAAATTGTAACGTATATACCTCTTAAGGAGTTGTACAAGGAAGTCGGAAACCTAGGAAAGTGGGTAGTGATTCTTTGTATTATTTCTGTTATCATGCTATCTATACTCAGTGTTTATATATCTTTTGACTTTACAAAGCCTTTGAGCAGGATTGTAAAGGGTATGAGCAGAATCCAGAAAGGGGAGCCCGTTATCAGTTATGAGGATGATAGGAAGGACGAACTTGGATTCCTCAATAAATCTTTTAATAACATGGCAAAGGAAATTGATTATCTGGTAAAAGAGATATATCAGGAGCAGCTAACGAGAACAGAGGCTGAGTTAAAAGCATTACAGGCCCAGATTAATCCACACTTCCTGTTCAATACGCTTGAATCGATAAACTGGATGGCACAGTTAAATAACGTTCCTGAAATAAGCGATACTGTAACGGCGCTGGCATCTTTGATGGAAGCAAGTATTGGCAGGGACGACAAGCTTATAACATTAAAAGAGGAATTCGATTATATAGACAACTATGTTTTAATAATGAAAAAGCGTTATGAGGATAGGATAGAGTTTATCACCAGCCTTCAGAAAGAAGCGGAAGCTGTGCTAATACCCAAGCTTCTTATCCAACCGCTTATTGAAAATGCGGTTTACCATGGAATAGACAGGATACGCGATAAAGGCTCTATTTACCTTGAAGCCTACGTAAATGATGTGTCACTTATTATTGAAGTTATTGACAACGGAGCAGGTATTGAGCCGTATGAGCTCAATGATATAAATGAAAGTCTTGCAAAAACAAATGATGAATATTTTAGAAACTTGGCAAAAAGAAGGAATAAGAGCATAGGTATCGAAAATGTTAACAGACGAATAAAGCTTTTTTATGGAGAAAGATACGGATTAAGAATTGAGAGCGAACCTGGTAAATATACCAAGGTAATAGTTACAGTACCTATCCGATTGGATAACAATGAGGGGGAAAAAGATGTTTAAGGTTATGATAGTTGATGATGAATCCATAATAAGAAAGGGCCTAAGGAATGCAGTCAACTGGAAAGTTTTTGACTGTGAGGTAGTTGGTGAGGCGTCGGATGGCATGGAGGGATATAAGCTCATAAACCAGCTCCATCCTGATATAATAATCACTGATATAAAGATGCCCGAAGTTGATGGATTGACAATGATAAGGGAAATCAGAGATATCATACCTCAAAGCAAAATTATCATTCTTACCGGCTATAGGGACTTTGACTATGCAAGGGAAGCTATAAAGCTGGGAGCTTTTGACTTCCTGCTGAAGCCTACAAAAATAGAAGAACTGAACTCTGTTATAAAAAGAGCGGTTAAGGAGCTTAAGTTTCAAAAGGATAAGGATGCTGAGTTTGGTAAATTCAAAAAGATATTTGAACAAAATATACCTGTTTTAAGAGAACGTCTTCTATATAATATAATGTATGAAATAAGTACAAATGACAGTGAAATTAACGCAAATCTTGAAGTATTGGATTTGGAAATAGACAAGTTTACCCTTATTATTGCGGAAAATGAAATTGAAGGTAAGGATGATGCCAAAACAGAGCAATATAACAAACACCTTTATCAGTTTGGTATAATTAATTCCTTTGATGAAGCTTTTTCAGACAAGTTTAAGGTAATAAGCATTTCCCTGGACAATAACCTCATTGCTTTTATTGTTCAGCCCCTTGATGGTTCTGTTGATAGTTTCGAAGATATAAATAACAAGAGTATCTATATACAGGAAATAATTCAAAACTGTTTCGGGTTCACCATTACACTTGCAGTCAGCACCGAAGGTGAAGGAGCTCTGCAGCTGCCGGAAAAGTTGAGGGAATGTCAGGAAGCCTTGGAACACAAATTCTATATAGGAAATAACTCGGTAATATTCTATAAGGACCTTGATTCATTCTTCAAATATGATGATTACTCAATACTGGAAAAGAATCAAAAAACACTTATCGAAGGAATTAAGACGGGTAATTTGATTGCAGTGAAAGGGAAGCTTGATGAGATAACAGGATACATTGATGAAGCTTTTGACAAGATTGGAATGGAGTACCTTAAAAACTTCTACTGGAATACTATTTCTCTGATAAATAATATAAGGGTCTCAATATCTGTAGCAGACAATGACAAGAAAATCGATTCAAAAAAGGATATTGGAAGCCTGTATAACATGATACAAAAGTGTGACAATGTTAAGGATTTGAATGAATTGCTTGAGGAAATAGCAATAAGTGTTGCTTCCAAGGTAAATAGTTTCAATAACAAGAGTATAAAGCTAATACTTAGAAAAGCTATTGACTACCTTAAGGAACACTATAATGAGCAGGTTACTCTTAATGAGGTTGCAAGAAACATATATGTTAGTACATATTATATCAGCAGAATGTTCAAGAAGGAGCTGGGTAAGAACTTTGTTGATTATCTTAACGAGATAAGGATAGAAAAGGCTAAAGAGCTTCTTAAGGATGTACAGTATAAGGCATATGAAATTGCTGAAATGGTTGGAATTCCCGACGCACATTATTTCTCAAAGCTCTTTAAAAAATATGTTGGGGTTACTCCGACAGAATACAGGGAAATGCAATCCACGAATTGATAAGTATTAATTCCAAGGGATAAACCTAAAATGGTTTATCCTTTATTTATGTTAAATTTTACGAGTCGAAAAAATTTAATGTTTATATTGTTAGGTAAGTTATGGGGTAAAAGTTATTAGGTTAAGTTAAATAGCGTTAGTTAAATATTCACTTAGCCCTATTTATATTATAGTGATAATAGAGAATAGTGCAATATATTGTATTGACAAGGGGTAAAATATTGCTGTTTTTATGCCAAGCGTTAAGATGTGCCAGCGTAATGATTTAGAAATTCTCGAACTATTTAAAGGCAAAAATGCCAGACAAGCCATAATAATAGATAGATACAGAGGATTGATATAACAATTAAGGGTAAATATATTGTTGTCCATTATTGCATTCTAAACTAAACAATCTGGTACACCATAGTGCAATAGAATCCATTTTTTATAGGTCTGATTTCTTATAAAATTTAACTGCAAGATTCGGTTAAGCCTATTGTACTAAGATTTACGGGAAAATTTTTTATAATGGGCCTCCTTTTATTTCTCAAATAGTGTGTATTGTTATGGCAGATGAAGAATCTGCCATTCGATATTACTCTGCTAGAGCAAAACCGTAAGGTTAAGTTCAAGCGGATTAATATAAATAAAAATTATCCAAAACAAGGAGGATGATTAGAAAATGAGGAAGTCAAATCTCATTAAGGCCTTAGCATTAGTTGTTTGCGTATTTATGTTCGCAACAGTAATGGTAGGCTGTGGCAGCAGCAGCAGTTCATCAAGCACAGAGGCTTCAACAGTAGCAGCAACAACTGCTCCAGCTTCTAGCGCTCCAGCAGCAGCTACTAGCATTAAAGATGTAAAGGGTACACTTAATTTCTGGCATTTCCAGCAGGCAGAAGTAGCTAACATGAAGACAGCTATTGCTAAGGAATTACCAAACATTACTTTCAATGTACAGGTTACTCCTGACACTCAGCTTGCATATCAGAACAAGTTGTCAGCTGCTATAAGAGCAAACTCAGGTATGCCTGATGCTCTCGCAGTTGAAAGTGCATTCGCAAAGAAGTTCATCAATATGGAAGGCGTATTTGATGATCTCAGCGCTGCTCCATACAATGCAGCAGAAGTTACAAAGACTATGATCCCTTACACTGTAGATATCGGTAAAGATAAGGGTGGAGTACTCAGAGCATTATCACATCAGGGAACTCCTGGTGCAATCGGTTACAAGAGAGATGTTGCTAAGAAATATCTCGGAACTGATGATCCAGCAGCTATCGCTGATATGATTTCTTCATCAGACAAGATGCTTGAAACTGCTAAGAAGCTTTCTGATGCAAGTAAAGGCGTTGCTAAATTGTGGGTTGGTTTTGAAGATGTTTACCAAATGTACAGAGGCGCACGTTCTGCTGGTTGGGTAGACAAAGATAGCAATCTCGTTATCGATCAGAAGATGACTGATTACCTCGATTTCATGAAGAAAATGAGAGATGGTAAGTATGAAGGAGCTATAAGAGCTTGGACTCCTGCTTGGAACGCAGCAATCGCTGATGACAAGCACCTCCTCTTCTCAATTCCTACTTGGGGTATTGCAAACATAATCGATGCTAACGACAAGACTCACAAAGATCAGGGTAGATGGGGATT
The DNA here is from genome assembly GCA_023397675.1 of Bacillota bacterium. Classification (GTDB taxonomy): domain Bacteria; phylum Bacillota; class Clostridia; order Acetivibrionales; family JANLFN01; genus JAEZTC01. The sequence goes on along the minus strand of JAEWTV010000093.1, from coordinate 709 downwards.
AGCTAAATCACCACTGTCATGGTTCTGGGGTGGTACTTGGTACGGCGTATACTCAAAGACTCAGAACAAAGAAGTTGCTTGGGCATTTGTAAAATGGTTCACAGCTGATAAGGATCACCTTAAGCAGTGGGCTAAAGATGTTGGTGACTTCGTAAATCAGACTGAACTCATCAATGAGCTTACAAATGATGATTCATTTGTAAACAAGACTTTGAACCAGAATCCTTACAAAATATATGGACCATTGGTAGCTGATATTAACGGTTCAATATTCACTGAACAGGATGACGTTATCAACAATGACTGGCTGAACCTTTCTGAAACTTACCTCGCTGGTAAGCTCGGAACTAAGGACGATATGCTTAAGAAGTTCAAAGATAAGGTTAAGACTGATTTCCCTAACCTTAAAATACAGTAATTCAAATCATATAATAGCTGCCCTATTGATTCTTCGGGATCAATAGGGCAATTATTTGGAATATAAATGTGTTATTTACAAAGGAAAGATAGTATAAGCGAAGGACTTAACTTCAGCTTAAATTAGATATATAGAGAGATATATAAGGTATTAACTTTACTTGTTTGTGCTATTATTTTTATATGGCTATATGAGAAAATAGGGGGGTTAGCGTTGGCTAATAGTCTTGTAAAAAAGGATAAATACAGCCGTTACGGTTATTATTTCTTAATTCCGTTTTTTGTAGTTATG
>JAEWTV010000085.1 GCA_023397675.1 Bacillota bacterium | reverse complement strand
TATCAACGGATCATAGCAAAACGACTGAATATTCTTTTACAGAAGAAAGCATCGAATAATGTACTATTTGATATCGTAGATATCTTTGGCTATAATGTGAATATCTTTAAGTATTATCTGATGAAGGATTATTATAAAGATCCTAATGGAAATCCAATTATTATTTATAAAACGATTTATGATGAGAATGGTAAAGCTCATAAAATCATTGATCCTGAAAGAACATACGATATTTATTTCCAAAAGGTTAATATCAAATCTAAAGATGTAAGTTCTGAATTAGTGGATAAAGCTAATCGTATGGAATACAAATCTATTACGGGTGGAGATCCATATTGGATAGAAGATTCAGAATTACTCAATAAGATTTATGATAATAAATTCAATTCTATTTTAACCAAATACATGAGTATTGATGTATCATATGAATTAGCAAAAATCATGTATGAAACTTCATATACGATTCGTATGATTATTGATCGTCAGGAAGAATATAAAGAAATTTATATTTCTTTACCTTACGTAGTAGATAAAGTAAGTTTATTTGATGCTATATTATTCCTCTGCGCTTTATCAGCAAAGAAATTTAATCTCGCCGGTAATGTACCTTTACAACCATATCAGATTGCACAGGTATATGGTTTTAACTTCAAGACTGATATAGATAAATTAAAACAGGAAATTGTGGATGATGTTCAAAATTGTACTGGTAAATATCGAGCAGTACGATTAGATATTCTTGATCATCTCAAGAGTCTTCATGCTAATTCATTAGAAGGTGCTCGAAATATGTTTAATAATATTGAGGATCTTCGTAAATGGATTGATACTGCTATGAGATATTCTAAATCTATAGAAGAATATGAAGCATACCAAAAAATTTATAAAGCTACACTTGTAGTTACAGATGTACAGGAACTTTATACAAAGACAGATGGTTCTTATGCAGGTACCTTTGCTGAATTACTTCAAAATCGTAGACCTGATCTTTACGAAGTTTTGGAATCTACTGGTAATATCCAAGAAGATAACGTTCCTGGCTTAAATCCAAAAGAAACCACAAGCTTATTCTCTATTAACGAAAAGATTAATAAAGTGCTTGATAAATTATCCGAAATTTCAATTCAGTTAAAGAATCTTCACTTTATTAATGATAAAGAAGCGATTGTAAATAATATAGAGAAATTGATTAATCAGTTTAAATCGTATACCGTGGATCAAAATACATCTAATGTATTATATCTTATTAACGATCCACATATTTGCTTACTTAAGATAATTGATTATATCTGGACGGCAAATAAAAGTACCATGTTAAATGATAGATTGCAGATTTTGTATCAAGATGTTTTCCATATGATTATCCCACGTAGAGTATGGGTTGATAAAATGGATATTAATGAATGGATAGATTCTGATAAAAAAGAAACTCTCTATGATATTATTAGATTAATAAATGATATCTGGTATGAGAAAAAGACTACGAATCTCGATATGGCTACTTATATCATTGATGCATTAGATACTGCCATCACGAGATTTAAGTTACCTTCTGATGTTCTACGCATCGTCAATGAATATGAATCTAGTAAAAAGATTTCCATAATCGATTTGATTACTCTTATCGATTACTTCTCAGAGACTATAATTTCTGGTAATATTATTGATAATACAAATCTTATAGACGTAACACATCTTAAGACTTCAGAAACGAATCTTATCATGGCAATTCATCTGCTCGATTTGTATACAAAATACGTTAAAGTAGATACTTGGGATACCATTAGATTCTTAACTTCTTTAAGTGAGAATAAAGAAGTCGTATATAATGCATTCGTGCCTGTATTTGATAATACGGATAAATTCTCTTATACGATTGGCTCCGATGTTCTCAAATTATCGTATCTTATATTCCGTATTAATATGAGAGATGCCTGGGATCATAATCGTTTTATTCATCAAATTAAGGATAAAACTAAGTATGGTACTTATAATGCAGGTACTATCATCTATGATACAACGAATACTCGTATGAATGTAACACACTTAAATATGATTAAAAATTATTTTGAAGTATCTTTTAATAAGAATAGAACTAACCAGGATAAACTCGATTTTAATTTTCTTATCTTTATTGAAAATAAAGTCTATGCTTATGAAGCTGGTTTTATCTTTGATGTGACCGGTGTTATTACGCATATCAGGCACTTAGGTAAGATTAAAAAATATTCTGAAGTATTTTTTATTAAGAAAATTTTTAATCATGATAAACTTGATTTTGTTTATCTTATTACCGAAAAAAGCAAAGAATCTCTTAATATAGATGCGATAAATAACTTTGATACATTAGCTGCTTTTATGAATAAAGCGTTTTCGAATTCGAATAAGATTATTGGCCATTCTAAACTATTCATTAATGATAATAGATATAATCTTGATGGTTTTACGTTTAAATATCTTATTACTGATGAAAATAAAGAATCTATCTATACAGATGCAACGACTATCTTTGATACAACAGGTGCATCAAAGAATAAAGCATATTTAGATAAAACTAAAATACGTTCTGAAGTATCTATAATCGATAATTTAATGGCTCATGATAAATTTAAGTTTGCTTATCTTATCATTGGTGAAAATAAAGATTCTCTTTATACGGGTGCATTAAATATATTTGATGCTCTTAACCAAGTTCTTAGTACCAAACTTTTATCTCCACTAGTTATTCATGATGAAGCTATTAGAAATAAATCGCAGATAGAAAAAGAGAAGTATACTTTAAGAGATTCTCTTACTCGTAACTATATAGACTAATTATGAGGATGGGTAATTAAGCCCAAAACAATTTTGTAATGATTTCATACATAAATTGTGTAAATTCATACATTTTAAAAAATACAGGAGGTATGATTAATGTCTAGAATTGTACGTTTAGATGATAAGCTCGGTCTTCAGGATCTCAAATCGCAGTTTGCTGCTAAAGTTAAAGGGAGGTCTCACAGACCTACTTTCTACACTGAAATCGAAGCTCGCAATGAATTTGGTGAAGTTCTCTTTACTAAGGCTCATAATGAGACAGTTCTCGGTGGTGCTATTACAGTGCTCGAGAAACTGTGGGGTGTTCAAGCCAATCTTAAAGTTGATTCCATCAATAACATTATGAACATCAATACAGCTCTTACGCCAACTCAGGCTGAATCTTCTGCAACAGCAGATGACTTTGTTTGTGCTTGGGGTATTGG
>JAEWTV010000070.1 GCA_023397675.1 Bacillota bacterium | reverse complement strand
TGGCAGGGGAGACGCGATTCGAACACGCAACCAATGGTTTTGGAGACCATTGCTCTACCATTGAGCCACTCCCCTAAGAGACAATAACTAGTATACAATACACCCGCACGAAGTGTCAATAGAAGATATGCACTTTAAAAATAATTTTTACATACATAGGTTCAGTATACTGATTTATATTATTTAATGCTTGCATATACTTAAAACTCATATTCTTTTTTATTTGTTTTATGGTATTATATATACGTTGCTGATTATGGTTTTCAAAGAAACATTTACCTATAAAGCCTTGAGACAATGATAATTTATGTAATAGACAATAATGGATGGAGAGTGGAGTTATGAACATAAAGGTTGGATTTATCGGTACAGGAAATATGGGAACGGCACTTGTAAAAGGAATAATTGAATCGGGGACTGTTCCGGCTCAGAACGTATATGTATTTGATGTAGATAAGGAAAAACTGGCAACTCTGAGCAGCAGTACCGGAGCTATTGCAATAGATTCAAACTCACAGCTTATTGAAACCTGTGACATTATTATTCTTGCCGTAAAGCCTAACATAATAAAAAATGTACTTGAAGCCTGCAAGGACAAGTTTAAGAATAAAATACTTGCTTCTATCGCAGTAGGAATCCCTGTAAGCTTCTATAAAAGCATTATAGGTGAAGATAAAAAGGTAGTACGAGTAATGCCTAACACTCCTGCTCTTGTGAGTGAAGGTATGACCCTTCTGACTTATGGTAAGGAAGTCACTAAAGATGAAGCCGATCAGGTCACCAAGCTTTTTGAGAGTGTTGGAAAAGTTGAATTTCTTGAGGAAAAGCTGATGAGTGAGGTAACTGCACTTACCAGCAGCAGCCCTGCTTACGTTTTCATGTTTATTGAAGCAATGGCTGACGCTGCCGTACTTTCAGGTATACCAAGACATCTGGCATACAAATTTGCTGCACAGGCTGTTTATGGTTCAGCAAAGATGGTGCTTGATACAGGAAAACATCCCGGTGAACTCAAAGATATGGTATGTTCTCCTGCGGGAACAACTATTGAAGCTGTAAGCGCCCTTGAAAAGAACGGTTTCAGGTATGCGGTCATTGAAGCAATGAATGAATGTACAAGAAAAGCAAAAGAAATAGGAAAAATATACGGTTAAACCGGAGGATTGATGAAGAAGGTAATTATCTATACTGACGGAGCGTGTTCGGGAAACCCAGGAAGTGGCGGATGGGCTGCTGTTTTACGGTTTGGTGAAGTGGAAAAGGAACTTTCCGGGTACGAAGAAGATACTACCAACAATAAAATGGAGCTTACTGCAGCAATCAAAGCCTTGAAGGCATTGAAGGAGCCTTGTGAGGTTGAATTATACAGCGACAGTGCTTATTTGATAAACGGTTTCGAAAAGTTCTGGCTGGTTAATTGGAAGAAAAACGGGTGGATTAATTCCAGCAAGGAGGAGGTCAAGAATTCCGACCTCTGGAAGGAGCTTGATTCACTTAATTCAAAACACAAAATAAAGTGGATAAAAGTCAAAGGCCATGCAGATAATGAATACAACAACAAATGTGACAAACTCGCAACCGATGAAATTAAAAATAAAAAGAAAAATGGTTAATTCTCCATTTTTGATAATTCATCCAAAAGTAAATCCTTAACCAGAACATACTCATTTGATAACTCTTCGAGTTGATGGGTTATCTCGGAGAATTTTCCAAACATATATATATTGTTTTTATGTATAATTTGCAGCATGGACAACACCTCCCTTTTAGGATATTCCAAAGGAAAGGTTTTATTACAAAATTTTATGGAGGAGCCATGGAATATTTCGAAAAAACGTTAAGTGAGAAGCATATTTACTCAGGTAAAATAATTAATGTAGACAGTCTGGAAGTTTTACTGCCTGACGGGAAAAAAGCAACAAGGGATATAATTACGCACCCCGGTGCATCTGTGGTTGTTCCGATTAGTGACAACGGCGAAGTTTATATGGTAAGGCAGTTCAGAAAACCAATAGAGCAGGAAACCCTGGAAGTACCTGCGGGTAAACTGGATGCAGGCGAGAAACCTATTGACTGTGCAAAACGTGAACTTACAGAAGAAACCGGCCTGACGGCAAGAACGGTTAAACACCTTGTCAGTGTTTATTCAACTCCTGGATTTTCAAATGAAATTCTTCATATATATGCGGCAATGGACCTTACCGAAGGTGAAGCCCATGCAGATGAGGATGAATTCATTTCAAGTGAAAGAATACCAGTGAAAAAGCTTGTAGATATGGTTTTAAACCATGAAATAATAGATTCAAAAACAATTATCGGAATATTACTCGCCGATAAAATTGTAAAAGGTGAAATAAGTATGGATTAGCTGATAAGTGGATTATAAAAATATAATTATGTGATTTTAAGGTTTACTAAAAAAATTGCAATATGTTTTACATATTGTAATTTTTTTTATTTATGCGGCATAGAATTTTTAATAAATAGTCCTTAATTTTAATGCAGAAGAGGTAAACCAAATTGTTTTCAAAAGTACGGAAAACGCTGTTAATGCACGTTAAGAACAACTCCAATAAATACATTTTTCTATTTCTTGCATTTGTAATAGGGATATCGGCAGGCGCTTTTACTGTAAACGGATTAAGTACAACACAGGGAGACGAACTTTCAAACTATTTTAAAGGCTTTTTGCAACTACTGGAAAACCAAAAGCTGGACAGCGGAGAGATACTTAATGCAGCATTGCTGGAAAACATTAAAATAATCGGAGCTTTGTGGGTTCTTGGAATGACCATCATAGGAATACCTTTTATTTATCTTCTTATTGGTATAAGGGGATTTATAACTGGTTTTACAGCTGGCTTCATAATACAGTCACTAGGCTTTAAGGGAGTACTGTTCACACTGCTTGCAATACTGCCCAAAGAGTTGATTATTGTACCATGCCTCATAGCTTTAAGTGTCAATGGAATTAATTTTTCCTTAAACATAATAAAAAGCAAATCAATAAAGAGTATGTTCAAGGAAAGTCTAAAATCCAACTTTGCAGCTTATTCAATGGTTACACTGTTTTTTACGGCAATTATTTTTATCGGCATACTGGTAGAGGTATATATCATTCCATTGTTTGTAAGGTTAATAGCTCCTGCTGTTACAGGATAAAAATAATTTTATGGAGGAAAATTATGTATAACCAAAAAGATAAAGGTTAATAATTGAATATAGAAATTATACATAAATAATTACATAATAAAGCAATGAAAAATGACTTAAGAAGAATTATTTATATATTTTTGAAAAATTTTCTTTATAAATGTAAATATTTATATTAAAATCAATTATATATTGTTTTTTTGCCAATGCGACATTTGTTTTGTTTAATTTATATAAAAAAGGAGTAGTTGGTTAATGGAAGCTTTAGTACAGAAATTTGTTACTTTTCTTGAGAGGGATAAACGTCTTTCATTGAATACACTGCAGTCGTACAAAAGAGATATAGAACAATACATAAACTACTTAAATGAGATTAATCTTCAGAACATATCCAGTACTAATAAGACTACAATAATTGCTTATTTGCTGAGCCTCCAGAAAAAAGGCCGTGCAACCTCAACAATATCAAGGAATCTTGCATCAATCAGATCATTTTATCAGTACATTACAAAGATTAAAATGATTGATAATGATCCTACTTCAGACCTTGAGTCTCCGAAAGTAGAGAAGAAGCTGCCACAGATACTCTCAACAAAAGAGGTTGAATTGCTGCTTGATCAGCCTAAATGTACAGACTTAAAGGGCTACAGAGACAAGGCAATGCTTGAGCTGCTTTATGCTACCGGCATAAGAGTATCGGAACTGATTAACCTGGATACAACGGATATCAATCTTGATATGAGTTTTATCAGGTGTAACAAGGGCAACAGGGAAAGAATGATACCTATTGGTTCAATAGCTATTTCAGCTCTTCAGGAATACCTGGGCAAAGCGAGAGAGCTGTTGGTTCAAAGGAGTGATGAAAAAGCCCTGTTTGTTAACATAAACGGTAAAAGGCTTACAAGACAAGGCTTCTGGAAGATTATTAAACAGTATAAAAACCAGGCTAAGATTAGCAAAGATATAACCCCGCATACCTTAAGACATTCCTTTGCTGCTCATCTGCTTGAGAATGGTGCTGACTTAAGATCAATACAGGAAATGCTGGGCCATTCTGATATATCATCAACCCAGATATACGCTCAGATAGCGAAGAACAAGATAAAGGAAATCTACAAAAAGACACACCCAAGAGCTTAAAGGCTATAGTATAAGTATATTAGGAGGACGTTCCATAAATGGAATTGTCCTCTTATATTTTGTATTGAAAAAAGATATAATTATACTTATAAATAACAATATATATCACGGAGGATCTTGATTATGAAAAGAGCAATAGTGATAGTAATGGACAGTGTAGGAATCGGAGAACTGCCGGATGCGGATAAGTACGGTGATGTAGGAAGCAATACCCTTGGTAATATTGCTGAAAAAACACCTGGGTTTGAATTAAATAATCTTCAAAAACTTGGTCTTGGAAATATAGATGGAAGTAAGGGTTACAAAGCAGAACCTCATCCTGCAGGCAGCTTTGGAAAGATGGCTGAAGTATCTGCGGGTAAGGATACAACAACCGGACATTGGGAGATGATGGGAATAATACTTCCCAAAGCTTTTCCTGTATACCCTGATGGCTTCCCAAGAGAAGTGCTTGATAAATTTGAAAATGCTATTGGAACAAAAACACTTGGCAATTATCCAGCCAGCGGTACAGAAATAATCAAACAACTGGGAGCAGAACATGTAAAAACCGGATACCCAATAGTTTATACCTCTGCAGACAGTGTGTTCCAGATTGCTGCCCATGAAGAAATCATTCCAATAGAAAGACTTTATGAAATGTGCAGGATTGCAAGAGATATACTAATTGGAGAGCATGCGGTTGGAAGAGTAATAGCGAGACCTTTCGTCGGAACGGAAGGCAGCTATACACGTACAGACAGGCGCCATGACTTTTCACTAAAACCTATTCAAAAAACAGTATTGGATTCAATAAAGGAAAAAGGTCTTAAAGTAAAAGCGGTTGGAAAAATAAATGATATATACAGCGGGCAGGGAATAACTGATTCGGTCCACATTCACAACAATATGGACGGTGTTGATAAAACCCTTGAATATATGAAGGAAACATTCAACGGCCTTATTTTTACCAACCTGGTTGATTTTGATATGCAGTTTGGGCATAGGAATAATATTGAAGGCTATGCACAGGCATTAAGGGAGTTTGATGAAAGAATACCTGAAATCATTAAAAATTTAACTGATGAGGATATATTGATAATCACAGCAGACCACGGCTGCGATCCGACAACACCCAGCACAGATCACTCAAGAGAATACGTACCCCTATTTATATATGGTACCAACATAAAACCAGGGATAAATCTCGGGATAAGGAGTACCTTTGCAGACCTTGGTGCAACGGTTGCGGAGTATCTGGAAGTTGAAAAACCGGCTAACGGAACAAGTTTTTTGAAGCATGTAATTAAGTAGAACAATTAATACTTACGTCAGGATGTGATGACATGAGGATGTATGAGATTATTGAGAAGAAAAGAGATGCGCAAGCCTTGTCCCGAGAGGAAATACAGTTTTTTATAAAGGGTTACTGTGAAGGCTCAATACCGGATTATCAAGCTTCTGCTCTTCTTATGGCAATATTTATTAAGGGTATGGATGAATATGAAACGGCCGAGCTTACAATGGCAATGGCTGATTCAGGCGACAGGATAGATCTTTCAGACATTCCAGGAGTAAAAGTTGACAAGCACAGTACAGGCGGAGTAGGGGATAAAACAACCCTCATAGTAACTCCAATAGTTGCTGCCTGTGGCGTTCCGGTAGCAAAAATGTCAGGTCGTGGTTTGGGACATACAGGGGGAACAATTGACAAGTTGGAATCAATTCCTGGATTTAGAACAGGGCTGACAAGAGAAGAGTTTATAAAAAATGTTAAAACCTCAGGTATCTCTATTGCAGGTCAGACAGGAAATCTGGCTCCGGCGGACAAAAAGCTTTATGCTCTTCGTGATGTAACGGCAACGGTTAACAATATATCTCTTATTGCAAGCAGCATTATGAGTAAGAAAATTGCTTCAGGAGCAGATAGGATTGTACTTGATGTAAAGACTGGGAGCGGTGCTTTTATGAAAACCGTTGAGGATTCCAGAAAGCTTGCACAGGCAATGGTTAACATAGGGAACAGTGTGGGAAGAAAAACTTGTGCTGTAATCACCGATATGGATATACCACTTGGTAATGCAATAGGCAATTCGCTTGAGGTTATTGAAGCTATTGAAACACTTAAAGGAAAAGGCCCCGAAGATTTAACTGCAGTATGCAGGGTTCTTGCCGCAAAAATGCTTGAATTGGCAGGGCTGGGGGATAACGGATACTGTATGAATAAAGTGGAAGAGGTAATAGCCAACGGAGCTGCACTTGAAAAACTTTCGTTACTAATAGAAAACCAGGGAGGAAGTTCCGAGGTTATAAACAACTATGATTTGTTTGATAAAGCAGGAGGCAGCTTTGATTTCATATGCGACAAGGATGGCTATATAGGACATATAAAAACCGACAAGCTTGGAATTGCATCAATGGTACTTGGAGCAGGAAGGGAAACCAAGGAAGCGGCAATTGACTATTCTGCAGGAATAATACTTAATAAAAAGACAGGCATGAAGGTTAAAAAAGGGGAAGTAATCGCAAAGCTATATACAAACAAGCCTGATAAAGTTAATGAAGCAATTGCAATTCTTAAGGAAGCCTTTGAAATTCAAGATAGTAAGCCGCAAGAGAGGTCCCTTGTATTAGGAATTGTTGAATAATTATTTCAGCTTTAACCGAGCAAACATTGTTAAAAAACAATGTTTGTTTTTTTATAATGCATAGGAAAGTATAAAGACATAAAACAGCATATACAAGACCACTCTGGCATATGAATAGTACAGGACCAGGCTTATTTATACTTCAGACAGCAATTCCTTATTCACATCAGAAAAGTAATCTTAACAATTTATCTCTAATAAAGGGTGGTGTTGTAATTGCCAAAGAAACGTATATTAGGTATTTTAATTTCTGTTGTTCTCCTTTTGAATTTATCATTTATACCTGTCAATGCTGAAACTGATATAGATGAATATAACGCTGTAACTGTAGCTAAAATTGAAAAAAACACCAGTGTATTTGATTTGAAGGCAAAGTCAGCGATTCTGATCGATGCTGCATCAGGAAACGTGCTTTTTGAAAAGGATAGCCATGAAAAACTAGCAATGGCAAGTGTTACCAAAATTATGACAATGCTTCTTGTAATGGAGAGCGTCAGAGAAGGAAAACTCTCTCTTGATGATATGGTGCCTGTTACGGAACATGCTTACAGGATGGGAGGTACTCAGGTTTACCTCAAGCCGGGTGAACAGTTTGCGGTATGGGATATGCTTAAGGCTGTTGCAATCCATTCGGCGAATGATGCGGCAGTAGCCCTGGCAGAAAAGGTATCCGGCAGTGAAGAGACCTTTGTACAGTTGATGAACGACAGGGCAAAAGAGCTTGGAATGAATGATACACATTTTCTTGACAGCAATGGCTTGACTGATGATGGGCAGTACAGTAGTGCATATGATGTTGGATTAATGTCCAGGGAGCTAATAAACAAGCATCCTAAAATACTTGAACTTACGGGCAAATGGCAGGATAAATTCAGAAACGGGACCTTTTCACTGGATAATACCAATAAGCTTGTAAGGTATTATACAGGCTGCAACGGCTTGAAAACCGGAACCACCTCAAAAGCAGGCAGTAATTTATCTGCTTCAGCAAAAAGGAACAATCTTCAGCTTATAGCGGTAGTATTGGCTGAACCTGATTCCAATACTCGTTTCGCAGAGGCAAGAAAGCTGCTTGACTATGGATTTGCCAACTTTGAGACAATCAAAATGGCCGATAAAGGTGAGATAGCAGGAAAAATTAATATTAAAAAGGGAGTATACCTGGATGTAAACGGTGTATTTCCTGAAGAAATAAAGCTTCTTTTAAATAAAGGGGAAAAAAGCAAGGTACAGCGTGAACTGACAATGGCAGATAATCTTACGGCTCCTATCAAGGCTGGTCAAAAGGTTGGAACAGTAATATACAAAGTGGGCGAGAAGGAAGTCGGAAAATATGATGTAGTTGCCGAGAATAAGGTTGAACATGCTTCCTTTATAAAGTTATTCTTCAGAATGATGATTTCATGGTTTGATCTTGGAAGACTTTAATGTTATTGAAAATATTTGCAGGCGTCAACAATTGGCGCCTGTTTTGTGTTATATGCAAGATTTTACCTGTTAAATATTTCAATGGTATTGTAAAATAAGTGCATATATTTTATTACTTATTTGAAGGTGAAAACATGAGTAAAAGAATCATTATTATCTGTATATCTGCAGTATTGGTTATATTGTGTTTGGGAGCTTTTACAGGCAGACCTCTGCTTAATCTCATTTCAGGCCAAGGCTTCGATATAACTGTTGCTAACAGGACCGATACAAATGCAGAAGGCTTGAAAATAATATGTTCCAACAACAGAAAGGGTATAAGCCTTCCGGTAGTGAAAGCTCATTCAAGCGTAAGTATAAATGTTAATCCGGACGGAGACTTCAGAGAAGACTCCATGCACTTGTATTATTTTGACAAAAAAGGTGAAAAGCATGACGAAGTGATTATTGGGTATTTCGAGAAGGGCTATGCAGGAACAGTTAAGGCTGAAATTAAGAATATAAAAAATGATGGAATTATGTCATTACATATTTATGAACGTGATTTGCATAATTAATTATTAGGGGAGTTATTATGAGCAGGGTTCATTATATTGCGGCCTCTAAGGAGCTTCCTACTGGTAATTTTGGCGGTAGAAAGCCTAAAAATATCCAGACGCATCCTAAAGCGGTTAGGTTTAAATCAGCCAGCTTGCCTGAAGGTACCATACCTCTTGATCAAATCATTGACCTGTCTTTTATAAAAGAAGACGAAATTGAAGAGTATGAAAGCTTTGAAGATGCTGCTGGCATATTTATTGAAAAGCTTGCTTCAGGTGGTAAAGAGATTGGAAAACAGTTTAAAAACAGCTTCATTTATAGAATATCGGGAAGCTGGGGCGATTTTTATCTCAATTCCGATAATGAATACAAATTTCCTGATATGTACGCTGCAAATAAAAAGTGCCTTAATGAATTGTTTGATTACATACGAAGTAACATGAACAGTGGAGAAAAGATAGAGTTTTATACGTGCTGGATAGGTGAAGAGAGCGAGCCGCGAGCAGAATGGCTTGATACGGTCGTTGATTTGAATAACTTTCAAATAGGGAGTGACTTTGAGTTCTTTGACAGGCAGTATGTAATATTCAGCCGGAAGGGCTAGCAAAGTCTTAGCAATAGGCTGTTTATTATGATATAATAAAGTTCATAATATTGGTAAAAAGATATTTTAGGTGAACTAAGGAATATATGTCACTATAAAACTTTAATGTAACATGTACAGAAAGGTTAATTTCCGGTGAACTATGTTAGGGCTTGATTTAACAGAATTAGTATGTATAGTTTTTGTATCACTTATATCACTTGCATTTCATGAATTTTCACATGCCTATGTATCGGACAGGTTAGGGGATCATACCGCAAGAGATATGGGTAGGCTTACCTTGAATCCTATAAAGCATCTTGATCCTTTAGGTGCAATAATGATAATTGCATCTTCTATTAAAGGGTGGGGGTTCGGATGGGCAAAACCTGTACCCATTAATCCAAGGTATTATAAAAGGCCCAAGCTTGGAACAGTAGCTGTAAGCCTCGCAGGACCTTTGTCAAATTTACTGTTTGCTTTTATATTTGCCTTCCCGTATTTTTATCTGGTTGTTAAACAGGTGATGAACCTGGATTTTACTATGAGCGGGTTTGAAAATTCACTTTACTTGCTAAGTAAAGTCGGCTTCCAAATTAACCTGGGCCTTGCAGTATTTAATTTGCTTCCAGTACCGCCTCTTGATGGATCTAAGATTTTATCCTCTGTTTTGCCTGCAAGATATTATTTTAAATTAATGCAATATGAAAACTATATTGGCCTGGTATTCCTCGCAATTGTTCTTTTAGCACCCCAGGTTTTATGGACAGTTCTTGGACCTGTATGGGATCTGCTCTTCAATATTATAAAGTCAATTGTCCTTCCAATAGTCAGTTAAAGTATATTTGTTGACATAGTATGCTTTAATGCTTAAAATTAAAGAGGCTTGTGTATTAGAAAATCAGCACATGTATACAGAACAGAGGAGATGAAGCTGTGAGTAAGGGTAGAATATTAAGCGGTATGAGGCCTACCGGTGCTCTGCACCTTGGAAACTATTTCGGCGCATTAGAGAACTGGGTAAAACTTCAGAATGAATATGATTGTTTTTTCTTTATTGCGGATTGGCATGCCTTGACTACAGGGTATGAAGATACATCCATGATAAAGTCCAATATAGATGAACTTGTAGTAAGTTATTTAAGTGCAGGACTTGATCCTGAAAAATGTAACATATTCCTTCAGTCAAGTGTAAAGGAGCATGCCGAGCTGCACCTGTTGTTTTCAATGACAACACCGTTATCATGGCTTTACAGGTGTCCGACGTATAAGGACCAGCTTGCACAGATGAAGGACAGGAATATTACGACCTATGGATTCCTCGGTTATCCGTGCCTTCAGGCGGCAGACATATTAATATATAGGGCTGATTTTGTTCCTGTAGGGGAAGATCAGGTACCTCATGTTGAATTGACCAGGGAAATGGCAAGAAGATTCAACTTCCTTTTCAATGAAATTTTCCCTGAGCCAAAACCTTTGCTTACCAAGGCTAAAGTACTTCCGGGCTTAGACGGCAGAAAGATGAGCAAGAGTTACGGTAATACCATTTCAATGTCTGACAGTCCTGATGATATAAAGAAAAAGGTAAGTACAATGATAACCGACCCGGCAAGAATTAGAAAAGACGATCCGGGACATCCTGATGTTTGTGCCGTTTACGCTTTTCAGAAGGTATTCAATGAAAACGAAGTTACAGAAATTGAAACACAGTGCAAAGGCGGAAAAATAGGCTGTGTACAGTGTAAGCGAGCTTTGGCTGAAAAGATGGTGGATTATCTTTCTCCTATATATGAAAAAAGGCAGGAGATTTTGAGCAAGCCTTCAATAATTAGAGAAGTTGTAGAAAAGGGAAATGAAGCAGCAAAAAAAGTTGCGTCTGCTACAATGGAAGAAGTAAGGTCTGCAATGAAAATAGACTGGAAGTGATTTTTATATGGATGCTGTTCTTAATAGCAATACGTATAAAATAAAGATACAAAATTTCGAGGGTCCTTTTGACCTTCTATTTCACCTTATCGAAAAAAACAAATTCAACATATATGATATACCTATTAATGAAATAACCGATCAGTACATGGATTATCTATTTTCCATGCAGCAGCTTAATCTTGAAATCGCTAGCGACTTTCTCGTAACGGCTGCTACACTGCTTCACATCAAATCCAAGACTCTTTTGCCTGATGTCAGCAAGAAGACTGAGGAAGAGGAAGATCCGAGGGACGAGCTTGTAACAAGACTTGTCGAGTACAAGAGGTATAAGGAACTCACCAATGTATTGAAGGACAGGGAAAAAGAGTGGGAAAAGGTTTATTACAAGCTTCCTGAAGTAATGAGCTTTGAATGGGAGGAACCGGTTATTGACCTGTCTCCGACAGAACTGCGAAGGGTGTATCAGGAAATTGTAGATAAAAATAAAAGAAAGATAAATACAAAATCTGTAGATATAAATCAGATACTTAAACAGGAAAAGGTATCAATGAGAAGCAAGATGAAAGAAATTGTAAGGGCTCTTGGAAACAGGATGTACTTCAAATTTTCGGACATGTTCTCTCTCAAACAGAAATCCAAAACCGAGGTAGTAACCGGCTTTATGGCGGTCTTGGAGCTTTCAAAGCTTAAAAAGACAAGGTTGGAACAAAAGAAACAGTTTTCCGATATACTTGTATACAGAAACAGTAATTCATCCACAGAGTTTGAGTCGGAGATGTTTGAGGATAGCGTATCTTAGATAACGGGGGAAAGTCCTTAATGGAAATAAAGGAAATCGGAGCGGTAATCGAAGGGTTGCTTTTTGCAGCCGGTGATATGCTTAGCCTTGATAAAATATCAGAGCTTCTGGAAATAGATAAAAAAACGGTAAAAAACATAATCAACAATATGATATCTGATTACCAGAATTCTGCACGTGGTATAACCATCAGAGAGATAAACAATGGCTACCAACTTTGCACAAAAGTTGAGCATAATGACTATATCAAAAAGCTTTTTGAACCAAGGCAGAGGCAAGGGTTATCACAGGCAGCTTTTGAAACACTTGCCATAATAGCCTATAACCAGCCTATTACAAGGGCTAAAATAGAGCAGATAAGAGGCGTAAGCTGTGACAGTTCAATAACCAAGCTTCTTGAAAGAAGTCTTATAAAAGAAGCTGGAAGAATGGATTGCCCGGGAAAACCGATTCTGTACGAGGTTACGGAAGAATTCCTGCGTAGCTTTGGCCTTAAAACAGTGAAGGATATCAGGGGAATAGAACTTATGGAAACAGCCGAAGAACCCGTTGAAGTGCCTGTTCCGCAGGATTAATTCAGAGATATATGTGTAAGAAAGACATAAATAGGAAAAAATAACTGGATGAGGTGTTTTTAATGCTTTATCTGGTTTTTTTTATTTTGCTGGCAATCATAATTATTATATTATTTTTTATAAAGGTCTATATAAAGCTGTCTTATGAAGCCAATAAACAGGGAGATCATATCACTATATCCGTTTATGCCCTTAAAGGCCTTTTAAAGATAACCAGAGAAGTCGGTCCTAAAGGTATTAAAGGCGAAAAGGATGACAGTGCAGACAAAGAGGTTGAAAAGTCTAAAAGAGGCATTTCAGAGATATACGACAAGATTGTCCATTTCAGAACAGTTTACAAAACAGTCATTGGAATAAAAAACTATATAGAAAGAAAAGTTGATTTTGAAGAACTCAAAATCCATGCAGTTTTTGGTACAGGTGATGCCTGTCTTACAGGAATATCAGGGGGGCTAGCCTGGTCAGCGACAGGGATAATTGTTTCTTTTTTTTCAAATAAATTCGGAGATTTTAAAAAGGATATAAAGCTTACTCCCGATTTTTCAGAAAAAAAGCTAAACCTTGATTTGCATTGTATATTTAAAACCAAAATTGTCTATATTATAGTTGTTGGATTGAAATATTTAACCATTTTATTAAAAGCTAAACTTAATAAAAAATCTAAACATAATAAAAGGTAAATTAATTAACAGGTGGTGGTATAAATGTCAGAACATCCTATAGAAGGTTTAATGAATGCAGCGATGGAAAACATCAAGGAAATGGTTGATGTTAATACAATTGTTGGTGACGCAGTCCAGGCACAGGATGGCACGGTGATAATTCCTATTTCCAAAGTAGCTTTTGGCTTTGCTGCAGGCGGAGGAGAATATTCACCCACAGGAAAAGACGAAGATGAAGAGGCAGCCTCAACCAAGTTCCCTTTCGCAGGCGGCAGCGGCGCAGGTGTGAGTATTAATCCTGTCGCTTTCATGGTTGTTGGTAATGGTGAAATCAAGCTGCTGCCAGTAAATATCAATTCCTCTGTTGAAAAAATAATAGATATGGTTCCTGAAATACTAAATAAAGCCAGCGAAACATTAAAAAGGAAGACCTCCAACAAAGGTAAAGGCGACGAAACATGTGCTGACAATAGAATATAATTAAGAAGCAAAGGGCGTATAAGCCCTTTTGTTTTTTGTTATATTTCTGCCTTGATTTATTAATTTCCGTTAAGAGCATTTCAATAATGTCATTATTATAGTTTGTTACAATGTTTTTGTTTTATTATGCTATAATAGGTAATATTACTTTTTACGGAGAAAATTATGGAAGAAATGAGACTTCAGAAATATCTTGCCTTATCAGGCATAGCTTCACGAAGAAAAGCAGAGGAGCTTATAAAAGATGGTAAAGTATCGGTTAATGGTACTGTTGTTACCGAAATGGGTGTTAAGGTAGGGGAAAAAGACAGGGTAAAGGTTGAAGGAAAGAATGTTAAGCTTGAAGAAAAGAAGATATATATAGCTCTTAATAAACCGGTCGGCTGTATTACTACCGTTAAAGACCAATTTGACAGGCATACGGTAATGGATTATATAAAAGATGTAAGTGAAAGGGTATACCCCGTAGGAAGGCTTGATTCAAATACCTCTGGCCTGCTTATACTTACAAACGACGGAGAGTTTACCAACATGATGACCCACCCCAAGCATGAGGTGGAAAAGGTATATAAGGCGCTTATTGAAGGACAGCCTACAGAGGATGAACTGGATAAGTTAAGAACAGGTGTTGAAATAGAAGGTTTCGTTACGTCACCGGCAGTAGTAGAAGTAGTTGAAAAATCATTAAAGAATTGTACGATCCAGATTACCATTCATGAGGGTAAGAACAGGCAGATAAGAAAAATGTGTGAAAAGATAGGGTATCCTGTTATAAGGCTTAAAAGGATAAGAATAGGGCATCTGTCACTTGAAGGAATAAAGGAAGGACAGTGGCGTAACCTGACACCTGAGGAGGTATCAGAGTTTAAAAGGAAGAGGAAATAAATATACCCCGGAACTAATATTAGAACCGGGGTTTTGAATGCAAAAACCATTATCTGAAATAGAAACCTCTTAAGCTGGATGCTGTATTAATAGCATAAACTAATACAATTATAATGAAAAGTATTAAAACGATTGACATTATTCCGTTTACAAGGAACTGTTGATTCAAACGGTTAAACGCTTCTGCAATTCTGTTGGTATCTTTGGACTGTGCATATCTTTTCATAGCTTCTGTGAAGTTGATAGTTTTAACACCCGAAACTATTATTAAAACGCTTACAGCCATAAGAAGAATGTCAAGGAAAATACCTATTCGTTGGTTGTTAACAAGGAATAACAGACTTAATATAGTTAACAGCGATCCGAATATGATTTTAAATACTCCGTAGTAAGTAGCCCAACCGCTTAGATTTATTGAATAGAATAAGCCAGGTATTCCTCCTTGAGGAGGCTGAAAGCCTTGATTCTGAAATCCGGGTCTCTGAAAGCCCTGGTTTGGCTGAAACCCCTGGTTTTGATAGCCTGGAGCTTGATAATTGTTGGGGTTGTATGGTTGCTGCTGATAATTCTGATACTGGTAGCCTGGGTTCTGATACCCCGGGTTTGGGTTGATATTAGGATTTTGATTTGGCGCAAAGCCAGGATTCTGATATCCCGGATTTGCATTCTGATTAACAGGATTGCTTGTGCCAGGATTTTGATTTTCATTCACATTAGCTTCCTGCGTTTGTTCATTTGCATTTTCCCCAATGTTGTTATTGAACTCTTCCATCAATTTACCCCCTTGAATATGGATATGTAAATACTGGTTTGAAGTATTTCTTAAAATTACACTTCCAATTATATCAAATACTTTTCCCTAATCAAGATATATTTATGAATCCAATAATTAATATAGAAGTGTACAATTTACAATGTACAGTGTACAGTTATAGACAGTTTACAGCATACAGATTACAATTTACAATTAAAGGCAATTGGAATTGAGAATTAAAGCAAGCTAACAATTGACAGCTTTATTACCATAAACACATAATTATGAACCATGTAGGAAATCATTGCATATATAATAAAAATAATATATAATTAGTTATAATTAGCACCAGGTAATAATAGCATATAATAAGAATTAAATTTAATTGAGTAAAATACCGGGTAAATAAAACAAAGTGCTTAAACAATATTACTTTAAAGAAGCATGAGGTGGATCTATGTCAACAGAAAGCAAGATTAATGAACTTATTGAGAGAAAAGAAAAAATTGAGCAGGGTGCAGGTCCTGAAAGTCTTGAAAAAAGGCATCAAGCTGGCAAATTGACAGCCAGGGAAAGACTTATATCCCTTTTTGATGAAAATACCTTTGTAGAAGTTGATGCATTTGTTGAGACCAGAGGTATTGATTTTGATCTTCAGAAAAAGAAGGTTGCAGGTGACGGTGTAATTACAGGCTATGGCTCAGTTGATGGAAGGCTTGTATTTGCATCTGCACAGGACTTTACAATAATAGGCGGTTCCCTTGGAGAAATGCACGCAAAAAAGATAACCAAGGTAATGGATATGGCTTTGAGAACCGGAGCACCGTTCATTTGTATGAATGACTCGGGTGGTGCCAGAATTCAGGAAGGTGTAGATTCATTAAGTGGATATGGAGACATATTCTACAGGAATACACTTTCTTCAGGTGTAATACCTCAAATATCAGTAATTATGGGACCTTGTGCCGGCGGTGCAGTTTATTCTCCTGCCATAACAGATTTCATATTCATGGTTGAAAAGACCAGCTATATGTGTATCACAGGTCCTGACGTAATAAGGTCGGTTACAGGTGAAGATGTAACAACTGAAACACTTGGCGGTGCCGACATACACAATGCAAAGAGTGGTGTGGCACATTTTAAGTTTGGAAATGAAGATGCTTGTATTGCAGGTATAAAGAGACTTTTGAGCTTCCTTCCCGATAACAACACTTCAGGAGTCCCAGCATATATGTGTGAGGATGATTTGAACAGACTTAATACTGAGTTCAATGAAATTATTCCTGATGACGCAAACAAGCCTTATGATATGAAGGATATTATAAGAGGAGTTGTTGATAATGGAGACTTCCTTGAAGTACAGGAAAGCTTTGCAGGCAACATAATAATAGGCTTTGGAAGAATGAACGGCAAAACAGTTGGAGTCCTTGCAAACCAGCCAAACTTTATGGCAGGTGTTCTGGATGTTAATTCGGCAGACAAGGGCGCAAGATTTGTACGCTTCTGCGATTCCTTCAATATTCCACTTGTAACTTTTACTGATACCCCTGGTTATTTACCAGGAGTAGGACAGGAGCACAGCGGAGTAATCAGACATGGTGCAAAGCTTCTTTATGCATTCTCTGAAGCAACAGTTCCAAAGATTAATGTAATAACAAGAAAGGCAATAGGCGGAGCTTACATTGCTATGAACAGCAAGCACCTTGGTGCAGATATGGTATTTGCATGGCCAACTGCCGAAATAGCAGTTATGGGTGCTGCCGGAGCGGCAAACATAGTGTTCAAAAAGGAAATAACATCTGCAGAAGATCCATCAAAAGCAAGGGAACAGAAGATTGAAGAATACAGAGAAAAGTTCTCCAACCCTTATGTTGCGGCTTCAAGAGGTTATGTGGATGACGTTATAGAACCAGGTACAACCAGAGCAAGAATTATAAATGCTCTTGAAATGCTTTCAAGCAAAAAGCAGGAAAAGCCTGCAAGAAAGCATGGGAACATTCCACTTTAATAATTTATTTAAATTTTCAATTTTAAGGAGAGAATCAATTATGAAAAAATATTTGATAAAAGTTAATGGAAATCAGTATGAAGTAGAGGTTGAAGAAGTTAAGTCAGAGGAAAGCGCACAGCCTGTCAAAGCTGCCGCTCCTGCTACTGCAGCACCAAAAGCTGCACCTGCAGCTGCTCCAAAGGCTCAGCCTGCAGTTTCATCAGATAATGCAGCGCAGGGTTCAACAGTAATCAAGGCTCCAATGCCTGGAACAATACTTAAGGTAAACGTTAGTGCAGGCGAAACTGTTAAAAAGGGTCAGGTATTATTGATTCTTGAAGCTATGAAGATGGAAAACGAACTCACAGCTCCTGCAGACGGAAAGGTTGCAACAGTTAATGTTGCAAAGGGAAGTGCTGTTAACGTTGGAGATGTATTAGTATCATTAGCGTAATCTGATAGTGCACTCGTTACATTTTACTCAAGAAGCGAAATGTTACGAGGTTAAGAGCCTGTAAATTCAGCTCGGGCAAATTCAAACTCACGAAAGATTCTGAACTATTATCAGGAAATCTTTCGCTCAAACAGTGAATTTGCTGTCCTCGCTCAGATTAACAGGCTCTATAACCATCTCCACATACGTTCTTTTCATAAAATATAACAAGTGCACTTAGAAAAGATTCAAGTACACTTAGAAAAGATTATAGTAATTATATTGGAGGTCTGATATATGGCCAGAGTTGGAATTACTGAAACAGTCCTTAGAGACTCGCATCAGTCTCTTATAGCAACAAGAATGAGCATTAATGATATGCTTCCAATATTGGAAAAGTTGGACGATGCAGGCTATCATTCTCTTGAAGCCTGGGGTGGAGCTACTTATGATTCCTGCCTTAGATTTCTAAATGAAGATCCGTGGGAAAGACTAAGAACTATAAAAAAGATTGCTAAGAAGACCAAACTTCAGATGCTTTTAAGGGGTCAGAACCTTTTGGCATACAAGCACTATGCTGATGATGTCGTTGAATATTTTGTAAGAAAATCAATTGAAAACGGTATTGATATAATAAGGATTTTTGATGCACTTAATGATGCCAGAAACATAGAAGCAGCCATTAAAGCCTGCAAAAAGGAAGGCGGTCATGCACAGGCTACTATTTCTTATACAATAAGCCCTGTACACAGTAGTGAGCTTTTTATTAAAGATGCAAAGATGCTTGTTGACATGGGCGCCGATTCAATATGTATTAAGGATATGGCCGGTCTTCTGGTGCCTTATGCGGCATATGAGCTTATAAAAGCGCTTAAGGAATCAATTAAGGTTCCGATACAGTTGCATACACACTACACAAGCGGTGTTGCTTCAATGACATATTTAAAGGCAATAGAAGCAGGTGTAGATGTTGTAGATTGCGCAATTTCTCCTATGGCTATGGGAACTTCCCAACCACCAACGGAGCCGTTGGTTGCAACATTAAAAGGTACACAGTATGATACAGGTCTAGATCTTGATAAATTAAGCGATATAGCTGATTATTTCAGACCTATTAAACAGAGGTATGTTGACACTGGACTTCTTGATGTCAAGCTTTTAGGTGTCGATGTTAATACCCTCAAATACCAGGTACCAGGAGGAATGCTTTCCAACCTTGTTTCACAGCTTAAGGATTCAAATGCGTCTGACAAGTTTGAAGAGGTTCTGAAGGAAGTACCAAGAGTTCGTAAGGACTTCGGTTATCCTCCGCTTGTTACTCCAACCAGCCAGATAGTTGGAACACAGGCTGTTTTAAACGTACTTACAGGTGAGAGATACAAAATGGTTCCTAAGGAATCAAAGGCACTTGTAAAAGGAGAATACGGTAAGACTCCTGCTCCAATACCAGAAGAAATCTCAAAGAAAATACTTGGTGATGAAAAGCCAATTACCTGCAGGCCTGCAGATCTTCTTAAACCTGAGCTTGATAGTATAAGAGAAAATGCTAAAGACCTTATAGAGAAAGATGAAGATGTTCTTTCATATGCTTTGTTCCCTCAGGTTTTTGAAAAGTATATGGCAGAAAAGCGTAAAAAGGACGATCCGCAGCCAAAGACTAATGAAGGAGAAATTGCAGCAGTTATTTCTGCAGCGGTTGCTTCCATGGAGGCAAGACCCGGATATAAATTGGTTGTAACCTCCTACAGACGTGTTTCAGGCGAAAAGGATTCATGGAATAATTAAAAACGTATATTGTGCTGGCTTGATTTTCCCCCAATAGATCAGACCTGCACAAATAAAACTCGATAGAAATCCACTTGTTGAACTAACAAGTGGATTTTTTCTAACTAAAAAAAGCTTGTATAGGACAATTTTTGTGCATATAAATATAATTTTCCTTGTTGCTGGTGTATGTAACAACCCTTGCAAGGCTACCAGGTGCTATATGACTGCCGCATTTCATACAGTATATATGCGGATTGCTTATTGTATCTTCGAACTGCTGTGTATGTAATTCTTTTATTTTCTGCCAGCTTTTCCACCCTGTTTTACACAGGTCAATCCTGTTGTCATAGTCGGCAAGTACCCATCTGAGCAACTTATGAAAATGAAATGGATATTTTGTAAATTTTATATACATTTCAGGGAGACCAAGCCTTATAGTATATAATTCAAAGTTCTGTTCGACGATTTCCTGAAACCTGCCTGTAATTTGAATACTGTTCCAACTGTAACCATTATCCTTAAACCACTTTTTAAGAGCATCAAACATGTAGCCTCTGCATACGTCAATTGGTTCGTTTTTATCAACTTGCAAGGCATTAAATGCTCTTTCTGTGATCTTTACCACCTCATCAAGGTAAAGCTTCTTTTTAAAATTTTCATTTGAATAAAGTTCGACGGGAATGATATCAAAATAATATTCATTTGTCTCAGGACGGTAAACACCAATGCATGTTCCGCCAACAAAGCTACCGCTGCCTGCATCGTCAATTTGTATCATTCTGCCTCCAGGTTATTAAAAGATTTAGAATTAATTTGTTCAATTTAAAGAAATATATGAATAAGTAGCAAGTAGTAAAATCTTGATTTTTAATATTTTAAAAGTTATAGTATATTATATGAAACCTTATTCGCATGGAGGAAATATGACTACCAATCAAAATTTGATTCAAATCATACAGGAAAAAATGCACCTTTTCAGTAAGGGGCAAAAGCTTATAGCCAACTATATTGTGAATCACTACGATAAAGCCGCGTTTCTTACTGCAGCAAAGCTTGGTGAAATTGTAGGCGTCAGTGAATCCACTGTTGTAAGGTTTGCCATAGAGCTTGGATACGATGGTTATCCAAAGCTTCAGAAAATGCTTCAGGAACTTATAAAAAGCAAGTTGACATCTGTTCAGAGAATAGAAGTTTCTTCAAACAGGATTAATGAAGACAATATTTTGAAAAGTGTAATGCAGGCTGATATTGATAAAATCAAGTCCACACTTGAGGAAATTGATCAGAGTAGCTTTAATAAAATAGTTGAAAGTATTCTAAATGCAAACAAAATATACATTCTGGGTGTAAGAAGCTCGGCTGCACTTGCAAGCTTTATGGGATTTTACTTCAATCTTGTGTTTGACAATGTCAGACTTGTGCATACTACAAGTGTCAGCGAAATGTTCGAACAGATTATCAGGGCTACCAAGGGAGATGTTGTTATTGGCATAAGCTTCCCAAGGTATTCAAAACGTACTATAAAAGCAATGCAGTTTGTAAAAAGCCAGGGTGCCACAGTAATAGCGATAACAGACAATAAGGAATCGCCACTTGCTACAAGCGCCGATTATTCAATATTTGCAAGAAGTGATATGGCGTCTTTTGTTGACTCACTTGTAGCACCGCTAAGCCTTATCAATGCATTGATAGTTGCAATAGGAATGAAACGCAAGAACAAGATATATGAGACCTTTGAAAAGCTCGAACAGATCTGGGACGAGTACCAGGTATATGAAAAAAGCGATGATGTGGAACCAAGGATAAATATTGATTAAGACCGCGAGGAGCTTATGAAAAAGAAAGTAATTGTTATTGGAGGAGGACCGGCAGGCCTTATGGCGGCAGGACAGGCAGCTTTAAGAGGTTGTGAAGTCATTCTCCTTGAAAAAACAGATAGAATAGGCAAAAAGATACTTATTTCCGGAAAAGGAAGATGCAATATCACAAACAACACCGATATAGAGGGCTTGATACAGAATATTCCCGGCAATGGGAATTTTTTGTATTCTGCTTTTTATACTTTTTCCAACACGGATCTTATAGAGTTTTTTAACGGCAAAGGCCTTGCAACCAAGGTTGAAAGAGGGGAAAGAGTATTCCCGGTTTCAGACAGGGCAAAGGATGTTGCTGATATACTTATGGATTTTGTCAGGAAAAGCGGTGCAAAAATAGAGCTTAAATCACCTGTTGAAAGAATAGAAATAGCTGATGGCAAGGTGAATGGAGTACTTCTTAAGGACGGAACTAGGATGCCTTGTGACTCTGTAATTCTTGCAACTGGCGGTGCATCATATCCCGGAACAGGCTCTACAGGGGATGGTTACAGGATGGCAGCACAGGCTGGACATAGAATCACTCCATTAAAGCCTTCACTTGTGCCATTGGTTACAGGGGAGGAATGGGTTAAAAAGCTTCAGGGGCTTTCACTCAGGAACGTAGCAATTACCATGCTTAATAAAAGTGGCAAAAAGGTATATTCTGATTTCGGAGAGATGTTGTTTACCCATTACGGAGTTTCAGGTCCGGTGATTCTTAGTGGAAGCCGGCACATACTTGATTATGATTATAGAAATATAAAGCTTGTTATAGACCTTAAACCTGCACTAAATGAAGAAAAACTTGATGAACGTATAAGACGCGACTTTGAACAATTCAGCAACAAGCATTTTAAGAACTCGCTTGATGAACTGCTTCCGCAGAAAATGATACCTGTAATCATAGAACTGAGCGGTATAGCGCCTGACAAGGCAGTAAACCAGATAACAAAGGAAGAAAGAAGAAGATTGATCACGCTTCTTAAAAAGCTTGAAATAACTATTACAGGGGCAAGATCTATAGCAGATGCTATTGTAACTGCCGGAGGAGTTAACACTAATGAAATAAATCCTTCCACTATGGAATCCAAGCTTGTAAACGGCCTTTTCTTTGCAGGGGAGGTAATAGATGTAGATGGATATACAGGTGGATTTAACCTGACAATAGCTTTTTCTACAGGCTATCTTGCGGGGATTAATGTTTAGTATTATTAAAAAATTCAAAGGCATATTATTATATAGAGTCTATTATAGGCTCTTTTTTTATTCAACAAAGTCTTCATTATAGTCTTTTTCAAAGACTTTGTTATATGCTGGGTAAAGAAGGTTGTTACAGGTAATAATTAAATTGTGGAATCAAGGGGTGGCTTATGAAAATGGTTTATTACAAATACAAAAACCCTAAAAAGGACAAAGGCAGAATGAAAACAAAAGGTTTTGAAAAAATAATTTATATATCTGTTGTAATAACATTTGTTGTACTGGTAATAGTACAGACGGCAATGTCCAATCCTTCGGTCAGGACTTACCTAACCGTGGACGGCGATTACGATGGAACTGCACTTGAAACAGAAAAGTATATGTATAATAACGGTAAGATTGGTTTGGTATTGTTACAGGGTGAAACAGACGGATCTGTCAAAGTCCTTGTAAACGGTAATACTATAGCTACATTCTCGGGGAAGGAGCTTTCGATAGATGTAAAGGAAGGCGATGTTGTTGAAATAGATACAAGTGAGTGTGACAACCCTGCCCAGGTTTCGGTTGCAACCAACAACGGAAGTATAAGCAGTAAATGCATCGGCAAAATGGTAGAAGCATTTCATGAGGTAAAGAAGCTTGTCCGCGTTGAAGCGGAATGATAAAACCTGTTGTTTTAAAGGAATTCTTACTATATAATATAATTTGTGTACAAATGGACGCATTTCGGGAGGTATTAATGAGCAAACCAAATGATGAAGCCAGAGGTCTGGGAAGTAAGGAGATTGCTTCGGCAGCAATTAAAATTGCTCTTTCAACAGATAGAAACGAAGAAAAATTGATACAGTCTGAATTTGCAAAAACTGGTGTACTCACGGCAGCTGTAGATTATGGTGGGGAATTCATTACATCTGTAATGAAAATAGTAGAACGGGCTGTTGTCTCATCAAAAAGAGAAGGTGTCATTATTGAAAGCCACCTGGAGGAGGGTGCTGTAGCCGGTGCTACAAGGGAGGCGTTATCACAGATAATGCCAAAGGCAATAGGTCTTAATGTGGGAGGCAAAATAGGCATCGCCAGGTATAAGGACCATATCAGTGTTGCAATTTTCTTTGGTATAGGTCTTTTACATCTTAATGAAATAGCTATAGGACTAGGACACAGGGCGATATAAAATACTGGAGGGTATCATGGCAGTACGGGCAATACGGGGTGCAGTTACGGCAGAATGTAATACAAAAGAGGAAATCTTGAATAAAACAAGAAATCTTCTTGAAGAAGTAATAAGTAAAAACGGTGTTGAAGCCGAAGATATTATTAGTATATTTTTTACAACAACAAGTGATTTAAATGCGGTTTTCCCCGCAGTCGCAGCAAGACAGATAGGACTTGTTGACGTTGCTTTGATGTGTTCAAACGAAATTAATGTACCGGGAAGCCTTAAAATGTGTATACGGCTGATGATGCATGTCAATATGGATAAGTCTAACAGTCAAATTCAGAGTGTTTATCTGGGTGATGCTCAAAAGCTTAGACCTGATTTGAATAACGATTAAAAATTAATTTATATATTGTTCGAACGGGGGACAAGACTTGTCAAAACTTAATATTGCAATTGACGGACCGGCGGGAGCCGGAAAAAGTACTATAGCTAAAATTATATCTAAAAAACTTGGAATAATATATCTTGATACTGGAGCAATGTACAGAGCTGTTGCTTTAAAAGCCATAAATGAAGGCATTGATACACGTGATGCAGCAGCACTTGAAAAGCTTGCACAGGACATTAATGTCTCAATCGTTTACCAGGGCAGCGAGCAAAGGGTATTATTAGATGGAGATGATGTCAGTGGGAAGATACGTACCCCTGAAGTATCAATAGGCGCTTCTGATGTATCGGCAGTGCCGGCAGTAAGGCTTAAAATGGTTGAACTTCAGCGGGATATTGCACAAAACGCAGATGTTGTCATGGACGGAAGAGATATCGGCACTTTTGTTCTTCCAAATGCAAGCCTCAAGATATTCCTGACTGCTTCAGTAGATGAGCGTGCAAAGCGCAGGTACGAAGAGCAGCTTTCCAAGGGTATGACCGGTATAACACTGGACGAAGTCAAAAAGGATATTGAGTATCGAGATAAAAATGACAGCCAGCGTGCATTTGCACCTCTTTCCAAGGCTCAGGATGCAATTGAGGTTGATACTACAAACAGCACAATAGATGAAGTTGCAGGTAAAATTATTTCTTATGTAGAGAGTAAACAGATATGAAGGAAGTTATAAAGGGTTTATTTAGAATATTATTTAAAATTTTCTTCAGGGTCAAGGTTGTAAATCTTCAGGTTGTTCCACTGGAAGGACCTGTTATTTTGTGTGCAAACCACCTTGGCACCTTGGATATGTTTTTTATCGGCTACAAGATTAAAAAACGATTAGTACATTATATGGCAAAAATTGAATTATTCAAAATACCTGTTGTAAGCCTTTTAATAAGATGGTTGGGTGCTTTCCCGGTAAAACGAGGAACGGCTGATCTTGAATCTATTAAGACAGCATTGAAGCTTTTAAAGGATGGTCACATCCTAGGTATACTTCCTGAAGGAACACGTACATTAGGTAAGGATTTGAGTAAGGTTAGGGTAAAACCAGGTGCAGCGCTTCTAGCTGTAAAATCCCAGGCTCCAATACTTCCTGTGGCGCTTGAGGGTAACTACAAGATATTCAGCAGGGTAAAAGTAACCTTTGGCGAACCGTTCAAGCTTGATGCCGACCCTGAAAAAAAGTATACAAGTGCCGAGTTGTCGGAAATGAGTAAGGAAATTATGAAAAAGGTTTACGCACTTATGGAGGACAATCCAATTGGAAATAATAAGGGCTAAAACAGCCGGCTTCTGCTTTGGTGTTGATAAGGCATTGAACGAAGTTTTAAAGCTTGTAGAAAAAAGTGATAAAAACATATATACTTTTGGACCTATCATACATAATGAGCAGGTAGTGGACAGACTTAAGGCTAAAGGTGTTCTAGTAGTCGAAGAAATTGAAAAGGCAAATTCACCGGGATACCTTGTAATAAGAGCTCACGGTGTGCCACCAGAATGTTATGAAAAACTTGAAAATACAGGCCTGGATACTGTTGATGCTACATGCCCATATGTAAAAAAAATACACCGTTTGGTGAACGAAAAATACCAGGAAGGCTACAACATAGTAATTGTAGGTGATAGGGAACACCCGGAAGTTAAGGGTATAAACGGTTGGTGTGGAAATAATGCTTTTATAGTAAACACCGAAGAGGAAGCCGAAGCAATAACAGAGGGTGAAAAAGGCCTATGTGTTGTGGCACAGACCACCGCAAACCGATATAAATGGGACAAAATTAATAAATATTTGAAGAATAAATTTGAAAATATCTTAAAATTTGATACAATATGTAATGCAACTATAACGAGACAAACTGAAGCAGAAGAAATAGCAGAAAAAGTTGATGCAATGATTGTTGTGGGGGGCAGAAACAGCTCTAACACCAGAAAGTTGTATGAAATCTGCAAAAACAAATGTAAAGAAACGTTTATGATTGAAACTTCAGATGAATTACCACAATTTGATATAAAAAAAATTAAAAGAGTGGGAGTTACAGCCGGGGCATCAACCCCTGACTGGATAATTAAGGAGGTTATAAAAAAAATGGATGAATTAAATAAACAGGAGCATGAGATGAGTTTTGAAGAGGCGTTCGAGAATTCGATCGTAAC
The DNA here is from genome assembly GCA_023397675.1 of Bacillota bacterium. Classification (GTDB taxonomy): domain Bacteria; phylum Bacillota; class Clostridia; order Acetivibrionales; family JANLFN01; genus JAEZTC01. The sequence continues at coordinate 47,040 of JAEWTV010000070.1, read as the reverse complement.
CATTCAAACAGGTAATATTGTTAAAGGCCGGATAATAGGCTATAACAATAGTGAAGTGTACGTAGATCTCGGTTTTAAATCTGATGGAATTATTTCAATGGATGAATTCCTTGAAGACCCTGACTTCAAACCCGAAGAATCCTTGAAAATCGGTGAAGAGATTGATGTATTTGTTATCAGAGTTAACGATGGAGAAGGAAATGTTCTGCTTTCAAAGAAAAGAGTAGATGCCGCAAAGAACATGGATAAACTCGAAGAAGCCTTTGAAAACAAGACACCTGTTAAAGGAAAAATAACCGAAATTGTTAATGGCGGTGCCATTGCAAACGTTGGCGGAATCAAGGTGTTTATTCCTGCTTCACAGGTAAGTGATAGATATGTGAAGGATCTTAAGGAATTTTTGAAACAGGTTGTAACCTTGAGGATAATTGAATTTAATAAGCAGAAAAAGCGTATAGTCGGTTCACAAAGAGTTATTCTTGAAGAGCAGAAGGCAAAGAACGCAAGTAATGTTTGGGGCAATATAGAAGTTGGAAAGAAATACACTGGAACTGTAAAGAGTCTGACAGACTTTGGTGCATTTGTTGATATTGGTGGTGTTGATGGACTTATACATGTATCCGAATTGTCCTGGACAAAGATCAAGCATCCTTCTGAGGTGCTTAAGCTTGGGGATAAGGTTGATGTAACAGTACTTGAAGCCGATAAGGACAAAAAGAGAATATCACTTGGATATAGAAAAAATCAGGATGATCCATGGTACAATGCTGAAGAAAAATACAAGGTTGGTGAAGTAGTAAAGGGTAAGGTCGCAAGACTTGTTCCTTTTGGTGCATTCATTGAACTTGACAGCGGAGTGGACGGACTTGTTCACATATCCAATATTGCACATACCAGAATTGCAAAACCTTCTGATGTTTTAAAGGTTGGTCAGGAAGTTGAGGCAAAAATCATTGAAGTAAATGTTGAAGCAAAGAAAATTGCCTTAAGCATAAAAGAACTTGTACCTAAGGAAATAGCTGAAGATAAGGGCTCATCCAATGAAAGCTCCGAGGAAGCTTTACCGACAGAGCACAAGGAAGATATGGGAGTTACCCTTGGAGATATTACAAACAAGGAATAATGCAATTTTAAGCATTGAAAGAGGAACATTTAACTGTTCCTCTTTTTGTTTTAAAGCCAGTAATTTGGTAATATATAAATAGTAACAAAAAATACTATTATTCTTCTTTATTTTGCGACATTCCTATGGTAGAATTTTTTTAAGTAATGGTTATTTTCAGCATCATTGGTTCTAATTATTTTTACAAAAGGGGAACAGCACATGATGGATTATGAGGGCTTCAAAAGCGAAATATTAAAGCTGAGCGGAATTGATCTTAATGCTTACAAGGAAAAGCAAATGAAGAGGCGTATAGAAGCGCTTATAAAGAAAAACAATTATGAGGGCTTTCAGGATTACGTGCCTGCATTAAAGTCGAACAGCGTATTATATAATGAATTTATTAATTATCTGACAATAAATGTTTCGGAGTTTTATAGAAACCCGGAACAGTGGAAGATTTTAGAGACGGAAGTTCTTCCAATGCTTTTTCAAAAAACCAAGACTCCACGCATATGGAGTGCTGCCTGCTCTACAGGTGATGAGCCATATACAATTGCCATGATTCTAAGTAAATACATGCCCATGGAGTCAATTAGGATTTATGCTACTGATATTGACAAGCAAGCAATGGAAAAGGCCAAGGAAGGTGTTTACACCTCCAAAAGTCTTGAAAGCCTGCCGGAAGAATTTAAACAAAAGCATTTTACCAAGGTAAACAACGATGTATACAAGGTTTCAGATAAAATAAAGAAATGTATCGATTTCCATCAACATGACCTCTTGAAGAATGATTACCCAAGTGGATTTGACCTTATTGTTTGCAGGAATGTTCTTATATACTTTACTGAAGAGGCAAAAGAAAAGATTTACGAAAGATTCAACAGGGCGCTGAATGATAAGGGCATTTTATTTGTGGGAAGTACCGAACAGATTATTTTTTCAGCCAAATACAATTTCAAATCTATAAAGACCTTCTTTTATACAAAATGTAACCAATAAATTCTTTTGAATAAGTGGTTTAAATCATAAACCACTTATTCTTTATTCTCTTTAACTATAATCAGCAGTTTAGACACAAACAGAATGAGCCAGAGGGCCATAATACCTATCCCTATGTACTGGAAAAGGCTTGAATCCTTAAACACGAGGTTTAACAGAAAAACAACGCCAAATATTAGAAACAGTATATCAGAAGCATTTATTTTTTTCATATTGTACACTCCTTTCCTATGTAAATACTTTATACTATTAAACCATTTGCTGCAACAAAATTTATAAAAAATTGTCGTAATTTTGTCTTACTTCTCCATTACCCACCAGCGGCCAGCCTCAAAAAAGAGGTTTGTTATATTGCCAAGTATGCTTACCCTGTATTTTAGGTCTGCACCGCAGCGCGCCTCATTTACAAGTGTTACCCTGTCAATTTCATACAATTCATTGTGGAATTTTATTTTAATCGGTTTCATTATTCCGTCACAGTCGAAACGTACAATACATTCTACATAGGTTTTTCCCGTAGTGCTCACCTTCTTTTCCGTATCGGCTTTCGCAAATTGATGATCAAAAAATACCATAACAGCACCCCGAACATATGTTTGATATTATAATACCACGGTGGTATAATATTATCCAGAGGTGATTTTCTTGAACACGCATATTTTAAAAACATCTCTTGATAAAGGTGAGCCGGTTACAATTATTTATCTGAAGGATAATGTAATCACTAGAAGAAATATAAAGGTGCTTGAAATAAGGGAAAACGAAATACTTGCCTTTTGCTACATGCGCCATCAGCCAAGGCTGTTTAAAAAGGAAAATATTCTTGCCGTGGATTTCAGTATAAGACGGGTATAAGCAGCAGTATTTTTAATTTGGTTTATAGATTGTTTTTTTAAAATCAAGTGGTATTATAATACTTAAATTAGTGTTTTTGGGAGGGTAAATGGAAAACGGCTTAGCTTTAATGAGTATAAATAATTACGAAGAGATATATGAGCTGTGGTGCAACATACCCGGCTTATGCATAAGTTGTGCAGATTCAAAAGATGCTATCGCTAAATATCTAGAGCGAAACCAGGATATGTCCTTTGTTTTTTATATTGGTACTAAAATTGTCGGAACTATCCTTTGCGGTAATGACGGAAGGCGTGGCTACATACACCATGCGTGCGTACATCCGGAATATCAAGGCAAAGGAATAGGCAAAAAGCTTGTTGAAGCATCACTTGGGGAACTGAAAAAGCAGGGAATAGCAAAATGCCATCTATTTGTACTTTGTGACAATATACAGGGGATTGACTTCTGGGATAGAATTGGCTGGGAAAAAAGAAATGATATTTATACATATTCAAAGGATATTTAGCTTATAGTAATATACTTTATTTAATATTTCCATTGGGACTTACTTTTATAGTAGGTCCTTTTTAATTTGCAGGTATTTGTTCATGCTTCATAATTGACCTTTTTATTGAATAAGAATAAAGGGAACAACGAATTGACGGTATTGTAAATGAAAAAAATAAAATTGATCATAGTAAGTAAAAAAAAGCTTGTATGCTTACTTTTAGCTGCAAAATTGTTATTGATACTTCTGTTTTTTGTGCTTTTTAGTGTGTCAAACCATACAACCGATATTATCCTGGATCCGAGTAATATTACAATTGTAATTGATGCTGGACATGGAGGTGTAGATGGAGGGGCAACTGTTAATGATCTATCTGAAAAAGAAGTAAACTTGAGTATTGCAAAAAAATTGAAAACATATCTGGTACAAAAAGATTACAAGGTAATAATGACCAGGGAAGAAGATGTTTCATTGGACGGGCTTGATAATACCAGCCAAAGCAGGCATCAAAGAGATCTTAACGCAAGAACAAATATAATAAATAATAGTAATGCACATTTATTTGTCAGCATTCATGTGAACTGTAATCTAAAAAAGCCATCTACTAACGGATCTATAGTGTTTTACAGCAATAAGTTATCCAATAACAGGAATTTTGCATATAGTCTTCAAAAATCACTTAATTCTATGGAGATTAATGGGCAGAAGCGTACAATACATGATCCTCAAGAAGCCAGATATTATATTTTGGAACACTCTTCAATACCTGGTGCATTGGTCGAAACAGCCTTTATTTCAAATAGTGAAGAACGTGAGTTGTTGACAACAGACGATTTTACACAGCAACTTGCTTTATCAATTGGGTATGGTATAGAACGGTATTTATATAAGTATGATAATGTTTTTATTTCAAAGTAATATAACATAGATTTTCAACGGGGTTAAAAATATGAAAAAAAAGTTCCTAATGACTTTTTCTAAAAAAATTCTTATTCGCCTGTCTCTGGCTCTTTTAGCACTAATAGTAACAATTGTATGCATCATTTTGGTTTTAGTAAGCAGTAGCCATCAAAGGAGTACATCCATTTCAGGGGAACTGCGAAAGCCGGGAGAAAAAGCCAGGCTTGCAATAATAATTGATGATTTTGGATCGGGAAGAGATGGAGTAAAGGAAATGATGTCAATTAACAAGCATATTACCTTTGCAGTGATGCCTTTCCTGGAACACTCAGAAGAGGATGCCCAAAACGCTTATGAAAAGGGATATGAGGTTATTATTCATATGTCAATGGAGCCTAATTACGGTAAAAGAAGCTGGCTTGGGCCGCGGCCCATCCTTGCGGGAATGAATGGAGACGAGGTCCGAAAGATTGCCAGGGATGCTTTTGACAGTATTCCATTTGCTGCAGGAGCAAATATACACATGGGCTCCAAGGCAAGCAGCGATGAAATTGTCATATCTGCATTAATGGATGTTATTAAGGAGAGAAGGCTATACTTCGTTGACAGCAGGACAGCCAGCCATCCTGTAGCTAAAAAAATAGCGAAGGAAAAGAACGTGAGGTGTTACGACAGAGATGTTTTCCTTGACGGGCAGCAGCCAAAATCCTTTATTATAAACCGGTTGAGAGAAGCAGGTGATATTGCTTTAAAATATGGCAAAGCTGTTGCAATTGGTCATGTGGGTATTGAAGGCGGAAAGGTTACTGCAGAAGCAATCGGCGAAATGCTGCCTGATTTTGAAAGCAGGAACATAGAATTGGTTTTTGTTTCAGAGTTGGATTAATTTACAATTATTTACCTCATGTGATAACATATTGTTATTAAAGATAGTGAGGATAATTAATTATGAAAAGCAGCCCTGAAGCTTTAAGGAAACGCGGTTATATTGACGATTTGGATATTTCAAGTTATAAAGTAAGGACAAGCAGTGAACTTTTACTTTTATTACAGTCCAAGGATGCTTTTGAAAGAAGTATTGCTGTAAGATTATTATCACATACAATGGACAATGAAATTACTGCTGCCATGTTAAAGCTTCTCTTACAAGAAAAAAGCCTTTATACAAGACTTGAAATATGTAATGCCCTAGAAAAAGGTGATGTGAAGGTTGCTGAATTAATGATACCTTATTTAGGTGAAATAGGCGATAATCAGCATAAATTACAACCTGGCAAAGTATCCAGAAAGGTTTGCTATCCTCTTCCAAGGGACATAATTGCCAGAACAATGGGTAGAATGAACATTTCTGTTTTAAATGTTTTATTATCAGTTCTGGAATATGACGATGTTGATAAAATGTATGAGGCAATAGATGCGATAGGGTATATGTGTTTCTACAACAGGATTCCGGACGAGCTTTCAGTTATCAATTCATTACATAATTGTATGAAGAAATATGAAACAAATACTGTAATACGCTGGAAAACAGCGAGGTGTCTGTCTGCATTTAGATGTAACGAAAGCATTGAGGTATTAAAAAGAATGTACAATCAAGAGAAGGAATCGGCAATAAGGGAAGAGATAAAAAGGTCTTTGTCAATAATTGAAAAGAATGAAAGTGGAAGATACGCCAGAAAGGAACAATTATGAACAATATTGTCCTGATAGGTATGCCGGGTGCTGGCAAAAGCACTGTCGGTGTTATACTGGCTAAAACACTTGGAATGAGTTTTATAGATACCGATTTGCTGATACAGGAAAAACAAAACACTTTGCTTCAAGATATAATCAACAAGGAAGGAATAGAAAGCTTTCTCATGAAAGAGGAAGAGAGTATCCTTTCACTTAAATGCCATAACACAGTAATTGCTACAGGAGGAAGTGCAGTATACAGCCCCGTTTCCATGGAGCACCTTAAAAAGCTTGGAGTAATAGTTTATCTTATGTTGCCTTTTGAAGAAATAGCAGCTAGAATAAACAATATTAAAACCAGGGGAATCGTTATTGAAAAGGGTCAGATGCTTATGGATGTGTTTAAGCAGAGAACACCCTTGTATGAAAAGTATTGTGACATAACTTTATACTGCTCTGGCCTGGGCATGGAAGACATTATCGAAAAAATTAAAAAAGAGATATTATACGGAGATACTTAAATGGAGAATTTATATATTGGACTTGCTGAGGGAAAAGATATTCCTCAGTGGTTGGAACTTATAAAAGCAGTTGAAGATTATTTTCCAGGGCTGGATTATGCTGAATATGAAGCAATTCTCAGGGACAGCATAATAAAACGCTGCGCTTTGGTAGCTAAATTTAATGATACTATTGCAGGAGTCTTGATATTTTCTAAGGAAGATAAACAAATCGGATTTTTAGCTGTTCATCCTGACTACAGAAAGCTTGGGATAGCAAGAAAACTTGTAGAATTTATGTATCAACAGTTCCCAAAGAACACTGAAATCTTTGTGGTTACATACAGAGAAGGGGACAAGCTTGGAGAGGCTGCAAGGTTCTTTTATAAAAGCATTGGTTTTTATGAGGGTGAGTTGATTATGGAATTTGGATATCCATGTCAAAGGTTTAATTATCAAATAAAGTAAGCCAATAGAAAGCATTTATAAAAAGTTATAGGGGGATTAAAGTGAGTTCCATTAAAATAAATCTTTTAGGTATCGGCGGTGCAAAAATAGATTTTGCCGGTACCAGTATTTATATTGATGCTTTTAATAAATTTATTCCAGCACAGAGGCTGAATAAAAGCGATATAGTTTTATTTACTCACGGTGATGATGATCACTTCAGCGCAAAACATACACTTGAATGCAGCGATAAAAATATAATTATTGGGCCTCCGGGTATTGCATATCCTTTGTTAGCAAGGACAGGGTTTGATCCTGACCTTTTGAAGATAGTCTATCCTTCTCATATAAATACTCCTATTGACATTGAATTGGGAGGAATAAAAATAAAAGCTTACCAGACTAAACACTTTATTGATTGGGAGCCGGACCACATAAGCTTTCTCTTTAAATATATGGATAAAAGAATCTACTTTACAGGCGATAGCCATACATTTGCTTGGGAGGACCAGGAAATTTACGATGTTGACGCGTTGGTATACAGTTTGGTTTATAAGGATGTTGTAAAGGGTCAGATGAGCAGCGTTGATGGTGCACAAATGCACATTCCAGAACTTAAAAACCTGCAGGATAAGTTAATGCCAAAAAGTCTTATAGGTAATCACCTGCTTAATTGTGACTGGACTGTAAGTACTGACGATATGAAAAGTGCAATTCAAAAAGCAGGTCTGAAAAATATTATAATAACTGAATCTGTTGAGGAAGAAATTCTAATCTAAGAATAACTGGAGAAACTGAATGTTTTCAGATATAAAAGGTAATCATACACTGATTATTGTACTTCATGAAATATACGGTATAAACAGGCATATTGAAGAAGTGTGCAAATACTTTTCGCAATGCGGCTATGATGTAGTATGTCCTGATCTTACAGGTGAAGATAAACTATTTCAATACTCTCAACAGCAGGAAGCTTATAAGTATTTCGTTGAGAATATTGGTTTTGAGTCAGCTTATGAAAAGGTGAAGAAGCTTATAATTGACTATAGAAACCAATATAAAGACATATTTGTCATAGGCTTTAGTATTGGAGCAACAATTGCATGGCTTTGCAGTGGCTTAAATGAGCTTTGCAGCGGTATAATTGGTGTTTATGGCTCGAGAATCAGGGATTACACCAATGTAACCCCTAGATGTCCTGTGATGCTTGTTTTCCCGGCACATGAAAGCCCTTTTGAGGTTGGAACGTTAATTGGAATACTAGATAAAAATGTTGAAACGCATATTCTTGAAGGTGAACATGGCTTTGCAGATCCTTACGGTAAAAGCTTTAATAAAGAGTCTTCTGAAAAGCTTTATGCATTGATTAGGAGTTTTGTACAAAAATCTATAAAATAAATGGCTGGCTTGAGGGTAGAAAGCCATGGGAAGGCTGAATTTAAATCAAGCTGTTATTGATGTAACAAGAAGAAAGTGGTAAAATACTATTTAATGTAGCCTAATTTTGTAAGCTAAGTATATTAACCCCACGATTTTTTGATAATTTATTAATATTTTACCCGGAGGTATCCATGAATAAAAAAATAAAACTTATTGCTGTTATAATGATTTTCTCTATAATGACTCTTATTACTGGTTGCTCAAGCAGCGGAAATGAATTGTTTTCTGCTTTTTCAAAGCAAAACAGCATAAAAACAATGGAGACTGCAACAGATCTTAAAATAGCTTTAGACATATCGGGACTTTCGGCCAGAGAGCAAAATAACCCTGAATTACAAAAAGCTTTGAAAATTCTTAATAATCTTAATTTTAAAGTAAAAGGCAAAACTATTCAAAACGAGGATAAGACGTTAGCCCAAAACCAGTTTGATATTTCAATGGACTTAAACGGAACAACTGTAAGTACAAAGATGTGGTCAAATATAGATTTTACAGGTGATACACCTGTTCAAAAGCAGATATTCAAGCTGCCTGCAATCCTTTCAGAATCACTTCCATCTCAATATAAAGGCAAGGATTATCTTGTAAATGATACATGGAAAACATCAAGTTTAAATTCATCGGTATCACCTGAAAGTATCAGAAAAATTTTTGATATTACAAGAAATTTTCAGGCTACAATGAGGAATTTTTTAAAGGTTTTTGTTGCTAACTCAAACCTCGGTTTTGAAATTGTTAAATCTCAGGGTACTAAAGTCATTGATGGACAGACTGTATCAGTTTATCAGATAAAACTTGACAATGAATCGTTAAAGGCGCTGGTTAAGTATACTGTTAACGGCTTGCTTGACAATAAAATGTTTGTTGATATGTTAAAGAATTATTTTACGGAACTGTTACAAACACAAATGAGTAATTCCCCGGCTGGAGTGGATTCCGTAAGTCAATTAAGTAAAATGATAATGAACTTTGATAGTACATTCTCAATTGCGAAATTATTTATAAATAAGCTTCTCGATGCATTCCAAAATGTGAATTTCCTTGGGGATAAAGGTATAGTGATTGATTACGCGGTCAATAAGGATGGATACATTGTAAATGAATCCGGAACTGTTGATTTAAATTTAGATACTAATTCCATAATTACTGCACTGACAAAACTTGATCCTATAAAATATAGACAGCAGGAAAAAGCTGAGCAAATCGTAGTTAAAATGTGTTTCGACTTTAATACAGACACAACAAATATTAATCAGGACATGACAATTAAATTTCCGGAAGTAAATGAAAATAATTCGATTAATATTGCTGATATACAAAAATCAAGGACCGATTTAAACAATGATTTTAAATCAAAATTAACTGATTAATCATTTAAGGCTTCGGAATCATCCGAAGCCTTTTTCATAATTATACTATAAGAGGATGATAGAATTATATGAATGATAAGTTGCAAACAATTGCTAAAACATTTAAAAGCAGAGGGTTTGAAGTATATGTTTGTGAAACGGGAATTGAGGGTTCAGAGAAAATAAATACGCTTCTAAAGGAAGTTCCTCATATAAATTCAATAGGCTTCGGTAATTCAGTTACTTGCAGAACATTAGGTCTCATTGATATAGCTAAGGAATACTCACAAAACATATATGTACACAATCCGCTTGAAGGTATTGAAATGGATAGAAAAGCTTTAACAGCCGACTTTTATTTTGTATCTGCAAATGCAGTTTCAGCGGACGGACATATAGTAAACATTGATGCTACAGGAAACAGAGTTGCTTCGGCATGCTTTGGGCCGGAAAGAGTTATTTATATTATTGGAAGAAATAAAGTTGCAGATACCTTGGAAGATGCTATTGAACGTGCAAAAAGTGCGGCTGTTAAGCTTGCAAAAATGTATAACAGGAAAACACCATGTACCGTAACAGGTAAATGTGAGGATTGTATATCACCTGAGTGTATTTGTTCTGTTATGACAATACATAGAAAAAAACCGTATGGAATAAATGCTACTATAATATTTGTTAATGAGGATTTGGGAATATAAACCAATCCTTGATAGAAAGAACTTGCCTTTAGCAGGTTCTTTTTTGTGCTTTACTACCTAGATATATATGGTATTATGGATAAGAATACAAAAAATCACAGGGGGAAGTATGACGGAAAACACTACAGAAAATATTACTGAACAGACGAATGAAAATAATCAAGCCAAAGAAAAACTATGGACTTCCAATTTCCTTATACTATGGCAGGGACAGCTTGTATCAACATTGGGTGATGCAATATACAGCATAGCACTTGGCTTCTGGGTACTTTCAGTTACTGGCTCTACAGCATTAATGGGAACACTGATGGCGGTATCTATGTTGCCCGGTATTATTATATCCCCATTTGCAGGCGTAATTGTAGACAGGTGGAATCGTAAAAGAATTCTGATAATAACCGATATAATAAGAGGAATATCTATTGTCCTTATTGCTATTGCAGCATATAGCGGCTTCATTGAAATTTGGATGGCATTTGTAACAGGCATAATTGAAAGTGTTTGCGGAGCATTTTTTAGGCCTTCAATAAACTCATCCATACCTGACTTGGTTCCAAAGACTAAAATTGAAGGTGCAAATTCCGTATTTGCAATGGTTACAACAGGTTCAAGCCTTGTTGGGAATTCATCGGGCGGCTTTTTGTTTCAAGCACTTGGTGCACCTTTTATGTTTCTTTTTAATGGTTTATCATATCTGTTTTCTGGTATCTCAATATTTTTTATAAAGATTCCTCAAGTAAAAAGAAAAACCGAACAGCATTTCTTAAGTGATATGAAGGAAGGATTTTCATTCATATGGCGATTAAGAGGCCTGAGATACATAATGATAATTGCAGCAATTATGAATTTTTTCTTTAACATAGTGATCATACTGTTAATGCCTTTATTTCAGAAGACAGAAGAGCTTGGGGTGGAGAAATATGGTATAGCAATGGCCTGCTTTATGGGAGGTGCCATGCTTGGCTTCGTTATAATATCTGTTCTTAAAGTTCCTCCATCCAAAAAGTTTAAGGTTTTTATAATTTCAAACATATTAATGGATTTCTCTATTATAGCTTTTGCAAACATGAAGGCGTTTGGACTTATGGTACCGGTATTGATTATCGGAGGTTTTACAAATGCTATTATTAATGTTTTTATAATGTCAACCATACAAATTACAACACCGCCGGAAATGAGGGGGAAAGTATTATCTTTGCTGAACATGCTTACTCAGGGTCTTACTCCGTTTGCAATGGCACTGGGTGGAGTTTTGGGTGGAATTTTCCCTATAAGAACCGTAATGACAGTCAGCTTGGTTATTGTTTTCCTGGTGGATGTACCGCTTACATTTAATAAGCATTTTAAAAAGTTTATAAATTACGACTACCAGAAGCAGGCGCTTGAAGATATAATGTAGGGTTTATAATTTATAAAACTTTGGTATTCTTTTCAGAACCCAAGGTTTATATTTATATATAGAGAAACATAATTTTAATTTTTTCGTCCAATAATTAACAATGCGTTTTTAACAGGGGGTACCTATGGAGATAAGAAAAGCTAATTATAATGATATTGCTGAATTAACAAAGATAAGAACGGATTTGCTCAAAGAGTGTGCAGAGGATGGCATAAACGGAATTGAACAATTACTCTATGACAAAACAAATACATACTTTATAGAAAATATACCAAACGGCAATTTTGTTTCATATATAGCAATAGATAACGGACAAATTGTTGCCACCAGTGGATTGTGCTTCTATTCCGTACCTCCATCACACAGTAATATAAGTGGTATGGTAGCTTATATAATGAATATGTACACTAAACCGGAGTACCGCAAAAGAGGACTGGCTATGAAGCTTTTGGATTGCGTTGTCAATGAGGCAAAAGCAAGAGGCTGCATGAATATAACTTTGAATGCATCTGAAATGGGGAAACCTATATATAAAAAATACGGGTTTAAAGATGTTGATAATGATATGGTATATACAGTAAGTTAGGCTTATTGTTCTTCCTGCCGAAAGATTAAAATAAAATCCGTGGGATTAAACCCACGGATTTTGAATTTTTACCAGCTTCCTCCACCTCCGCCTCCGGAGCCTCCTCCGGAAAAGCCTCCTCCGGAAAAGCCTCCGTCTGAAGAGGAACTTTCGACTGCATACATGTTCGTTCGGTAATCACTAATGTTACTATTCAACATGGATGTAAATAGAAATACATTAAATGGTGTATATGAGTCATACATATACCAGGACGGCGGTGAAAGTGCAATGTCAGCAAATTTTGAGGCCCATTTATCAGTGACTCCAAGTGCATACGCGTAGGGAAGAATATTATAAAATGCTGACGGGTCGTCTTCAACAAGCTTTTCAATCCTGTCCTTTTCAGCCATCTCTATAAAGCGTTTGAGACCCATAAGCTTTCCAAGCCACATATTGCTTTGCTTTGTGCGCTTTTTGGAATATGCTCCGGTTATGGCACATATTAATGCAGCAGTAGCTGCAAAATAACAGCTTACCCCTGAATCTATTATTGCTGCAGTTATAAATAGTAAAGCTATGTAGAATATTATTGTAATTATTATTGGTATTTTTGAACCGGTTCTGAACTTTTCTGCAAAATAACCAATAAGCCAAGCGAACATAATTGTGAGTGAAAAGCCTATCAAACCTGAAATTATTCCGCTCCATAATGAAAAACTGTATTCCGCCGCAGCTTTACCAATAATTATACCAGTACTAAAGCCTGCTAAAACATAGCTTAACGCTCTTGCAATATTGCCGCTTTTGGTATAAAGTCTTTTTGCTGGTTCCTTGAAAGACTTTTTGATTCCTGAGCTTACACTCTTTACTGTATCATAAAAATTGTATTTCAAATCTTCCGGAGTAACACTACTACGCCCTTCAAAAAGCTTGTTGAACATATGGATTTCATAAAGCTGCATGCCGTAATCAGCTTCTTTAAGCTTGGTCAGTGTTCCATCTTTCGAAATGGTAAGATACCCTTTATTCGCCCAGTATATTATTAGCGAAATTACATCCTTCTGGTCGGCATAGCCGTCTATTATATAACCTGTTTCAGCAGAATTCAAATCCTCTGGAGCCCTGACTTCAACGGATGGATAAACCTTGTCATCCTTTCCGTAAAGGAAAAAGAGAAGCAAACTAATGATTATAAAGCTTGAAAATAAGATTATCAGTCCTATATTACTTTCTCCTTTATTACTGAAATAGCCATTGGGGAGCTCAAGCCTTACAGTTAATCCTTCACCTGGGTTAAGAATTTTGTTTACTGTGCCTTTGATAGAATCACCAGCTACATTATATTCTACTGCCGAATTTTCTGCAGAACCAAATGGGCCTGCAGTTATACTAAGCCGGTCTGCATCGAAAGGCATCGGCATTCCAATGTTGAAACTTATATTTTCTATTGTTGTATCCCAGTTGTTACCTATCAGATTAAAATAGAATTCATCGAAACTGCTTATCCCATCATCGCCTGTAGAATAATTGTACCTAATCTCATAGGTTTTCTGACCGGTAACAGTTTCGGAAGCGCTACCGATTTTGAGCCTCATACAATCTCCATATCTGCTTTTTGTATAACTTACAGGCTGACCGTTTTCATCAGTAACGGAAATGTTGCTGACTTTAGCCCTAAACTTGGTATTCAGAGGGGCGTTGTTTATCTTACGGTAGAAATACCCTGAAACAGGAATGTCACGGTATATTCCATGTTTTTCAACAGAAAAATCCGCTGTGATCTTTTCAGATATGCTATATACATTGTTCTGATCTACATTTACGCTAATATAATAGGCTGTTATTTTGTAGTCCAGGGCCGCATAGGCAGGCTTGGATAAAGCAAAAACAGTAATAAGTAAAAACAAAGGTAAAAAAACATACCGCTTAAAATTGAATTTTGACATTATCTCTCTGCTCCTCACCAATTATATAAAGAGGTTTTCTTGTGAAATGGAAAAGTGAGGCAATGAGTGAAGAAGGGAATACCTCAGTCTTAATATTATAACTTTTTACAACTGCATTAAAATATCTTCTGGAGTTTGCAATATCTTCTTCCACCTTTTCAAGCTGCTGCTGAAGTTCCTTAAAGTTAGAATTTGCCTTGAGGTCAGGATAGGCTTCTGAAAGTGCAAAGAGGGATTTTAGTGCACCAGTCAGCATATTATCGGCACTTATCTTTTCCTCAGCAGAACTTGCTTTTATTCCAATTGCACGTGCATTTGTTATGTTTTCCAATGTTGTTTTTTCGTGTTTAGCATATCCTTTCACTGTTTCAACAAGGTTTGGAATTAAGTCAAAACGTTTTTTAAGGAAAACATCGATTGTTGAAAATGCTTCTTCAGAATCGTTGCGAAGCTTTATCAAACTGTTGTATGAGATAACCACCCATAGAATAATGATGATCGGCAAAGCTATTAAAATCCACGTTAATACTGGCATAATATAACCTCCTTAGAAATTATAGTAAAATAATTCTATCATAAGGGGCCTAAATGAACAAGTTGACCCAATTACCCATAATTTATTCAAAAGGTTATATAAATATGTTGACTTGAAAGAAGGCAAATAAAAAATATCAGTAGATATATACTATAGTACCAATCGGGACCATATTGTACAATTCCGCAGCATCTAAACTGTGCATCCGTACACAGCCATGACTGACAGCCAGACCTACAGACCAGGGCTTGTCGGTCCCATGAATGCCATATATACCCCAGGGAATACTGAGCCTCATGAAGTGACCGCCATACTGAGCCCCCCATAAACCTTTATATGTAATAGTCCATTTGCCCAAAGGAGTGGGAGTGGAAGGTTTTCCTACTGCAACAGGATATTGTTTTATCAGGGTTCTGTTATTATAAAGTTTCAGAACACGTTTCCGTGTGTCAATTTCTATAAAGTACATAACTATCACCTCATGATATATTTTATTCAACGTAATGAATAAAGTTTACATAAGACTAACCTTAATCGTACTTTTTTCTTGCTTAAAAGAAAACATAAATTTATAATGTTAAAGGCAGGAAAAAGTTTTTAACAATATCAAAGTGAGGCACAAAAATGAGTGGAATATCAATTAAAAAAATGATTATGCATATACTTGACAGTAACCTTCAAATGCCTGTTTTATCTGAGGAGGAACATGTACAGGGAGAAGATATAACAGAATTCATCGAAAAGCATATAGAAAAGATTTTAGACGATGACAATATAAGAACAGCACACTTCATAGAAAGTAACAGTCCCGTAAAAAGACTGCTTGAAAACTTGGCTCAAGACAGCAATCAGTTTATAACAGCAACCCAAACAATGGCTTCAAAAATGTTTGAATTAATGAAAAAACACGTTGAGATATCCCCTTCAGATTTATTCTTTTGTGCTTTTGAAGCAGACAGTTCGTTAAGTTTAGCTATTTTGAAATTTAATTATAAAAACTCTTATATACACTATGTCGAAACAGATGGAGAAAGAAGAGTTAATACCATTATTAAACAGAATACTGCTCTACCTAACGAAAATCAAAAGATTGATGAATGTGCCATTATAAACTTTAATGATTTCAGTGTTAAGGTTATCGAAAAGAAATGTGAAATAAACGGTGAGAACATGTACTATTTCTCACAGCTGTTCCTTGAATGCTCAAGTCAGGCTTCAGTCAGTGAAAGGGTTAGAATGTTCAATAAAGCCACAGAAAAATTCAATAAAAAATATTTCGAAGATGATATAAATAAGAAGGTTGAGATAAAAAAGGCAGTAATGGATAGTATTGAAGAGTCTGAGGTTATAAATGTTCCTAAAATTGCACATGCGGTTTTTGGAAGCAATCCTGAGTTAAAGGATGAATACATGAGTGAAATTAATAAAACAGGGCTTAAGGATACAATTCCGGTTACTGAGAAAATCTACAACAGGAAGTTCAGGACACAGAAGATAACTACTGATTCAGGAATCGAGATAAATCTTCCGGTCGACTTCTACTCGGATAAAGATAAGATTGAATTTATAAACAATCCTGACGGATCGATTTCGATATTGATTAAGAATGTATTTAAGGCGGATTAAATAATCCCCGTAGTGGACTTGGTATTGGTAGCCGTGGGTTTCAACCCACGGTATCTATTTTCTGGGGCGAAAACTCATAATACTATTCCAATCAAAGTAAAAATGATATTATAGTCTTACATAATTAGTAATATATGCTAATGCAAATAAACGCTATATTGCTTTTCCTGTAACAACTATAACGGTCTTAAAATGTGATGTGTTAATTCAGGGGAGGAGTTTTTATGGTAACGGCATTCGTTGGGGACAGCCTGACTCAAGGCATTCCTGGAGTATCTTACTGGAGATATCTTAAAAATAAACGAAAATTGCTTAATCAAGGTGTCGGGGGAGATACGTTACTCGGCACTTCAGATAGGGTGCGGAAAATGCTGGTCAATAAGAAGTACAATGACGTAGACAGGTACATTATTGAAATCGGTACTAATGATGTTCTCCTGCCAACCTTGACAAGACATTCCTGCTACTGGAAGCTCCTTGTAAAGATAAAAGGAAATATGCTTGGCTGTATCCCATGTAAAGACATTGAAATGTTTAAAGAAAAATATGAAGAGTTACTTTTAATGTTGATTGAACATAACAAAGAAATTGCTATTATTGGTTTGCCATTGATTGAAAACAGTATACTCAGGATTAATGATGATATGCAAAAATACAATTCAGTTATAATAGAACTTGCTGAAAAATACGCTATACAATTCCTTGATTTAAGCTTTTTGGAAAAGGAAGTAAAAGGTCATAATGAGGGTTCGTATTTTTTTGGCAAAACAAATCTTGGAATCAGTATTGATACTATATTTACATCATTTTTACCATTATCAAATATCATTTCCAGGATTAGAGGCTTGTCAGTAACTATAGACAGTGTGCATCTTAATCGGAATATGGCTAAAGAGTTAGCATTTGAAATAGAACAAAGGTTGTTATAGAAGCAAAATTCGTCTATGCGGTCAGCGTGATGTTTGCAGTATAGGCGGTGGAATAGCCGAAGGCAGCATTATGTCAATTGCCGAAGAACATAGTGGTCAGTCAATTTTCAGCGCCGAAGGTGGTGTATTTAACTTGAAAATCATGCTTCCTCTTGGGAAATGAATTGATGTCTGCAGAATGGCTCTAATCCATTCCACCAAGCGCCTTTTGGGCAGGCTTATTGAGTGGCTATGCCGAACTTTGTAGTATTTATCAGTTTCAATGGGTAGGCATGCGGTAGGGTGTTGGGGGGCAAGGAGGTTTTTAATGTATGATAACACTTCTACGTTACTGAAAAACAACGTTTACTTTGGTAAAATATGTGATATAATAAAAGGGACGGTAACACTTGTTGCAGTCAGAGTTTAGTTGGGTATTGTTTTAAAAACGGATCTTTTTCAAGACCGTTTTTTCTTTTGTCTTTGAGGGTTCGGATGTAATACTCTATTAGTTATAATTCCTGCTAATACAGCAACTCCTATTGGTATGAATATGTATTTCAAGATCCAGACAACGGATAAACCGATGTAGGTATAGAAATTGTTATCCATATCAATCACCCCCTTCCTTGTGAATTCCCCGCTGCAACTATAATGTCACCGTCCCTATATTTAGGAATTCACTTGGAAGGAATCTTAAAGACAAATAACCTAACTAAAATCTGACTTATTATTACATATTCATTATAAACATAATATGGAAATTATGCAAGGAAAAGTAAAGCAACTCTTTTATTTAACCCACGGCGGAATATTCCTGGGGCGAAACCTGTTCCCCACATAATCCCGCTTTTCGGCGCCGTAAAGCGGGGCAAAAGGCGCCGCTCGCCGCGGAGGCTAGGGGATGGGCGCGACGGATTCCGTGACAGAACTTCCAAGACTGCATACCTTCTATTGTCAGGTCGGTTCCAATGACATCCCTGTCATACCCACCTGAATCCGTCATCCATGACGAATTCACCTGACTTTATAAATGCAGTCAGGAACTTCTAAGTCACTCCACCAAGCGCCTTCTGGGCAGGCTTATTAAGTGGCTATACCGAACTTTGTAAACAAAGTTATTACGTAGCGGCTTCGCAGAATTTATCAGTATTTAATTGATACTAAATTAAAAATAAGTTTGCATCAGTACCTGCCAGATCAGCTTTCAATGGGCAAGGGATGAGGGTGTGCTATGTAGTGGTTATGATGGGTTTGTAGGGTAGATAGAGCCTTTAGTGTCGTACTAAAAGCGATGCTTTTTCATGATTTGGTATGAAGTTTCCTAAATAAGAATATATTATAGTTTTTATTGCCGAGTATTACAAAAAATTATATAAACTATGATATCTTAAGAGGAATTTTTATACATAATGAAGAATTAATACCTAATAATACAATAATTAATGTAAAGAAGCTTACAATGAGGTGTTGAATGAATAATAATAGAAAGTTATATATCATAATTTTGCTATTGATTTTTTTAAATGGTTGTAATTCAAAACAGCCTAATACAGCAAAAACAGAAATACTAACAAATAATATTGAAAATATTACTACGATAGAGACATCAAATATGGAAATAAAAAGATTAATTGATGAAGCCAAACTAGATATGGATCCATTAGTTGCACAATATGATGACGCGAGAAAGATATTAAATAATATAATTAAAGAATATCCAAATTCGTCATATGTTACTGATATTAAGAAACTAATAAAAGAAGTTGATCAATCTCAAAAAGAGAAAATTTCTTTATTAAAACAAGAAGTTTTGAATTTAATTAAATTAGGAAAATATGAAGATGTGAATAAAAAGATTGGTTTATTTCTTTATAATAATAAATCAATAGAAGATGACGAATTTACTGCGCTTGGTTCTTATGCTTATGCAAAAAATCAAATACAAAAAATGGCTGAACCTAAAACTAACGAAAGGATTCTCGAATTAGTTGATTATAGTCTTGCAGAAGTTTCAATGGAATATAAAGGATTACTTTCAAACGAAATTAATGCTTTAAAACTTAGCTTGCTGCCAAAAGAAAAATGGTATGATAAATATGGGGAAATTATTAAAAGAGAAATGGAATCAAAATACTATGAACAAAAACAAAAAGAATTAAGTGAGAAATCTGAACCACTTATTGGAATGACTGCAGAAGAAGTAAAAAATTCAAAATGGGGAAATCCAGTAAGAGTTAATAAAACCACAACAAAGTATGGTACTTATGAACAATGGGTATATTCAAATAATAAATATATATACTTTGATAATGGAAAAGTAACTGCAATACAGCAATAGATTAAGAAACTTATAAATACAAAAGGGCTTCGGGAATATCCCGAAGCCCTTGGTGCGGATGACAGGACTTGACCGTATGCTTCGCTTTGCTCGCATACTACCGCCTCATGCTCGTGCATTTCGGCACACTCGCCTAAAAACGTGCATTTAGCACGTTTTCTGAACGGCTCATGCCTTCACAGGTTCAAGTCCCGTCTCGAAGAACAACAAAAAAAAGCAATTAAGGGTGGACCCCTAATTGCTTTTTGGTGCGGATGACAGGACTTGAACCTGCACACCCTTGCGAGCTCTAGTACCTGAAACTAGCGCGTCTGCCAATTCCGCCACATCCGCATAAAATAAGGCGTTTCTTAAGTGCAATAAATATTTTACTAGAAAAAGACTTGAAAAGCAAGTGGCAAATTATATAATTTAATATATAGTTGTAATTTATGCTATAATTATTGAGGTAAAAGTGCAAGTGTAAAATCTGTCAAGCCATACATTAACATGATATTGGAGGCAAATCATTGAATACAAAACTTGATGAATTTAAAGCTTATATAAAAGGGAAAAAGGCTGCAGTGCTTGGAATTGGAATAAGTAATACACCATTGATAAAATATCTTCATGGTCTTGGAGCGGATATAACAGCTTTTGACAAGAACGGGGAAGAGAAGCTTGCGCCCATGCTAAGCCAGCTTAAAGGGCTTGATTTAAAGTACAGCCTGGGAGAAGGCTATCTTGGAAAACTGAAAGAAGGTTTTGATCTGATTTTCAGAACTCCAGGCATGCGATATGACCTGCCTGAGTTGGTTGAAGCCTGCAATAACGGAGCAAGGCTTACATCTGAAATGGAAGTATTCTTTGATCTTTGCCCGGCTCAGATATTTGCAGTAACCGGAAGTGACGGCAAAACCACAACTACAACCATAATTTATAATTTGCTTAAAGAACAGGGCTACAAATGCTGGCTTGGAGGTAATATTGGGACTCCGCTGCTTGACAGGATTGATGACATCAGTTCCAAAGATAAGGTAATAGTTGAACTGAGCAGCTTCCAGCTTCACACAATGAAAAAGAGTGCAGATGTTGCGGTAATAACTAACTTGTCACCAAACCATCTTGATATCCATAAATCAGTTGAAGAATATTATGAAGCAAAGAAAAACATATACAAATACCAAACAGAGGGTAGAGTAATTCTTAACTATGACAACCTGATTACAAGGGGTATATCAAAAGAAGTTAAGACTAAAGCATTTTTCTTCAGCAGATTGAACAGTTTGGATGAAGGCGCATGCATTAGGGATGGAAAGCTTGTGCTCATTACCGAAGGAAATGTTAAAGAAATTGTAGCAACGGATGAAATAAGTATTCCTGGTGTACATAATATAGAAAACTATCTTGCAGCAATAGCAGCAGTAGAAGGCTATGTTTCACCTGAAACAATAAGAAAGGTTGCCATAAACTTCAAGGGCGTTGAACATAGAATTGAGCTTGTAAGGGAGCTTAACGGCGTTAAGTATTACAATGACTCTATTGCCAGCAGCCCTTCAAGAACTACCGCAGGGCTTAACTCCTTCAATCAGAAGGTGATACTTATTGCAGGGGGCAAGGATAAAGGCATACCTTACGATGCAATAGGAGAGGTTATTACAAGAAAGGTTAAAACCCTTATATTGATAGGAGCTACAGCTCCAAAAATTGAACAGGCCCTGAAGGATGAAATCGCAAAGACTGGAGAAGGCAGAGATATTCCTGTAATAAAGTGTACTACCTATGAAGAGGTTGTAAGAACGGCTTATGAATGCGCAAAACCGGGGGACATAGTAATTCTGTCACCTGCAAGCACAAGCTTTGATATGTTCAGGAACTTTGAGGAGAGGGGAAATACGTTCAAGGAGCTTGTAAATAAATTATAAAAGCTTGATCAAAGGGGGAAATTAAAGTGCCATATATTACAATAGAAGGTGGTCAACTAACTGCTGAACAAAAGCAGCAGCTGATTGAAAGAATGACCAATGTAGCATCCGAAATAATGAAAATTCCAAGTGAATTCTTCATCACAACAATAAAGGAATTGTCAGATGAAAATATAGGAATTGGTGGAAAAACTATTAATAAGATAAAAGAAGAATATAAAAAAAATACTGGTTCTATTTAATAGTTTAAGAATATTCTTATAGTATAAAAGGGGAGTCAAAGCTGAACTGACTTCCCTTTTATAATTCATGTAACTTATGTGTGTAAGGTATCTGAGGCATAATAAATAAACAGTTCAAACCTGCAATATAAATGCCTTAACAATTATTAAATTGTTTATTTACTTACATGCAACGCTGACATAAAAACTTCCTTCTTTGATATATTTAAACTTTTTATAACTTTTCGCAACATTTAAAATTAATTGGTGTTATATTATTATGGGTCAATTATCCAGTTTGTCAATATATAAAATTAAATCGTACCGCCGTGGGTTAAAACCTCACGGCTATCAGAACCAAGTTCCTAAAGGGACTATAATTTGACGATTTTTTATAACGAGTATTTAAAAGTGATTTTTCTTAGTCGGTGAAACCGACTTGATTTGTAGCAGCCGTGGTTTTTAACCCACGGCGCTTAAATTTCCAACATTTATTCTCCATTTTAAGTTTTCTGGGGCGAAACCTGTTCACCGCCACGGTTTCCCCCAGACCCCACCTTCCATGGCTCGCCCTTGTGAAAGCCTACTGCGGCATCTGTAAGCTGCTCGCTCGTTCTCAAGCCGGGACGATGCAACTTCGCTATCCTGCTCAGAAGCTACTTGAATGGCCATCCAGGCCATTCACCGGCATTCGAACTTCGTTCGCAGCAACATCTGCCAGCTCAGCTTTCAATGGGCATGGGATGCGGGTAAATTCTTCGAAGTGACTTCGTAAGGACTTTGTTTACAAAGTTCGGTATAGCCTCCCGTTAACTATACCATGAAGGCGCTTGGTGGAGTGACTTAGAAATTCCTGCATGCATTTGTCAAGTCCGGCGAATTCGTCATGGATGACGGATTCAGGTGGGTATGTCAAGGATGACATTGGAACCGGCTGGACAATAGCAAGTATGCAAGCTTGGAAGTTCTGTCACGGAATCCGTCGCGCCAAGGTTTTGAAGCCATCACGGCGCATGAGTGATGCCTTTTGCCCCGCTTTACGGCATCGAAAAGCGGGAATAGAGATTTATTTTTTAGAGAATTAAAAAAATGGACTCCTAATAATAAATATAGTAAGGCTGCCGGTAGAATACCGGCAGCCTGTTGGCACCCTTTAGCTACTGCTACTGTCATACCTTCTCATTCCCACCCTCCACAGGAATAACGCAAGTCCCATGAAAAAACCTGTTACTCCAACACATAACACCCAATGCCTGAGTTCAAAATGTCCGAACAGGGCTAGTGAGGGCATGTTTGATATCAAGCCGTAAGGGAGAACAATGAAGAATAAAACTTTCCATACCCCATAAATACCTGGTAATGGTAGTCTGAATGAGAACTCTATCAGGGTTTCTTCAATTTTTTGTGCCGCATCAACCTTTGTCAGCCAGAAAGAAATACACCTCCAAATCAGCATCAGAGCAAATAAAAGCATATACATAAGAATAAATATAACAAAGTACTTTATGCATCCTATTACCGACAAAACACCAAGCTTTGAGCCTCCATAGGCCACAATCCCTATTCCTACAACAAATAGGAGGAAGGAACCCGGGTTTACGTTTCCAAAGACCGTATAAAGTAGAGTGTTTAACGGCTTTACTATAGCCAAATCCAGTGTTCCAGTACGGATTTTATCAGGGATGGATAGGATACCAAAGAAGTATGTTGCCATAAAAAGCCCATCCAGTGCTAGAAACGTCCCTGTAAAAACTGTCAGGTGGTATATGTTCCAACTGCCGATGCTTCCGTTCTGTGCTATTACACCGAAAACCGCAAGCTGTATTGCAAAAAATGTTAAATCAGCAAAAAAAACCGACCAAAAGCTAGCCCTGTACATCATAGCCGAAGACATCTGCATTTTTGCAAGAGTTAAAATAACCTTTATAGTTTGTGTTATATTTTTCATTACATACCCACCCCCTCGAAAGCCTTTGGTGCTCTGCTTTTCAGCATAAGACAAATTACAAAGGCAACTGCAATCCATACCGTTAATACAATCAATGCTGTGACAAAAGATGTTTCAGATTTCCCTAGAACAAGCATTACAGGGTAATACAGAGTATAAGAGAATGGTGACCACATAGCAATCTGATTACCAAAAACCAGGTTCAAAGGGATTAGAGATCCCGATAAAAACATTTTTACAATATTCTGTATAACTATCAGGAAGCCGATATCTGTAAACTTAAAGGTAGCCATTGTTATGATAAAGCTTATAAGCATATTTAAAACAGCTCCGAGAAGTATAACAGGCAGTGCTTTGACAATATTCATAAGTGTGAGTGGTTCAAAAAAGCCGTTAAACATTATCATTACAATTGTCAGCACCAGTGTTGATGCAACAACAGGGTAGAGGGACCTGGCAAATCCTGCGGACATAAAATACCCTATTGGAGAAATCGGTTTTACAATATATTTTGAATAGCTTCCATTCTTGATTTCTTCTGTAAAGGTATTCAAAAGTCCATCACTCTGCATTAAAGGTGATAGGATACCTGAAAGCAGGTAATAGGTTATCATCTGAGGAAGCGTAAACCCATTAAAGGTCTTTGAATCGCCGAATACGGCATTCCATAAAAGGTAAGCCAGCAGTATTGTAAATATACTAAAAAATGCAGTAAGCCATGTGTTTCCGCGATATATCAATGTATTTTGAATTTCACAGCCTGCTATATGAAAATATTTTTTCATGCTCCTTTATACACCCTTTCTACAAGTAATGTTACGTCGTCATCTGAAATTTTTATGTCTTCTATGTCAGATAAATCTAGAAATGTCTTTAGACATGCTTCAGTATTGGCTTTTGGCGTTCTGACAGAAATAAAATAATCACTCTTTTCTATTACGTCAGCATTTTCGACTTCGGGCAATTGTTTTAATGAGGAATAGGTAACACTTATTGTACTGAAACTACTGTTGTCCGCCAAAAGCTTCTGAAGCTCACCATCATATATTTTTTGCCCATCCCTTAATACAACGCACCGTTTTGTAAGTTCAAGCAGGTCTTCTGTATAGTGAGAGGTTAAAAGCAAGGTTATTCCGCGTTCTTTACCTGCTGTTCTCAGCATTTCACGTATCTGCCTCTGAGCAACAGCATCCAGTCCTATTGTTGGTTCATCAAGGAACAGGAGGCTTGGGGAATGCATAAGGGAAGCAATAAGCTCAAATTTCATGCGTTCTCCGAGAGAAAGTTTCCGGACAGGGACAGAAAGATAATGCCCAACTTCGAAAAGCCTGGTAAAGTATTCAACACTATCTTTGTATTTTTTTTCGGGTATATTATAAATGGTTTTGTTAAGCAGCAGTGAGTCGCTTGCAGGGAGATCCCACCAAAGCTGTGATTTTTGTCCCATTACAACAGCAAAGCTTTTTTTGAAGGCTGTTTCACCCTTGGATGGAATAAATCCATTTACACTAATCTCACCGTGTGTTGGCCTTATAATTCCAGTAAGCATTTTAATGAGTGTGGTTTTTCCGGCACCGTTTGGACCCATTAGTCCAACAAATTCACCTTCATCAATTGAAATTGAAAAGTCTGTGAGAGCCTTCCTTATCTTTGTTTCGCGTTTAAAGAGTGATTTAAATGATCCCTTAAGACCTTCTGCCTTTTCAAAATACCTATATTCCTTTGTTAAATTTTTTGTTTCGATTATTTTACTCATACTTGATTAACTCCTTTAAATTATTAACTTTAAAATAATAAAAGTCTGTAAAGAGATACCTCATTACAGACCTATAGCCCAATAACAGCAAAGACATCAAAAAAGCATGACAGATAACTCCATCATGCTATACGCCAAAATTATTATAAAAATAAACAGAATATAAAAGTGACGTTGCTCATTGAATTTGAGAGTCTGTGTGTAAGGTATCAAAGACACAACAAATTAACAGGTTAAACCCATAATTTAAATGTCTTAACAACTATTAAGTTGTTTATTTACTTACACTCAGCGCCGACATAAAAACTTCCTTCTTTAATAAATTTAAGCTTTTTATAGCTTTTCCATACAGCTTAAATTAATTGCTGTTATATTTATATATTATGGGGTAATTATCCAGTTTGTCAATATAAAAATTTATTGTACTGCCGTGGATTTTAACCCACAGAAAAATAGATTCCTACATTTTTCTTTAGTTGACATCCAGTGTAAAAAGTGATACATTCTTTTTAAAGATACTTAAAAAAGTATGTTTAAAAAGTCGGAGGGTGCCATGAAAACAGAATGTATGCATTTTGATCATGTACGCATTAATAATAGAAAAACAATACGTAACCTGCTAAGAAATTATGAAAAAATAGGGAAGGCAGAATTGGCAAATGTATCTGGACTTAGTATTCCAACAGTATCAGCTTTGTTAGGTGAACTGATAGCCTCAAATGAAGTAATAATTCTTCCGGAACAAACTTCCAGAGGGGGAAGGCCTGGAGCTGAATACACACTTAATCCCACATTTCATGTGGCTGCCTGTGCATATATAGGTGAATGTTCTTTAGATATGAGAATTTATGATGTCTTTGGTAATATCCTTAAAAGCAAGGAAATACCTATCCCTTTGACAATTACCTCTGAAGGATTGATTTCAGTTTTCACTGATATAAGATGCGAATATCCTTCACTGTCGGTTGTTTCACTGGGTATACCGGGAGCGGTTATCAACGGTCAAATCCAAAATCTTAGTTATGAAAAGCTGATTGGTATTAATCTGGAGAATTTATTTAAAGAAAAAGCTGATATTACGCTGTTAATGGAAAACGATGTTAATGTATTTGTATCCATGGAAAGGGATAAGTGGCCAGATTTAGTACATATTTTTATAAATCATGACTGCATAGGTTCGGGTATCCTTGTAAATGGGAATTTGTTAAGGGGAACAGCTGGTTATGCCGGAGAACTTGAGTTTATATATAGTACTGATAATCAGGGTAAAAATGTGGGGGAAGTCCTGGATTTTATAGGTAAAAACTATAGTGGTGAGGAAAAGAAAAGACAGCATATTGCTTGCCTTTTAAATATTATCAGTTCTGTTGTAAGTCTGATTAATCCGGCAGACGTGGCGCTTTCGGGCTTTGAATTTAATGAAGATGATTTAAAGGTATTGACTGCTTCTCTTGAAAAAATACTTCCATTCAAGCGCATACCTAGATTAAATATTGTTTCAAATACTGATGAGCTTTATCATACAGGCCTTTTGGATATGGCAATGAGTTATTTGAAATCTTTATAAAGCCATTAGAAACACAATGATATATACCATATAAATTTGTATTGTATAAGAAATGTGAGGTATAAGATGACAGGAAGTCTTAAAAGTAATGAAAATAAAAAATATTTATCAACAATAATGATAATAGCTTTGCCAATTATTGTACAGGGACTTGTATTTCAGCTTCAGTCTCTTACAGAAAAAGCTTTTCTTGGCAAATGTGGAACAATATATTTGTCTGCACTTGGTCCGACGCAGTTTCCGCTGGGCGCTACTATTGACTGCTTAATTGCTTTATGTACAGGTATTACTATAATAGTATCCCAAATGTATGGTGCTAAAAAAACAGACGGTATTGTAAATACGGTTAAAAGTTCAATCGTGTTCAATTCGGTTTTATCTTTTGCTTTCTTTATTATTTGGACGGTTTTTCCAAGATATATATTTAACTTGTTAGCTGTTGATACGAGTATAATGGATTACTGCATCAATTATGCGCAAATATTTGCTGTATATTTTCTGTTTCTTGGTGTAGACGCAACACTCCAGTCTATGCTTCTGGGGATGGGAGATACTAAACCAATAATGTATTCAGGTATAATAAAAGTGGTTTTAAATATTTTCCTTTCATGGGTTCTGATTTTTGGACACTTTGGATTACCTGCATTAAATATAAAAGGTGCAGCAATTGCCACAGTTGTTGCCGATGTAACTGCATCCCTGTTTATAATTATTTATTGTTTTTCGGTAAAAAGAAAAGTGTATGAGCTTAATAAGGGACGTTTATCCAACATAAACCTTGCTTCATATAAAAAATCAGTTTTTTTGGGTTTACCAACAGCTATGGAATTCTTTTTGTGGAACTTTTCCAATTTAGTTCTTATAAGGTTTTTAAATGGTTTCGAATTAGCTACAACTGTATATACGCTAACTTTTGCAATAGAAATAATTGTGTTTCAGATATTTAACGGCTATTCAAGGGCTACCTTGACTTTAATAGGAAATAAAATAGGTGAAAATGATTCGGGAGGAGCAAAGAAAGTATTTAAGGTATGTATGATCTTAAACCTGATTACTGTCTTTCTTTCCGTTATAATTTTCATATTGTTTGCAAAACCAATAACCTCCATTTTTACAGAAGATGATAATGTTATAACAAAGACTGTACCGTTTTTAATCTTTACTGCATTCATACTCATTCCAAAATCCATAAATGTGGTTGTGGGTAGCGGTATACGAGCATATGGTGACACTAAATGGATGCTTTATACACAGGTGTTTGGCTCAACATTCGTAATTACCTGTTCTTTTATACTTATTAAAATTTTTCATTTAGATATGACTGCAGCTTACATTACAATTCTTTTGGATGAATGTATCCGAGCTGCTATTAATTATTGGCACTATCATAAAGGACCAAAATCAGAAATTTATGCTCAAGGAATTATAGAACAAGCAGAATTTTAAATCGGTTTTTACAATATTCCTGCAAATTGAACAAAACTCTTGCAACACATTCAACTAAATGCTATACTTTTTAGTAAGATTTAGAAGAGATGAGATTAGATTAGTTTTTAGATTAGATTAGAAGAGACGAGGCAGATTAATCAAAGATTATGTGGCCGGGTTATCTTACCCGGCTTTATTTATATTACCCTTTTCTGCCATTTCTTTAAAATCTCATATCTTCCTTATAAAAAGGGAGGTCAAAGATTTGTTCTATCCAACGCTTGATGAGGTAAAATCACTTTCTCAAAAGTATAATGTTATTCCTGTTTCCATGGAAATCTATGCTGACATGGAAACCCCAATCAGCCTGTTCAAACGCTTTGAAAAAAGTAAATACTGCTTCCTGCTTGAAAGTATAGAGGGCGGGGAGAAATGGGCAAGGTTTTCCTTTATAGGAAGAGACCCTTTCCTTATCTTCAAAAGTCAAAATGGAAGAAATATCATAGAGGAGAAAGACGGCTCAGTTACTGAAAAGGAAGGTAACCCCATTGAAATCCTCAAAAAAATATTTTCACAATATAAAGGACTCAAACTTCAGGGGATACCAAGATTTGATGGTGGAGCAGTAGGCTTTTTTGGGTATGATCTGATAAGGTATTATGAGCATTTGCCGAACGTACCAGAGGATGACCTTAAACTACCTGAATGCCACTTTATGTTTGCGGATGAAGTAATAGCTTTTGACCACTTAAAGCAGAAAATTCATATTATAGTAAATTTACATGTCAATGGGAACCTGGAAAGGAATTATTTCAGCACTATTGAAAAAATCAAGGAAATCCACCGCGAAATCGTTTCACAGCGCTGGAAGGTATCTGAACCACAGGAACCATCATACAAAAATCATAAATCTGACGAACTGGTAAGTAATGTGACTAAAGAGGAATATTGCAGCAATGTAATAAAAGCCAAGCAATATATAACTGATGGTGATATCTTTCAGGTTGTGTTGTCGCAAAGATGGAAGATGACCTATGACTATCCGTCAATTAATGTTTATAGAGCGCTCAGGATTATTAACCCTTCACCATATATGTACTATTTGAAATTCAATGACTACTGCCTTGTTGGTTCTTCACCTGAAATGCTTTCAAGAGTAGAAAACGGAATTGCTGAAACCTGCCCTATTGCAGGCACAAGAAAAAGGGGTGCAAATGAACAGGAAGATGCCGAGCTTGAATTTGATTTGCTGGCTGATGAAAAGGAAATAGCAGAGCATACCATGCTTGTAGACCTGGGGAGAAATGATATAGGCAAGGTTTCAGAATTCGGGACTGTTGAGGTAAAGGACTTTATGCATGTTGAAAAGTATTCGCATGTCATGCACCTGGTCACAAATGTACGGGGAAAGTTAAAATCTGATAAAACAGCGTTTGATGCACTTATGTCGGTGCTCCCGGCAGGTACATTGTCCGGTGCACCTAAAATAAGGGCGATGGAGATAATTGATTCACTTGAAAACATTAAAAGGGGAACTTACGGTGGTGCCATAGGATATTTAAGCTTTGACGGAAGTATGGACAGCTGTATAACCATTAGAACAATGGTTTTCAAGAATAACCAGGTATATATACAGGCAGGTGCGGGAATTGTTGCCGACTCGGTGCCTGAAAAGGAATATGAGGAGTCGGTAAATAAGGCAAGGGCCCTGCTTACAGCGCTGGAGGAGGCAAAAAAACTATGATTCTGTTAATAGACAATTATGATTCATTTACCTATAACCTGTATCAATACATCGGAGAGCTTAATCCCGACATACTGGTCAAAAGAAATGATACGCTTACCATTCCGCAGATAGAGGAAATGAAACCTTCACATATTGTTATATCCCCAGGGCCCGGCTACCCTAAAGACGCAGGAATATCCATTGAAGTAATTCAAAGCTTGGGAAACAAATTCCCGATATTGGGAGTGTGCCTTGGACATCAGGCGATTGGAGAAGCCTTTGGAGGAAAAATCGTCCATGCCAAAAAGTTGATGCACGGAAAAGTATCGGAAATAGAAGTAAAGAATACATGTAAGCTTTTCAGGGGACTTGAATCAAAAATTAAAGCGGGAAGGTATCATTCACTTGTTATTAAAAATGAATCAATGCCCGCAGAACTGGAGATTACGGCAGTTTCAGCAGAGAATGAGATTATGGCGGTGCAGCATAAGGAATACCCAATTTACGGTATACAATTCCATCCGGAATCAATAATGACTGCAGACGGAAAACAAATATTAAGGAACTTTCTTGAAATTAAATAAAAGCATTTAAGAGTGGGGATTTAGATTGATGAGACGAGAGGAGAGGTTATTATGATTAGAACTGCAATTCAGAAGCTCGTTGAGGGTAAAAGCCTTTCAAATGAAGAAGTAATGGGAGCAATGAACTGTATAATGGACGGAGAGGCAACTCAGGCGCAGATAGGAAGCTTTATAACGGCTTTGCGTATTAAAGGGGAGACAATTGATGAAATAACCGGCTGTGCAAGGGTTATGAGGGATAAAGCCGAAAAAATAATACTGGACCTTGATTATTATATTGATACCTGCGGAACCGGCGGTGACGGTGCAAAAACCTTCAATGTTTCAACAGCTTCCGCATTCGTAGCTGCGGCAGGAGGAGTTCATGTTGCAAAGCATGGCAACAGGTCTGTCTCAAGCAGAAGCGGAAGTGCTGATGTGCTTGAAGCTTTAGGTGCAAAAATTGATTTGTCACCTTATCAGGTAAAAAAGTGTATTGAGGATGTAGGAATAGGATTCTTGTTTGCACCTTCCTTCCATAAATCCATGAAGCACGCTGCGGGTCCAAGAAGGGAGCTTGGAATAAGGACTGTTTTCAATATACTTGGACCACTCACTAACCCAGCAGGGGCAGCAGGACAGGTATTGGGAGTATATGACGGAAAGTTGACCGAGTTGGTGGCTAATGTTCTTTTAAACCTGGGAATAGAAAGGGCTCTTGTTTTTAACGGTAATGATGGCGTTGATGAAATAACAACCACTACCACTACAAAGATTTCAGAACTTAAAGACGGTTCGGTGAAGAACTATGAATTCAATCCTGAACAATATGGTATAAAGAAAGCTTGCCTTGATGATATAAAGGGTGGAGATGCAGGAGTAAACGCAGAAATTATCAGAAATATATTCAAAGGTGAACAGGGCCCTGAGAGGGACATAGTTGTAGTGAATTCCGCGGCGGCGTTTTATGTAGGTAAAAAGGTGGATTCGCTTGAAGAAGGAATAAAAGCAGCCCAGCAGATTATTGACAGCGGCCTTGTATTGAATAAGCTTCAAGAGTTTATTGAGTACACAAACGCTTTGGTGAGTGATGCAAAAGCCCAGTAAAATATTTTGGAGGCATACATGATACTTGATGATATAGTAGAGAAAAAGAAGATAGAGCTTAAGGAAGAAATGAAAGGCATTTCGTTGGAAGGATGGAAGGAAAGACTTAAGAGGCCTGGACTCCATAAAACAGTCGATTTTTATAGTGCTTTAAAAATAAAAAATGATGTAGCTATAATAGCCGAGGTAAAAAAGGCCTCTCCTTCAAAAGGACTTCTTAAAGAGGATTTTAATCCTGTTGAAATCGCCAGAGAGTATAATGAAGCCGGTGTTCAGGCTATATCGGTCCTTACTGAAAAGAACTTTTTTATGGGAAGTGAGGATTACCTTGTAAAAATACGTCAATCAGTTCCGTTGCCAGTTTTACGTAAGGATTTTATATTAGACCTGTGGCAGGTGTATCAATCCAGATACCTGGGCGCAGATGCAATTCTGCTGATTACTTCAATATTATCCGATGAGGATTTGAAGAAGTTTCAGATAGTAGCCGGAATTCTTGGGATGCAGTGCCTTGTTGAGACGCACAACCAGCAGGAGGTTGAACGTGCTGTTGCATCGGGGGCCAGGATTATCGGGGTTAACAACAGGGATTTGACCACCTTTAACGAGGATATAAAGACTACTGAAAGACTGCTTAACTATATCCCAAATGACAGAATTGTAGTCAGCGAGAGCGCTATAAGAACAGCCGAGGATATAAATTACCTTAAAAGCATTGGTGTAAATGCGGTCCTTATTGGAGAAGCGTTTATGAAAGCTGGTTCTATAAAGGAGAAGGTCAGTGAAATGAAAGGGGAAGCATAGTGTCAAAGATCAAAATTTGTGGTCTTACAAGGATTGTTGATATTGAATATGTCAATAAGTTTTTGCCTGACTATATCGGTTTTGTTTTTGCGGAAAGCAGACGGCGGATAAGTGCTGAGGATGCTTTGGCGTTATCAAAGGTATTGGATAAATGGATTAAAAAAGCAGGTGTCTTTGTTAACCACAGCATAGATGACGTCCTACGAATAACTTCCATTTGTGGTCTGGACATTATTCAACTCAGCGGAGATGAGGACCGTGAATATGTAAAAATGCTTAAATCTAAAGCAAGTAGTAAGGTTGAAATATGGAAAAGTATAAGAATAAAAGATAAAACAAGTCTGTCAAATGCAGAACTGTTTGATGTGGATGGAATCTTGCTGGATGCATATGCAGAGAGTGCTTACGGCGGAAGCGGAAAAACCTTTGACTGGACAATTGCCGCCGAAGCATCTAGAAAATATAAGATAATTCTTGCAGGAGGGCTTGATAGTTCAAAGGTAAGGCAGGCAATAGAAACTGTAAAGCCGTTTGCTGTTGATGTAAGTAGTGGTGTGGAAACTGATGGCTATAAGGATGAAACAAAGATAAAAAATTTTATAGTAAAAGCAAGATTTAAGCAAATTTAGTTATGTGAATATTATGCCTAATGAACTTAGAAAATCTGCTTTTAACGGATAATGCTTTTAATAATGAATAAAATATTAATTTTTTGTAAAAAGGTTGTAAATATGCAGCCTTTTTTTTGTTTTAAAATGCAATAATTGATATAATAATGAACATAGATTTTACAATTATTATAAAAAACTCAAGACAATAATTAAGGGGTGGCGATGCAAATGAATAAAACCAAACTGCTTGTTATTGATGATGATATAAATATCTGCGAGCTTATAAGGCTTTACATGGAAAAGGAAGGCTATGAAATCCATACGGCATACAACGGACAAAAAGCGGTTGAAATGTTCAGGGAGTGTACTCCCAACCTGGTAGTTCTGGATATTATGCTTCCTGTAATGGACGGATGGCAGGTATGCCGGGAAATCAGGAAGGTAAGCAATATTCCTATTATAATGCTGACAGCAAAGGGTGAAACCTTTGACAAGGTTCTTGGACTGGAACTCGGGGCTGATGATTATATTGTGAAACCATTTGATCCAAAGGAACTTGTTGCAAGGGTTAAAGCCGTACTAAGAAGGTATGAACATAAGGAATCTGATGCACAGGAAATAGTTTATCCAAACCTTGTAATTAACAAGACAAACTATACAGTAAAGCTTAACGGAAATGAGCTTGAAATGCCTCCTAAAGAGCTTGATTTGCTGTTTTTCCTTGCATCAAACCCCAACAAGGTATTTACCAGGGAACAGCTGCTTGAACACGTATGGGGCTTTGATTTTTATGGAGATTCAAGGACTGTGGATGTCCATGTTAAAAGGCTGAGGGAAAAAATTGAAATCGAGAATCAGAACTGGCAGCTTAAAACAGTGTGGGGTGTCGGATACAAGTTTGAAGTTAAATAACTTGGAAGTTCCGATAGAGGCATGGAGGTTATATGTTTAAAACCATATTCGGAAAAATGGTTACAGTTTTTTTATCGATACTTGTACTGGGGTACTTGATTGCAGGCTTTACGCTTTTCTATTTCCTTGATAGCTACGTTTCCAGTGAGACTGTAAAATCCATTGAACGTAGTTGCGATAACATAGGAAAGTTTTTTGTATACTATGCGCAAAACCAGGATAATCCTCTTGCACTTACTTTGTTCCAAAATGCAATAAACGATAATGGTACACGGACCAATTCCATGGTATGGATATTACGTACTGACGGAGGTATTGTTCTAAAAGATAATAATGGAATTCCATCAAATATCATGAAGAACTTGAAAGTTGGTACGGGAAACATGACAAAACTTCCAGATGAAAGACAGTATAAAAAGATCATGTCGGGTCAAGTAGATGAAATAAAGGAAAAAGGCGATTTTTACGGACTGTTCAGCAATACCGGCTACACATGGCTTACAATAGAAAAACCATTGATTTATACTACCGA
Organism: Bacillota bacterium; assembly: GCA_023397675.1. Classification (GTDB taxonomy): domain Bacteria; phylum Bacillota; class Clostridia; order Acetivibrionales; family JANLFN01; genus JAEZTC01. Next base: position 12,181 of record JAEWTV010000070.1, on the reverse strand, counting down.
TAATGGGGAAAAACAGCTGGTTGGAGCGGTACTTATAACCACTCCTATATCCGAGGTTAACAAAACAAGATCCGCGCTGTTTAACTTCTTTATAATATCGGGTGGTGTTTCGATAGCAGTCTCAATTATTCTTATATATATTTTTTCCAGAAGAATAACAAAACCGCTTAAGGAGATAAATAAAGCTGCGAAGGTTATTGCCAGTGGTGAATTCAGGGAACAGCTAGATGTAAAAACCAGAGACGAAATTGGCCAATTGGGACAAAGCTTTAATCAGATGGTTACAGATTTAAGAAATCTTGAAGAAATGAGAAAAGGCTTTATTGCAAATGTTTCACATGAACTGAGGACTCCAATGACTTCTATAAGAGGTTTTATCGAGGGCATTCTTGACGGGACAATTCCTCCTGAGAAGCATACAGAATACCTTACGGTTGTAAGAGATGAAACAAACAGGATGAACCGTCTTGTAAATGATTTGCTGGACCTTGCAAAAATGGAAGCTGGAGAGGTAACCCTAAAAACCAGGGATTTTGATATAAACGAACTTATAAGGCGTTGTATTATAAAGCTTGAAGGCTTGATAATGCAGAAGGATATCGAGATTGAAGCAAATTTTGATGCGGAGCTTACAATAGTAAATGCCGATCCTGATGCAATTGAAAGAGTAATAATAAATTTAATACACAATGCTGTTAAGTTTTCTTATAAAGATGGAAAACTTATAATATCTACGAAAAGACAAAAAGGAAAGGTACTTGTTTCAATAAAAGATTTTGGTGCAGGTATAGACTATGACGAATTGACAAGGATTTGGGACAGATTCTATAAATCAGATAAATCAAGGGGTAAGGACAGAAGCGGAACAGGACTTGGCCTGGCAATTGTAAAGGGAATTGTCAATGAGCATGGGGAAGAGATATGGGTAGAAAGCGAACCCGGAGAAGGAGCAATGTTTACGTTTACCTTGAGTCTTGCAAACGAAAAAGAAAACTAATATTAACAGATTATTCATAGTTTTTTCAAAATATTCTTTTAGAATAAGAATATCGAATGAAAATCAAAAGAAAGGAAGCTGATACTATGGAAAATTACGATAATGAAAAAAACAATGGTTTTGATAAGAACAGTTATGAATCATCAAATAATAGCATTCCAAATGAGCAGAGTCATATGAACAGCAATTACATGGGCAGCTATAACAATACAAATAACCAGAATTACAGCCCTGTTAATCCAGCCAATACTGAGAGCTTTAATACTGGAAGTTATGGCTATGAAAGCATGAACCCAACAAATGGAATGTACAAGCAGAATCAAAACATAAGCAATTCAGATTCTCTTAAATCCGCACCGTTTTATACGGAAAACCACAAAAAGAAAGAACGTAAAAAACGTGGAATAGGACAGCTTGTTGCAGTATCAGTTGTAAGTTCCATTTTAGGAGCGCTTGTGATAGGTATATTGATAACCTTTGTTGCTCCTGAAATACAGCCGGCAATAAAGAATCTTTTCAGTAATACGACCACAGCACAGAACAGTACTTCAAAGCCGATTGACTCAAGTGCATATAAAAAGGTTGAGCTGGTAACAAATTCTGACACAGCTGTAACAGCTATAGCTAAAACAGTAGGACCATCAGTTGTTGGTGTTAAAACGACCTTTAAAGCTAATCAGGGTTTTATTTTCGGTGATCAAAGTGAGTCGGCAGCAGGCGAAGGCTCAGGTGTAATTGTAAGGGAGAATGGATATATACTTACAAACAACCATGTTATAAAAGATGCAGTTGATGTAACTACAGGAAGAATAGCAACTGGCGCGAAAATAGAGATTTATTTGCCAAGTAATCCTGATAAGCCTTATACAGCATCCCTTATAGGATATGATTCAAAGACTGACCTTGCAGTACTGAAAATTGATGCAAACAACCTACCAGCAGTTGAATTCGGTGATTCCAGCAAAATTAACGTTGGTGAACTTGCTGTTGCAATAGGTAACCCAGGCGGAATGGATCTCGCAGGAACTGTTACAGTTGGCGTAATAAGCGGAATAAACAGGAAAGTTCCAACAGAAGACGGCACATATCTTAATTTACTACAGACAGATGCAGCGATTAACCCCGGCAACAGCGGCGGAGCGCTTGTCAACTCAAAAGGCCAGATAATAGGTATAAATGAACTGAAGGTAGCTCAAACTGGTTTTGAAGGGCTTGGATTTGCAATACCAAGTAATGAAGCGAAAAGTGTCGCAGATAATCTTATTAGTCATGGATATGTAACAGGAAGACCGCTTCTTGGTGTAACTCCTGATGAAAGATATACGGAAAAGGTTGCAAAAGCAAACAACATGCCTGTAGGCGTATACGTTAAAGAGGTTGACCTTATGAGCGGTGCTCAAAAAGCCGGTATCAAAGCAGGTGATATTATAACAAAGATTGACGGTAAAGCTATAAAGGACAGAGATGAGCTTGATGCAATAAAAAATACTCACAAAGTAGGGGATTCGGTCCCACTAGAGATTTATAGGGACGGCAAGACCATAACTGTGAATGTTTTACTCACAGAAAACAAAAGCAATAATTGATATGTTAATTGAAAAAGACCAGTTTAAAAACTGGTCTTTTTTGTGTGTATTTTAATATTTTAATAAGAAATGTGGAATTCACTAATTTATTTTGTCCAAAATATGAAAAAATGCCAAACAATATGATAAAATATAGTATGAAAATATATTATTAATTATCCGCAAAAATATCTATTGATTATAGTGTTTTTACATGGTAATATATTTCGGATTTAATTTTATAATCTAAAAGCTATGATATGTTGCAATTATCTTAATATCGTATTTAGCAAACAGGAAGCAACAGAAACATGCGTATTTATATTACCGGAGGAAGTAGTAATGTTAAGAAAGTATATCAGGATCTGTACCATTATTTATGTTTTGGTACTGGCTTTGGCAGTATTGTTTTTTAATACATATATAAAAAAATATGATACTGTAATCTTATATCTAAGTGTTGCAGGTTTGTTAATTGTAGGCATTTTAGAGTTTATAACAGTTTTTAGAGAAAACAGACAAGTCAAAAGCAATGATGAAATTGCTTCAATTAATAAGGATTCTGCTAATAATTCAATTCTTAAATCACATTCCAATGAGCAAAGAACAACTGATGATATAAATGTGTTTGTAAGAAAAATCGAGAACATAAAAAACGACCTTGGGAAAAAGAGCGAAGAACTGGAAATTATCGGTGAATTATCTGAGGTTATAACATCGACCTTTGATGTGCAGACTATTATTGACTATATTTATAAAGTTTTTAATAAATTCACCCATTGTGACAGGTGTCTTATATGCTTTAATGACAAGGATACCAACCAGCTTACCTGCAAATATGAGTTTGGTGAAAATTCACTTGGAATAATAGGTTCGACTTTTGCAGAGGATTCAATTATTACTATTTGTTACCAAACAAAAAAGCCTGTTTTAAAGACCGATATAATGATAAAAGCAAGAAATATTGAAGGGGACAAGCTTGCCATACCTCTGAATGTAACAGGAGAAACCTATGGTGTAATATTTATTGAAGGCGGAACCCCGGGCGTTTTTGAAAATGCCAATGTTGATTTCCTTGAGAGTGTTGCAATATATGCTGCAATAGCAATAAAAAATGCCGAGCTTTTTAATAATGTATATATTCAGAAACAGGAAATTGAAGCCCTTTATGAGCAAGCTGCATCAGCAAACGAAGAGCTTAATAGCTATATAGATGAACTTAGTGCTACAAGAGAAGAATTGAGAATAAAAAATACAACTCTTATGCAATTTAATGATGAAGTGCAAACAGGCTATCTTGAAACAGTTATGGCTTTGTCCAATTCAATTGAAGCAAAGGATTCATATACAAGAGGCCACTGCCAAAGGGTTATGGAAGTTGCTTGTGAAATAGCAAACAGGATAGGCTGCAATGAAGACGAAATTGAAACCTTAAAATATGCGGCAATTCTTCATGATATAGGTAAAATAGGTATTCATGCATTTATTCTTAATAAGGAAGGTACATTAAATGATAAGGAATATTCGGAAATTAAGAAACATCCGCTTATTTCCTATAATATACTAAAAGACATAAAGTTTCTTGGCAAGGGTCTTGAAGCAATATTGCAGCACCATGAAAGATTTGACGGAAGTGGCTATCCTTTCGGGCTTAAGGGTAATGACATAAGTAAACTGGGTAAAATTTTATGTGTTGCTGATGCTTACGATGCAATGACATCCGACAGGCCATACAGGAGCAGCATGGGTGACGAGGCTGCTTTGCAGGAAATAGAAAGATGCAAGTATTCACAGTTCGATCCCGAAATAGCAGATGTGTTTATTACAATGTGCAGAGAAAACATGAATGCCTTCAGCTGATAATGGGATACACATGATATTAATTTAATGGCTTTTATGGAGGATATATGACACTAAACAAACCACTCAAGATTTTATTTGTTTCCGCCGAAGTAAGTCCATACGCAAAAACTGGGGGTCTGGCTGATGTTGCAGGCTCTTTGCCTAAATACCTCACAGCAATGGGTAACGATGTAAGAATAGCCATGCCCAGGTATAAAGAAATAAGCATTGATATGAAATATGTTGCTGATTTTCCAGTCAATATGGACTGGAGAAAAGATACGTGTATTGTCAGACAGAGCAGTTTACGGGTTGATAAGGATACTGAAGTTCCCGTTTATTTTGTTGATAATTACCACTATTTTTATAGGGATGGTGTATACTGTTTCTATGACGATGGTGAAAGGTTCAGTTTTTTCTGTAATGCGGTAGTTGATATGCTCCAATACATAGATTTCAAGCCTGACATCATTCATTGCAATGATTGGCATACGGGGCCTATCTGCATGCTGCTAAAGGAAAAATATAGCGACAATCCCGTATATGAGAATATTTCTACCATTTTTACAATTCATAATTTACAATACCAGGGACATTTTTCTAAAGAGCTGATCAAACTTTTTGGTGTGGATGAAAGTGTATTTACACCTGAAAAGGTTGAATTTTACGGCTCTTTTAATTTTATGAAGGCAGGTATTGTATACGCTGATATTATAAATGCTGTAAGTGAAACTTACGCCGAGGAAATTCAGACACAAGAATATGGTGAAAAGCTTGATGGTCTTCTGAGACAGAGAAAAGAAGACCTCTTTGGTATTGTAAACGGTATTGATTACGAAGAGTTTAATCCTGAAAAGGATAAGGATATTTATAAGAATTACAACATCGAAAGTATAGAACTAAAAAAGCAGAATAAGACTGCACTTCAAAAGGAATATGGTTTGCCTGTAAGGGATGTTCCTCTGCTGGGGCTTGTTTCCAGACTTACTGGACAAAAAGGCCTTGATTTGATATCGGGCATAGCGGAAGAACTGTTTAAGGAAGACATACAGTTTGTATTGCTTGGCTCGGGTGAGGAATATTACGAAAATAAATTCCGCAGGCTTATGAGCAAATATCCCGAAAAAATGGGTACTTATATAGGTTTCAATGCCGCATTGGCACAGAGGATATATGCCGGAAGCGACATATTCCTTATGCCGTCACTTTTTGAACCATGCGGTCTGGGACAGATTATTAGCATGAGATATGGAACCATTCCTCTTGTAAGGGCAACCGGAGGTTTGGTTGAAACAGTAATTGACTATGACGCTGACAATAAGGATTCGGTAGGCTTTGTATTCAAAAACTACTCAGGGGCGGAATTGCTTTCTACCTTGAAAAGGTCCTTTAAGGTATACAAAAATGCTGAAGAGTGGAATGCAATGGTTAAGCGTGGTATGGAAAAAGATTTTTCATGGAACAAATCCTCTTTAAAATATGTTGAATTGTATCAGCACGCATTGAAGAAAAAAATGGACCAGGTGTAATCTAGTGAATAACAAGGAAAAAGCAGAAAAAATTATTGATATTTTTGATGAGCTTTACCCACAAGCAAAATGTTCTTTGAATTACAAAGATCCGATACAGCTTTTGGTAGCTACTCAGCTTGCTGCACAATGTACTGATGCAAGGGTAAACATTGTGACCGAATCGCTGTTCAAAAAATATAAAAATGTCTATGATTATGCAAATGCCGATATAAAACAATTTGAACAGGAAATTCGTTCAACCGGTTTTTACCATAACAAAGCAAAAAATATTATAAATTGCTGTAAAATGATTATTGAGCAATTTGAAGGACAGCTGCAGTCAAACCTGGAAGACTTGTTAAAACTTCCGGGGGTTGGGCGCAAAACAGGTAACCTTGTGTTGGGGGATATTTACGGCATACCAGGGCTTGTAATAGATACCCATGCAAAGCGGCTTTCCAAGAGGATGGGTTTTACTCAGAATGAAGACCCTGTGAAAGTCGAATATGATCTGATGGAGATTATTCCTAAAAATGACTGGGGCAAATTCTGCCACCAAATGGTTTACCATGGCAGAGAAGTATGCAAGGCAATTAAACCTGCCTGTGACAAGTGCAAAATACAGGCATTGTGTGATTTTGGAAAGGCATGAAATATAGATAAAAAGAAGGATTTAGGACGTTTTTGTCGAATATTCATAAAAAACATTAACCTTGTTTGTTTAAATTTATTTTTCAGCAATGTGAGGTGCACATATGTCAGCCGAAGCCAAACGTAAAAGCAAGGAAAAAGATAAGGTCATAAAACTGGATAAAAAAAGACCTGTAAAAAAGACAGCAGTTGTTTATAACCCTGATGATGTTATCTTTTCGCTTGATATTGGCACAAGGACTGTTGTGGGCGTTGTAGGAATACAGGAAAATGACAAGTTCAAGGTCATTAACGCAGAGGTTGTGGAACATAAAAACAGAGCAATGATGGATGGCCAAATTCACGACATAAATCAGGTAGCATCCGTTGCGCAGGAAGTTAAAACGCTGCTGGAAAAAAAGACAGGAATCAAGCTGACAAAAGTTGCAATAGCTGCAGCGGGAAGAGTTTTAAAAACCTGTGAAATCCATGTCGACAGAGAACTCGAAATAGGCAGGGAGATAGATCAGGAGCTTGTAGGAAGCCTTGAAATCGAGGCAATACAAAAGGCTCAAATGAAACTTGATGAGGATATTACAACAAATGAACCGACCCAATTTTATTGCGTTGGTTACAGTGTTATAAATTATTATTTGAACGAATTCGTCATATCCAGGCTTTTGGGCCACAAGGGTAAAAAGGCAGGGGTAGATGTTCTTGCTACATTTCTTCCTATAGTTGTTGTTGAAAGTCTCTATACTGTAATGGAAAAAATAGGTCTTGAGGTAATAAGTCTCACCCTTGAGCCTATTGCCGCTATAAACGTTACTATCCCGAAGGACTTAAGAATGCTTAACCTGGTACTTGTCGATATCGGAGCAGGTACCTCGGATATAGCGCTTACCAGAGATGGAAGCGTGGTTGCTTATGGTATGGTCCCTGTAGCAGGGGACGAAATTACAGAAAGAATAGCACAGCAGTACCTTGTCGATTTCAATACTGCTGAAAAAATAAAGCTTTCTATAACTGATGACAGTAAGACAATTTCATTTACAGACATCCTTAATAAAAAGCAGACTGTAAGAAAAGAGGAAGTTATTGAAGCTGTAAAACCTGTTGTAGAGATGCTTGCGGCAACTATTTCTGCAAAGATACTGGAATTCAATCATAAGACTCCAAACGCCGTTTTCCTTATAGGCGGCGGCAGTCAGGTTCCAGGATTGACGGCCTTCATTTCAGAAAACCTGAATCTTCCGACAGACAGGGTAGTTGTAAGAAACAGAGATGTTGTTCAAAATGTCAAATTCAATAGTAAAAAGCTTTCGGGACCGGAAGCAATAACTCCTTTGGGTATTGCAATAACAGCCCAGCAGCAGGTAGGCAGGGATTTCCTTTATGTAACGGTTAATGGCCAAAAGGTAAGGCTTTTTAATTCAAAAAAGCTTACAGTTGCTGATGCTTTGATTTTATACGGCTTTAACCCGGGACAACTTATCGGAAGGACAGGCAAAAGCCTTACTTATACCCTTAACGGCGTTTCAAAAATACAAAAAGGCGGCTATGGCAAAGCTGCTGAAATATACATAAACAGTGAATTGGCAAACCTTGAAAGTGTATTGAAAATAGGTGACGAAATTGAGGTTATACCTGCAGAAAACGGAAAAAATGCTTCTCTTAAGCTTAAAGATATAATTAAAGCGAACCCAGCCGGCAGAGTAACTCTAAATGGACAGAAAATTGCAATCGGAACTATTGCCTATGTTAACGGTGTTCCAGCATATGATACGGATGCTGAAATAACAGACAGCAGTACAATTGATACTATTGAAATAATTACCCTGAAGGATTTATTAAGACATAGTGAGATAAATGCCGATGAATTTAATATATATGTTAATTACCAGGAGTTTGATGAAGGGTATGTACTGATAAATGGGGATGTAATATCTTGCGAAAACAAACCTTTTAAGCAGGAAGTAAAAGAAGACAGCATAAATGTACCCCAAGCTGATATCATCAAACCCGAAATATTATATAAACCGGAAACTTCAGTTGGAACAGATTCTTCCAGTTTAAATATGGAAGTCATAGTCAACGGAAAACCTGTTACCTTAACAGGAAACAAGTCGCAATACATATTTGTAGATGTTTTTAACTTTATAAATTTCGATCTTTCAAAGCCGCAGGGCACTATCGTGCTCAGACTTAACGGAAAACCGGCAGCATTTACCGATGAAGTAAAATATGGAGACACCGTGGATATTTTTTGGGACAATCAGGGATAAGGCATATTAGGAGAGGTACCAGTGAATAAACTTTTAAAATACGAAAAACTTTACATAAGAATTACATGGATTTATATAGCTCTGAGCATTATTCTTTTACTATTCCACTATAATTTGGACCATTCAGCTGACAGAGCAAATAAGTATTTACTGATACTGTTTTTCTCTGTTGTCATTGTACTCAATACAATCAAAGGTGCTTATTTGACACAATGGGTTATTAAATCCAATGTCAATTACTTTTTTACTAAAGTAATAGAACTGGTTTTTATAGCCTTTGGCGGTGTGTATTTAAGAACAGGCGAGTGGACCTTTGCTTTTGTTGCTTTGATGGTCATAGCCGTTACTTTTGTAAAAGGTAGAAAAGGTGGCCTTGTTATTATTACATCATGGCTTCTGATTTTCATTATTATACAGGCATCCTATAACATAGGCCATAATAAAAACATCTTTAATACCATGTTTGAACAGCAGGAAATATACTGGATAGTTTTCAAGCTTTTTATTGTGATTATGATAATTGTATTATGCGGAGTAATTTTCAGGGATATGTCATTAAAGGAAACTGAAAATGAGAAGCTTTATACAGAACTCCATGAAAGGTATGAGCAGCTTGCTGCAGTACAGGAACAGGTTTTGAGCAGAAACAAGCAGCTTATTGATACAAACAAGGCTCTTGAGGATGCTAATGTAATGATGGAGGAGAGTAATAAAAAGCTTACGGCAAGTATAGCCGAGTTTTATACACTTCAGGAAATCGGTAGGGTTATCGGCTCCATTTTTAATATTCAGGACTTATTGGGACATGTAAATGACATCATTTTAGGTGTTATGGGCGTTAATAACTCGATAGTTCTTACCTATGATGAGGATAAGGAAAAGTTTAAGGTAAACACATCAAATATTCAGGAGCATAGTGATTTGATAACAATAAATGATAATATCAACTGTGAAGTGCTTCTGGAATGTCTTAAAGAGAAGAAACCCATATTGGAGAACTTTGCAGATGAGGATACATATCCATTCATAAAAAACCGCGAGGTTAAGTCGCTTATTTGTGTTCCGTTATCAACAAAATCAAGAAAATTCGGAATGGTTATTGTGGAACATAAATATTTCAATGCATTCGATGAGAATAACCTGAGACTTCTTACTGTTATTGGCCAACAGGTAGGAATAGGCATGGAAAATGCATCGCTGTACCAGCAAATGCATGAAATGGCTACTGTAGACGGACTTACAAAGGTATTTAACCGCCTTTACTTCCAGGAAAGGCTTCTTAAGGAATTTAGCGATGCCAGGCAAAACAATTACAAGCTTTCACTTGCAATTTTTGATATAGACCATTTCAAAAAGTTTAATGACACCTACGGACACCTGTTCGGAGACAAGGTACTCAAAAATATTGCTCAACTTGTTAAAAAATCTATTAGAAGTACTGATATTATAGCCAGATTCGGAGGAGAAGAGTTTGTACTTCTTTTCCCACGAACAAGCCTTGAAGAAGCCTTTGAAAAGGTTGAAAGGTTAAGGAAGAAGATTGCCGGAATTACAATCAAGGATGATGTGGTTGCCGCATCCGTAACAGTTAGCTTTGGTGTTTCATGCTACCCCGAAAGTGCACTTAAAGAGAATGAACTTATAAGCAGAGCTGATGATGCCTTGTATGATGCCAAGTCTGCAGGCAGAAACTGTGTAAAGGTTTCGGATTATTTATAATAGAGTAATGTTATTTGACTTTCAGACTTTTAACCATAGTCATAAAAATATCATACTGGTTATTGCTCCATTGACTCAGTGGTACAAAATAGCTTATTCTATACATTCTGCCGGCCTTTTCCAGAAAAGCTTCAACTGATTTGTATCCTCTCCCGTCCTTTGATTTAATATCATAACTCCATATATAACCCGGCATCCCATTAATAATTGTCTTTTCAGATGCAAAATTACTGACGTTTTGTGAGAGCGCTGCTTTTGATTTTTCCAAAAAGCTTTCCAAAGACTCATTAAGCTTCCATACCTGTACAAGCCCATGAACCAAAAGATTTTTTGCTGTAAGATCTATATGATATAAAATTTCTCCGCCGGAGAAACTTTTTGCATTAATATCAAATATTGAAGGATACATGAAACTGAACTTTCCCTCAGGGGATGAATAGGTTGAAAAATTCTCGATTCTTGGTTTTGAAAAAGCTGCATTTGTTTCAACAGAAGGATTAGCTATACTATCGCTTATCACAACTTCATTAATATTCAGAGAGATAGGACAGGAGAATTTTAAACTGTTGTTTATAGTAACTTCGGTGCCTATACGGTCTTTAATAAAAAATCCCGAAACAGCAATCATCAGAAGCCAGAACATAACCAAACAGCCGATAATATAAACCCTTTTCCTGAAATTTCTAATAACATAAAAATACATAACAATCCCCCTTACAAAAGTCTATTCATTAACAATCAAATTTAAAACATATCAAAAATGTTAAAAATTAAAATGGATTAAAAAAAATAAAAAACAAATAATACAACTGTGTATTTATATGAATTTTTAAAAAGAAGGGAGGAGTAAATGTGGTAGGATTTATTTTAACGTTGGTTGTTGCTGCATTAGCCGGATGGATAGGCGATGCACTAGTAAAGAATAAGATGCCCGGAGGATTCTGGGGAGCAATGATTGCAGGTTTAATCGGATCATGGATAGGCGCCTACATTCCATTTTTCAATAGATTGGGTCCAACATTATGGGGAATTTCCATAATTCCGACAGTACTTGGTGCTGCAATATTTATATTTATTCTTGGACTTTTCAGAGGTGTTGCAAGACAGACAAGGTAATAAAAGTTATAAATTACTAAAGATAAGGGTATCACCAAAACATGATGGATTGAATATATTATTAATGTTGGTAACAGAAATTATGTGGGGTGGTATCTCATGAAAATCGTTGTAGTAAAAATGCCTAAACTCTTTGGAAATATACTGAAAAAGGTTTTCAGAATGGGTTAATTTTAAAAAGCAATAAAAGAAGCTTCCGCTTTTTTTATTGCTTTTTAATTGCGTTAACACAAAAACAGGGGGTTGATACCCCCGGGTTTTTAATTTGAGATTGTAATCTTAAATTAAACTGCTCTTGTAACCTTGTTTGAACGTAAGCATCTTGTACAAACGTTAACAGTTTTGTGAGTACCGTTATCAACGATTCTTACCTTCTTAACATTTGGCTTCCATGACCTGTTGGTTTTCTTGTTAGAGTGACTAACCTTAAGTCCGAATGCCATATCCTTGCTGCATACATCACACTTTGCCATTTATGACTACACCTCCTTCAACCTGGAGAAATCAATATTTTCA
>JAEWTV010000140.1 GCA_023397675.1 Bacillota bacterium | reverse complement strand
TAAGGCTTCTGACCGTCATTTATTCAATGATATTTATGAAAATATTCTAAAGGATTTGCAGAGTGCAGGCAACTCAGGGGAATATTATACACCCCGTGCAGTTACACAATTTATGGTAGATATGATAAACCCTCAGCTCGGAGAACAAGTGCTAGACTTTGCGTGCGGTACAGGCGGATTTTTGGTTTGTGCTTTAGAGTATCTTCGCAAGCAGGTAAAAAATGTTGAAGATGAAGAAAAATTGCAGAATGCTATTTTAGGTGTGGAGAAAAAACCGCTTCCCCATATGCTTTGCACTACCAATATGATTTTGCATAATATTGACAATCCGCAAATTAAGCATGACAATTCCCTAAGTTATCATGTAAAGGATATTAAGATAAAGGATAAGGTGGATATCATCCTAACTAATCCCCCCTTTGGCGGCATTGAAGAAGATGGCATTCAGGACAACTTTCCAACTGCCTATAAAACAAAGGAAACTGCTGACCTATTTCTTGTACTTCTTATGTATAAGCTAAATCAAACAGGTCGAGCCGCTATTGTTTTACCCGATGGTTTTTTGTTTGGCGAGGGTGTAAAAACCGCTATTAAAAAAAAGTTGCTGGATGAGTTTAATTTGCATACTATTGTAAGGCTTCCCAATGGTGTATTTGCACCATATACGAGCATTAACACCAATTTGCTGTTTTTAGAGCGTGGTAAAACAGATGAAATCTGGTTTTATGAACATCAACTGCCACAAGGCTATAAGAATTATACCAAAACGAAGCCAATCAAAATTGATGAGTTTGATGCTGAAAAAGCATGGTGGAACAACCGAAAAGAAACAGAATATGCTTGGAAAGTAACCATTGATGGAATAAAGGCGAGAAATTATAACTTGGATTTTAAAAATCCTGCTACTCAAATTGAAAATGAGATACTATCTCCACATAAAATTATTGAAAGAACAGCTCAATGTCTAATGAGAAGCACTGAAATTTTAGCGAAAATTGAGGAGATGCTAAATGATTAATTTTTCATTTCCTACAATTAAGTTAGGAAAATATATAAAAGAGATTAAATCCAAAGTCAAAAACACAGACTTAAAGCAAGATGATTTAATTGTATATGGAGTTACTAATGTCGAAGGCGTTACTATTACCAACAATAAAGCCAGTGAGGATTTAGGTGATTATACCGTATTAAGTGCAAATCTGTTTGTTTATAATCCATATCGTATCAACGTAGGCTCTATTGGACTGTCAAGCAAAGATACTTTTGGTCTAGTCAGTCCTGCGTATGTTGTCTTTGAAACAACGAAAGATATTAACAGTGAATTTTTGCTCCATTATCTCAAAAGTTCATTAGGAATTAATTTAATTAAATGGTATGGCGATCGAGGTGGAGTACGGTCTGCTCTGCGTTTTTCTGACTTAAAAAAGATTGACTTTCCTGATATTTCACTTGAACAACAGATAAATCTTTTAGATAAAATCAAAAAAATAGACAGTTGCTTATGTCAATTTAATGGCAATTTGTCTTTAGATAATATCTCATCTCTTCGTCAGTCTATTTTACAACAGGCGGTTGAGGGTAAGCTCTGCGAACAGGATCCAGCTGACGAGCCTACCAGCGTACTTTTGGGAAAAATACAATTAGAAAAAGATAAGTTGATTGGTAAAAAAAAGATCAAAAGGCAAAAAGATTTACCATCTATCACAGATGAGGAGAAGCCTTTTGACCTGCCACAGGGGTGGGAATGGTGTAGATTGGGCATATTATTAGAAAATTTAAAATATGGAACATCAGTACCTTGCACTTATGATAGCAAAAATTCTGTTGTTTTACGAATACCCAACGTTAATACAGAGACTAATAAAATTGATCTCTCAGATATTAAGTACGCTGACTTATCTCCGAATGAAATTGCAGAGTTGAGTTTAAAGGAAAATGACATTTTGCTTATACGTTCGAATGGAAGTGCTTCTTTGGTAGGAAGAATAGCAGTTGTTGGAAAAGTTGAGAAAAATATTTGCTACGCTGGATATTTAATGAGATTGCGTACATATAACATGGCTGTAGATAACTTCTATTTAAAGAGGGTTTTTAACTGTAGGTTTTTAAGAAATTTAATTGAGATACCAATACGAACAACTACTGGTGTTAAAAATATTAATTCCACGGAAGTATCTAATCTGCTCGTTCCCCTCCCTCCTCTCGCCGAGCAACAACGTATTGTAGAGAAAGTGGACAAGTTGATGGCTCTTTGTGATGAGATGGAAAAGGAAGTTACAAACGCAAAAAAACATGCCTCTGAGCTTATGGAGGCAGTACTACAAGAAGCGTTAAGCAATGCAAAGGAAGAATATCATTGCAATGTTATTAAATTTGCAGCAAAGCCACAGCAAGAGCAAATGCCATTTGTTGCCGCTGCCCGTGGTAAGATTAAAGAAAGTACTTGGAATAGTTTAGTGACAAGGGCAAAAGAGCTTGCTAGTGAGGAAAATTGATGGACTGGAGAAGAAGAAAACAAATTGCGCTTTTAGTCGATGGGATTTTGGAGTGCAATGTCTTAAATCGACCACCTATTGAATTGATTCGTGAAATAATGAAAAAGCGTGACATAAAGTTTGAAGAACGCAATGAAGAAGATGATGAGTTTTGCGGTGTCTATATAGTAATAGGCAACACAAAAATTATTTTTGTTAACTCGAATCTTTATGAGACGCGCAAAAATTTCACCATTGCCCATGAATTGGGGCATCACTTTTTGGGGCATACGCTCACTAATGGTGCTATTATCTGCGATAAAAGTGCACTGGATGCAAAGAATAAAGGACGCCCGGAACGGGAAAAGGAAGCAGATTATTTCGCTGGATGTTTCTTAATGCCCGAAAAGCTCATATTTCAAAAGAAAAAAGAGTTTGAAGAAAACCGCGCTCAGCAAATGGGGTTATTTACGCCCATAGGAGTTCATGAGAACAATCATGAGCTGATTGAGTACTTGTGTGGCTTTTTCAAGGTATCCAAAGAAGCAATGACTATTCGATTAAATGAGCTAAAGCTAGAATAATTGACTATTAGTGATATAGGATTTTCCTAAGTTGTTAGCTTAAATTAAAACTTACTGTACACATGGAGAGAAGAAAAAATATTTCTAAATGGTAGCTATTGTAAAATTATTTGAAGATAAGAAATTCTATACTTATGTTATGCTGGAAATCTAGGTTCTAGCCTCAGGACAGGTGGACATTTGGTTCACATTTGTTCAGGAAAATAGAAATGGAATAATTGGTGTAGTTAAATGTATAAATGGCCTAAAAGTAAAAAGAAGTTTATTTATGATATACTTAATTCTACAAATCCAATTTCATATTTTGAAAACAATATATGTGAAGCATCTGGGATAAAAGTTTTGCTCTTTGATGGCTCGAGTAATACTGATTTCGCCAAAGAAAATATTGAGATGACTTTTTGGAGATATAGTATTGTAAACTTGGGTGACTATAAAAAAACAATAATACTATATGATGATCTTTGGAAAAAACATGACAAAGAGATAGTGGCTATAAAGGCAGGACAATGTTTAAATTTTGATTCAAACATAGTTTCGGTACTTTTAAAACAATTTACAAGCTCTAAAAAAGAGGATCAAGATATATTTTCTTTTTTGAAATATATTAAGAAAAGAAATATTACTGTGAGTTGTTCTCCATATTTATTTGAAGATAGTCTGAATAGAAATGGTATGAAAAATCAACAAAAGGCTTATATGACCTTGCTATACTATTTTATATTCCTAAGACTTAGTTCAGATAGCATAAGCGATAAATCAAATAATTTTGAACCAACTGCAGATGACTTTATTTTGGCTGACAGAGCTTGGCATGAGATGAAGGATTTAAGAGAAAATCATATAGAAATTGAGAAAAGAGCAAAAGGTATATATTGCTTTCTAATAAAAATTTTCTCAATTTATTTTGGTAGTAAGAAAAGTAGTTTTAACAAATTATTTCAACTAACAGAATTCATAAATGAAAAATTAGGTGTTTATTATGAATACGGTATGCTATTAGCATATTGGTATTTTGATAATAATGAAGATGTAAAACGATTTTTTGAAAAAGTTCACCCTTCTTCGAATCATGTATTATCAAAAATAGAGGGAATGGCATGGGATTTGTTTCATTTGTGGAATATGCCATCAGAAATGGCAGTTTTAACCTGCTCCAACAATGGTATTGTACTTCAATCTCTTGCAACCGGGGATGCAGCACTTGCTAATATAGCAAGAATCAATCCGATAGGTAGAATGGCATTTTATAATAAAGAAGCACAAGTAAAGTATAAGTATTCATTGAAAGATATCAATTGTGGTGAAAAAATACTGAATTTGATTGAAGATAATAAAATAAAAAGAGAAGCAATGTGTGAATTTGTTGATTTGAATAAATTGTCAAAAGAATTAGAAGAAGGATTATTGGAAATATTGTGTAAATATTAAAAATACATTTAAATAAAGCAATTATAATTTGGTTTCATTATAGTTTTAAAAAATATGAAACTGTCTTTTGGCTATAGTGAGATTGAGATGAGAAATTAGATTTTGTAAGATAAATTTCTGTTATTCATCAGAACAGTTTTCAATGGAGGATGCTTTTTAGGAAATACATCCTGCCGACAAGGCCCCATCAGGTTCAATCGACATTTTTTTGTCCACTCAAGGCACGTGGGAAATGGCTTACTGTGACGAAACATAGTGCGTGGAAGTTTGTTTGTACTATTGACGAGGGAATCTTTAGTTATCTCCAATTCCGTTAAAGAGCAGATATATGAAAAGCTGCTTTCAATGAACATTGATAACAAAGAGAACCGAAAAGCACACGTTGAAGCGATACACAATAATCTGTCGGACAAGTATAAAAAAGTTGATGCCAATACTTGCCCTAAATGTGGTGGAGAATTGGTAATAAGAAACGGTAAATATGGCCAGTTCAAAGGATGCAGCAATTACCCACAAGTTTAGGTTTATTGCAAAATAGAAGCTTTAAATAAATCTTTTCTTTTTTAAATTCCCCATTTTGGAGTATAATAAATAAAGATTCATTGAGGAGGTTAAATATGGATTATACTGATCTTGTTAAAGAAGCCTTCAACGCGATGGAGCATTCATATTCGCCCTATTCGAAATTCAGGGTTGGGGCTGCTCTGCTGACTGATGATGGAAAAATATATACCGGTGCAAATATCGAAAATGCCTCCTTCGGAGCTACAATTTGTGCCGAAAGGACTGCTGTAGTCAAGGCTGCTTTTGATGGGCAACGGGTTATAAAAGCAATTGCAATAGCGAGCGACGGCGAAGACTATATATATCCCTGCGGCATTTGCAGGCAGGTGCTTACCGAGTTCGGCAGCGACGATATGCTTGTTATATGCTCTAATAAAGCCGGGGAATACAGGATACATACACTTGGGGAAATACTGCCTCATGCATTCAGAGGCTGATAATTAATTATTAATGCAGGTGATACGGAGGATTTAATTGATGTTCAAATCAGGTTTCGTTACTATTATAGGCAGGCCAAATGTAGGTAAATCAACGCTTTTGAACCGGCTTGCAGGTGAAAAGATCGCAATTGTTTCGGATAAGCCGCAAACAACTAGAAACACTATAAAGACGGTTATTACGAATAGCGATTGCCAGATGATTTTTATAGACACGCCTGGAATACATAAACCGCAGACAAAGCTTGGCGAGTATATGGTCAATGTTGCAGAAAGTTCAATATCTGAGGTTGATGCAGTGCTTTTCCTGGTAGAAGCTAATGAAACAAAGCCGGGAGCAGGAGATTTATATATTATTGAACAGCTTAAAAAGCTAAAAAATCCTGTTTTTCTTGTAATAAACAAGATAGACAGGATAAAGAAGGAGCAGATACTCCAAATAATAAATAATTACAAGGAACTCGCCGATTTTTCGGCCATCGTTCCCATATCCGCTTATAATGGGGATGGTGTGGATATTCTTTTAAAGGATATTACAGACAAGTTACCTGAAGGGCCTAAATACTTTCCTGACGATATGCTTACAGATCAGCCCGAAAAGGATATTGCAGCTGAAATGATCAGAGAAAAAATACTCAAACTCCTGAGTGAAGAGGTTCCTCACGGTGTGGGAGTAGAGATTATTTCCTTTAAAGAACGACAAGGCAAGGAAATTCTGGACATTCAAGCAAACATTTATTGTGAAAAGGATTCCCATAAGGGAATAATAATAGGCAAACAGGGTGCAATGCTAAAAAAAATCGGCAGCGCATCACGTTTTGAAATGGAAAAAATATTCGGATCTAAAGTATTTCTTCAGTTGTGGGTAAAAGTTAAATCAGATTGGAGAAATGACTCCGCCATGCTTAAAAATCTTGGTTACAGGAAATAAAAAATAGATCCCCTTAAAAATTTTACAAGTATACAAACTGTTTTTTAGTGAAACCTAACTATATAAGCGATTGATTATTTTAGTTAAAAAACACGTCTGTATAAAGATAACAAGGGGGATTGAACAGGATGTTAAAAGAATTCGCATGGAGGACATTCGAAAAAACAGGCAGCATAAGCGCATATTTATTTTATAAAGAAATGGCAGCAGAGGAAAGTAAGGAAAAGGTACGTGAAATTACAGAGGAAGAGGTTGCAATAAGCAAGTAACCCCGGGTAAAATAATGAGCTATATCAGGTCAAAGGGGATAGTCATAAAAGAGGTCAGCACCGGAGAATCGGATAAGATAATCACTATTTTCTCTAAATCCTCCGGGAAGCTTACGGGTTTTGCAAAAAGTGCAAAAAGGCCCAAGGGTAAACTGTCTGCTGGTACACAGCTTCTTTGCTACAGCGATTTTGTTCTTTACAAGGGCAAGGAAATGTTCACTGTTTACAGCAGTGATGTAATAGAGCCTTTTTATGAAATCAGAAACGATGTTTTTAAGTTGACTTATGCAGCACATTATGTAGATATAATAAATGATGTAGTTCAGGAAAACCAGCCTGCTTCAAAGGTATTACAGTTATTCCTGAATGTTTTGCATTTTCTATCAAAAACGGACAAGGATGCACAGCTTCTTACCTGCATATTTGAACTAAGGATGCTATCCATAATAGGTTATGCTCCTTATGACAGAAGCTGTATTGAATGTGGCAGGGAAGACGACAGTGATTATTTTTTCAGCTTTAAACGCTGCGGAATATTATGCAGCAGGTGCATGCTCAAGGAAGAAGCCTGTATGAGGCTTTTGCCGGGAACCTTAAAAACGTTAAGGCATATAATTCATGCTCCGCTTGATAGCCTTTTCAATTTTTCAGTTTCGCACGAGGTACTTTTGGAACTTCGGAAGATAAGCAGCAGATATCTAAAAGACAGGCTTGAAAAAGAATACACAAAGCTTAATTTTTTAAAAGAGCTTGATATAGGATAAGGACGGATACCCCGTCCTTTTTGCTTGCCTGGAAACTTTATAATTGATAGAATAATAACTGATTTCGAGGTTTCAAAAATACTTGCAAATGTACTTTTCACGGCAGTAGGAGTGATTATATTGAAAAATAGTGTTAAAATCCTTGAAGAAGATATGTACAGCCCCATAAGAGATTTTTTTACACAACTGGGATACCAGGTTAATAGTGAGGTCAAACATTGCGATGTAACAGCTGTAAAAGATGACCAGCTTGTAATTGTTGAAATGAAAACACACTTAAACCTTGATGTAATAATTCAAGCTGCAAAAAGGCAGCGACTCACCGACATGGTTTATATTGCAGTTCCAAAACCAGGAAGAGAGCTTTTTACAAACAAGTGGAATGATATAGTTTATCTGCTCAGAAGGCTTGAACTTGGCCTAATGCTTGTCACAGTCAAAACAGGTATGCCAAGAGTGGATATCGTTATAGAACCATGTGCATTTGACAGGGAGAAAAGTAAGAAGCATTCCAGTAAAAAAAAGAAAAGCCTCGTCAATGAGATTTCCAGCAGACACGGTGATTTTAATAAAGGAGGAAGCACTCGTAAAAAACTGGTTACAGCCTACAAAGAAAAAGCGATACATATTGCATGCCTTCTTGAAATGAACGGGCCTCTTAAACCAAAGCAGCTAAGGGTAATGGGAACAGATGCTAAAAAAACTACAGGTATTGTTTATGATAATCATTACGGATGGTTTGAAAGGAACGAGGATGGTACCTATTTCATCAATGATAAGGCAGCACAGGAGATAAGGGAATATTCAGAATTGTATCAATATTACAGGAACAGGAAGCGACCGAAAGAATGATAAATATTAAAATTGTTCCATTATTTGAAATGAAGAAACAACACAGTTTTTCCCCTGGAATTTAGCAGCATAAAGGCTTTTGTCAGCACGGTTAATCAGTGATAAAACTGTATCCCCTTCTATAAGAGCTGTAACGCCAAAGCTGCACGTTACATTCTTTGCAGGAGAAAAATCATGATCTTTAATAACATTAAGAAGCTTTTTCGCAAATTCATAAGCATCTTCTATTGGTGTGTCTGGAAGAAGGATGCAGAACTCTTCACCGCCCCATCTTGAAAAAATATATTGCTTGGGAACAATTTCCGAGATTATTCTTGAAGAGTCTGAAAGAATACCGTCTCCGACGAGGTGGCCGTATTCGTCATTCATTCGTTTAAAATTGTCAAAATCAAAAATTATCAATGAAAGTTGTGAATTCTTGTTTTCAGCATTTTAAACATACTCGGTAAGTACCTGATCAAAATATGTCCTGTTGTAGATTCCAGTAAGTGAATCTGTGGTTGAAATCCTTAACAACTCTTTTGAGTTGTAATAATTAATTCTTTTATACCTGTTAATTGCATATGAGTAAATACTGCATAGTATCAAAGCAGCCAGAGTGTAAACAACTGCACCGGAGTATTGGCGGTATAATACATCTTTATATATAATAGAAGATACGACAAAAAAGACGATGCTGATAGACAAGGAAGTAATAAGGGAATTAAGCCATTTGTTGGGGATAACGAAAATTATTAAAAGAATTAGTATAAGTCCATAAGTCTGAAGCAAAAAATCCCCGTTCTTATAGCAAAAAATTATAGCGATAAAGAAAACAGTTAAAAGGAATTCACATATAGTTAGCCATTTATAGTAAAATTTAAAAGTGGCAGATTTGTTCAATCTAAAGTAGAATATAACTATTAATACAAAAAAGAGAAGCCGGTCGGCAAGAACAAAATTAAAAGCCTTCGCATTGTTTAAATACATGCTATCGGGTATTATAAAAAGCATATAAAAAAAACCAAGGCTTAAAAGGGCATACTTTATTTTTTTAACTATATTGTTAACTTCGTTTTCTGAAAAGTCATTTTCAAGTTCTTTATTTTTAAAACATGCAGTATATTTGTTTATTATTGAGTAGTTTATATTACTTTTCAATTTTAATACCGCCATCTTGTAAATATATAGAATATTATAGCACATAAATGTAACCTTTAAAGTGTGTTATGTTAATTACATATTAAATTTGGTGTAATATTTTGCAGGAATAAATAACTTCTTATCGAATTATTACACAGTAGGTGTTTTGAAAACAATTTTGGAGGTATAAAAATAGTATAACTATAAATTAACTAATGTTCTAAAAAAATAATGGAGAGTGATAAATATGAAACTTAAAAATAAGCTTGTACTGGGTGTTGCAGCAATTCTCCTTCTGTTTTCAATTGCTGTTGTGATTGATACTTATTTTAGCTCCTTAAGAATAATGAAAGAAAGTTCAAATAAAAAAGTTCAATCTGATGCACAGCTTGGGTATATGCACTTTGATGAAATGTTTAAAGGTGATTGGGTAATTAAGGGTGATAAGCTTTTCAAGGGTGATGTAGAAATTAACTCTGATAATAAGGTGAAGGAAGTTCTTGATAAAATTACAAAAAACTCAGATTGCTATTATACAATTTTTATGAACGATATAAGAGTAATGACTACTGTTAAAGACAGCAATAACAAGAAAATAATAGGTACAAAGGCAAGCGACATAGTTTCAGAAACTGTCCTGAGGAATAGCAAAGAATATAGCGGGCAGGCAGATGTAGCCGGAATGAAGATGAATACATATTATACTCCTATTAAGGATAGTAGTGGTAAAATAATTGGAATGTGGTTTGCAGGAATAGATTTCAGTCAAATAAACAAACAGGTAAACTCATTAATGGTGGAAATTGCACTGCTGATGCTTTTTGATTTATTTGTTGGTATTATGATTGCTCTATTTGTAGGCAAGAGAATTTCTAAATCAGTTTCATCAGTTAAAAACAATATGATTAGTATGGCCGAAGGTGATTTCACTATTGAAATAGATAATAAGTTCTTGAAATTTAAAGATGAAGCAGGTGATATGGCCAGAGCCGCGCAAAGCATGGTTGGGGCAATGAAAAATACAACAACAACAGTTTTGAGAGAATCTGAATGCATAGATGCTTCGCTTGATAACTCGATTAACAATATAATTGAACTCGATAGAAGTATAGAAGATGTATCTGCCACTACTGAACAGATCTCCGCGCAGATGGAAGAAACTGCAGCATCAATGCAGGAAATGAATGCCACTACTACTGATATTGAAGCTACTGTCGTTTCAATGTCCAATAAAGCACAGGAAGGCCTTAATGCTGCAAAGGAAATAAGCGAAAGGGCTAGAACCCTTAAGCTTTCAGCCAAAACCTCACAGGAAAATGCAAATAGTATTTATACTGAAACTCATAAAAAGCTGAAGCAAGCAATAGAGCAATCCAAGCAGATTGAAAAAATAAGTGTTCTATCCGATTCCATTATGCAAATTACAGCACAAACAAACCTCCTTTCACTGAATGCTGCTATTGAAGCAGCAAGGGCAGGTGAAGCAGGTAAGGGTTTTGCGGTTGTTGCTGAAGAGATTAGAAAGCTTGCTGAAAACTCAAAAGATGCGGTTAATGAAATTCAAAACGTTACCAAGGCAGTTGTTGGTTCAGTTGAGAACCTGATATTCAGCTCAGAGGATATACTTAATTTTATTGACCAGCAGGTAATAAAGGATTATGACTCATTTGTTAAAACTGGTGAAGATTATAGCAATGACTCTGAATTCGTTGACGGTTTGGTAACAGAATTTAATAATTCTGCAAGTGATCTTCGTGTTTCGATTACAAACATGCTTAAAGCAATTAACGAAGTAACAATTGCGACTAGTGAAGGTGCTGAAGGTACAAGCAACATTGCACAGAAAGTTGTAACTGTAGTTCAGAAGGGCGATGAAGTTATTAATCTTGCAAAAGGAGCAAAAGAAAGCTCAAATAAGCTTAAGGAGTTTATGAGACAGTTCAGGGTATAAGTTCAAACATATTAATTAAAGCATGAATAGTGTGATACTTAAATAAAAACAATATTTTAAATTCTTTTTAACGAATTGTAGTCCATAGATACCTTCTTAACTGGAAGGTATCTTTTTTAATACTTTTTAAATGAAAAGAATACATTAAGAAGAATTTCACATATGGTAACAATTCATGGTAAGATTTGAAGGTTGCAGATTTATTTAACCTACAATAAAATAAAACTATAATTATTTTATTATATTTTTAACTTTATTTTCTGAAAATTCTTTTTCAAGTTATTTATCTTCAAAAATTCGCAATATATTTCTACATTATATAAATGCGGCCTTTGGAGTATAATTATTGATTTTATGTTAAATTGTGTTAATACAACCTGGGAATAATTTTTTTCGCATTAGATGTTTCAAAAATAATTACGGAGGTATAAAAATAGTATTACAAATATTTCTAAATACCAGCAGCAGAAGAGTTTCATTATTTAATACAAATTTATAAACATTGAAAAAACAAAATGGAGGATAATTAACTATGAATTTGAAAGGACTAAAGTATAACAATATTAAGTTAAAAATTAAAATTTTTGTACCTGTGATAATAAGCTTGATTGCATTACTTATTATTTCAGCAGTATCACAGATTTATATGCAAAATAACTCAGACAATCTTATAAAAAAGCTTCATACTGAAGCTAATCAGACTTCGCAGCTTCTGCTGAATGCAGACAGGGATTTTTACCAGGCGCTTGTAGCTGAAATGGACATGCAAAGCAGTCAGAATCCTGAGGGTATAAAAAAAGCAAAGGCTTCATTTGAGGAAAATCTGCAACAGACCCAAGATAGGGTAAACCAAGCAAAAGAAATTATAACCGCTAATTCGAAAGAATTTGCTAAATACACTCATAAAGATTCTAAAAAGTCTCTGGAGCAATTGTTTAATGATTTTAGCTCAGATTTTTCTTCTTGGCAAAAGCTGTTTGACAAAGAGAAAAATGTCCTTGCCGATAAAACACAGTTTAATGCTATGTTTGAGAAAACACGTGAAAACATAAACCAGATTGAAGAGGTAATGGAAGACTACTCAAAGGATGCTATTGCAGAAAGTAATAAAACAGTATCCAATACAAAGTTTATGATAGCTATACTCGGAGTAATATTTGTGATAATATCACTTCTTGCTGGAATTATTAATTCAATAAATATAAGCAGAAGAACCAAGGCTACTTTAAAGCTTATCGGTATGACATCTGATTTTGATTTAAAAAGTGAAAGTGGGTTTGATAAATTTAAAGATGAAAAAGATGAATTTGCATCTATTATAAAGGCTGAATTAAAGACAAGAGAAGAATTCCGCAATATTATAAGAAATGTTGTATCAGAAGCTTCTGGATTAAATTCTATACTTAAAGAAGTTGATTCCAACATGGGAAACCTTGTTAACAATATTGAGGAGATATCTTCTACTACGGAACAGCTGGCTGCCGGTACTGAACAAACAGCTGCTTCCACCCAGCAAATGAATGCTACTGCAACCGAAATAGAAAACGCAGTGGCGGTAGTGGCTGATAAAGCACAGGAAGGTGCAAGGAAAGCAAACGAAATAAATAATATGGCTAATGACCTTCATAAGAGTTTTAAGGAATCATTTGAGAATGGAGAAAACATATTTGACGATGTTAGAGGTAAACTTGAGTTATCCATAAATGAATCTATTGACTCTGTTGGACGTATAAACCTGCTTGCTGATGCAATACTTCAAATAACTTCCCAAACCAATTTACTTGCATTAAATGCAACAATTGAAGCTGCAAGAGCTGGCGAGGCAGGAAAAGGGTTTGCAGTTGTAGCGAGTGAAATACAAAAGCTTGCTGAAGATTCTAAAAAGACGGTATCCGAAATCCAGTCCATAACTCAAAAGGTTGTAAATTCAGTCGGTGAGCTTTCAGACAATTCAAAAAACCTTCTCAGGTTTGTTGGAATAAATGTAGTGAATGACTATAAGCTGATGCTTGAATCAACCGACAAGTACAGTCAGGATTCTCTAGTAATTGACAGGATGGTAACAGACTTAAGTGCTACTTCAGAGGAATTACATGCATCAATAACAGAACTTATGAAAGCAATAAATGAAATCTCCGAAGCATCAAGTGAAGGTGCTTCAGGTACGACGAATATTGCTGAACGTACTACAGATGTAGTAACAAAAGCAAATAATATTTTAAAGCATATTGATTCAGGTAAAAATGGTGCAGATACCCTAAATAAAACCGTTTCCAAATTTTCAGTTTAATAATAATAATTCAAAAACACCTTTATAACAGAAGGTGTTTTTGTTTTGCTAAAAAGAATTATAAAACAGTCGTTAAAACGGCAGAAAATATCAAAAAACCTCATTAATTATCTGTTAATTTAGATTTAGTAAATAATTGATTGGGGGATAAAACTATGGAACAAAAACAAGCCTATCATATACTTCTTGAAGGAAACAATTACGAGATTGGCAAGCAGATGGGGAAAATGAGAGCCGGTTTTCCAGGATTGATTTTGAATGAGGATGCTTTTTCAAAGCAGGAAGAATCACAGGTATATAAACTGTTTGATGAATTCTGCCCAGGTATTAAAGAAGAAGTACAAGGTTTTGCGGATGTTCTTAAGGTTCCGGTAAACCGTGTATTTTACTATGCAATGTCATACCTGAAACCGGGCTGCAGTCAGATGGCCGTGCTTCCTTCCAAATCAAGCAACGGACATGTAATGATGGCAAGAAATTATGATTTTTCTGACAAAATGGAAGGTATGGTTCTTACAACAACAAGAGTTAAAGGCAGATATGCTCATATCAGCTCAGCGGTTGCTGAATTCGGGCGCGCTGATGGTATGAATGAGTATGGACTTGCTGTGAGTCAAAGCTCATCTGGAATGCCTGTAGGAAACTTTGGTTGTCCTAAAAAACCTGTTATAACCGGTCTGCAATTCTGGGCTGTAATAAGATCAGTCCTTGAAAATTGTAAAGATGTTGATGAGGTTGTGAAGTTATCGATGGAAATGCCTATAGCATTTGACATAAATATGATTGTAGCTGATCCGAAAGGAAATGCAGCTCTTATTGAAAGCTTTGATGGAAAGAAAGCTATTAAGAGATTAGATTCAAGATCAAAAGAACAGTTCATCTGTTCAACAAACCATATTCATCTGCCGGAGCTTAAACAGTTTTCTCCGCTTAACATGAGGAATTCGGTGACAAGATATGAACTTATAAATCAAACTCTTGGAAGTAAAGATAAAATATATAAGGAAGATTTAAAAAAGCTTTTATCTACAAAGTACCCTGAAGGATTATGCTGTCATTATTACGATGATTTCTTCGGAAACTTAAGGGGTATGATATTTGACATTACTGAAGGCACAGTAGAAGTATGTTTCAGCTCACCTGCATTAAACAACTGGCATATATTTAAGGTTGACGGTGAAATTAAACAGCAGGTTTATCCTGTAAAGATGGAAAGAGAAAAATCACCTGCCGGATTTTATGATATGATATAAATTAAGGTGATACTATGAACTATCTTGAACAGCTTGAAAAAGCAATACTTTTTATCGAAGCAAATCTGTGTGATGATATAAAAACTGAGGATGTAGCTGGCGTTGCCGGCTACTCCTATTATCATTTTCACCGGGTATTCGAGGCTGTGACAGGTGAAACAATAGGAAATTATATAAGATCAAGAAGATTGGCTCAGGCGGCTTATGATCTCATGTATTCCGACGTTAAAATAATTGATATTGCAGTAAGGTATCAGTTTGAATCCCAGGAAGCCTTCAACCGTGCATTTAAAAAACTATATAGAATTTCACCTGGTACATATAGAAAAAACAGAATTGACTCTTTTTTGGGAAACAGAAAACAGCTTACGCCAATGAATTTAATGCATTTAAGCAGTGGGTTGACCCTGCAGCCTGAATTCAAAACGGTACCTGAAACAATGATTGTGGGGCAATCAGGCAAGAGTTCATTAAGGTTTAATAACCGTCCAAATATGTGGAAAACATTTAACCCGCGTATTACTGAAATTAAATACCGTACTGAAGAAATCAGGGGCTATGGGATATGTGAGGTTGATCCTGATTTTGACATGAGCAAATTTGATGAAAATACAGAGTCCTCTGAGATTGTTGGAGTTGAGGTTACAAGGTTTGAAGATATACCCGGGGGTATGGTCAAAAAACTTTTGACCGGAGGTAAATATGCGGTATTTACGCATAAGGGAAGGCTTAATAAACTAGGAATGACCTATGAATACATCTGGGGTACATGGGTGTTATGCTCGGGAGTCGAACTGGATATAAGGGATGACTTTGAGTTTTATGATGAACGTTACCTTGGCTATGATAATGAGCTATCACAAATGGAAATTTATATACCTGTTAAATAAGTAGTAATACGAATTGCTTCACTATATAAATGCTATACATTGACATATACTAGTACGTATGATAAATTTAAACTAATCTCTTTGCACTGCATACAAATCTACAGTACAAACTGAGCAGGCGATGAACTTGGTAAACAGGTTCGTGGGGCTGGGCCTTGAATAGGCAACAGGGATGTTAATAATACCTGTGGGACAGAAAATGTTCTACGGGTATTTTTGTAGCTACTCGTTGAATAGTAACTGGGAAATTGCAATGCCATAGAGCTATCAAACTAAATGCCATAGTGCATAAAGTGAGGGTAACAACTATGACAGTAAAAGAAAAAATAGCTGCTGTGCCTCAAGGGCTTACGAGTTCCAAAGCAAAACAACTCCAGGAGCAATTCGGTAAAAACGAACTCACTCCCGAAAAAAAAGAAAGCTTTCTTCATAAAATACTTGAAGTCATTTCTGAGCCGATGTTCTTGCTCCTTATTGTTGCCGCAGTTATCTATTTTATTTTAGGTGAACCTCGTGACGGGTTAATCATGCTTGTTTTTGTTCTAGGAATTATAAGCATTGATGTTATTCAGGAATGGAAAACCGACAAGACACTAAGCGCACTTAAAGATTTATCGGCTCCTCATATTAAAGTTATCCGCGATGGAGAAGAAAAAACAATTAATAGTTCAGATTTGGTTCCAGGTGACTTAATGCTTGTGGCAGAGGGAGTTAAAATTCCGGCAGATGGAGAAGTGATAAAATGCAGCGATCTCTGTGTGGATGAATCATCGTTAACAGGAGAAGCTGAAGGGGTTTGGAAAGTAACAACTCAAAACGCTGATGAAGGAAATTCTGACTATTGGAGAAAAGACTATTGTTATGCCGGAACTTTGGTTACCCAAGGTAGTGCAACTATACTGGTAGATAAAATCGGCGCAGCTACAGAATATGGCAAGATAGGTATGAATGTTGCATCAGCGCCTGATAATCCAACCCCTCTTCAAAAACAGACAGGAAAGCTTATTATGCTTTGTGCTGGTATTGCAGCCGTGTTTTTTGCTCTTGTCAGTGCGATAACCTATCTGAATATTCCTGACCATGTTTTTAAGGACAGAATAGTTGAAAGTATTTTATCTGGAATTACGCTTGCAATGGCCATGATACCAGAGGAATTTCCTGTAATTTTAACTGTATTCTTATCAATGGGAGCATGGCGTTTAGCAAAGAAACAATCTCTTGTGCGTAAATTGCCGTCTGTTGAAACTCTTGGCGCAGTTTCTGTACTCTGTGTTGATAAAACAGGCACAATTACAATGAATCAAATGACCGTCAGAGATGTATGGTCCGTTGAAAATGATACCAAAAAGCTTTGTGAAATAATGGGTATGGGTTGTGAGACTGATGCATATGACCCTATGGAAAAAGCAATGCTGTTATATTGCGAAAGTCTTGATATTACAAGGGATTACCTTTTTAATGGAGAACTTATAACGGAGTATCCGTTTACTAATGAAACAAAAATGATGGGCCACGTCTGGAAATGGCAAGACAATATAATCATTGCCGCCAAAGGCTCACCGGAACGGATATTGACAATATGCAGTCTTACTGACAATGAAAGAAAACAGGCAGAAGAAAAAATACTCGAAATGTCGCAAAAAGGTTTGCGTGTTATAGCTGTAGCACAAATGAGAGTCAATGATATTGAAAGCATTCCAGTCTTACTTACTGAATGCAATTTGCAATTATGTGGTATGGTAGGACTTGCCGATCCTCCAAGAGAATCAGTGAAAGAAGATATAAAAAAATGCACCAGAGCAGGCGTAAGAGTTGTTATGATAACAGGCGACAATGGAATTACGGCAAGTTCTATTGCAAAACAGATAGGTATGACGAACAGTGATAAAATTATTACAGGCGATCAGCTGAATAAAATGTCAGATGAAGAGTTAAGGGAAAAAATTCGTGATGTGAGTATTTTCTCCCGTGTTGTTCCGGAACATAAAATGCGTATAGTAAAAGCCTTCAAGGAAAATGGTGAAGTTGTTGCAATGACTGGTGATGGGGTAAATGATGCTCCGGCTTTAAAATATGCAGATATTGGAATAGCAATGGGCAAACGAGGATCGGAAGTATCAAGAGAAGCAGCAGATTTGATACTTTTGGATGACAATTTCTCAACTATCGTCGATACTATTAAAGATGGCAGACGAATTTACGATAATATTAGAAAAGCAGTAGGATATGTTTTTACCATCCACATACCTATTGCATTTGCTTCACTTTTGGCACCGCTGCTTGGTGTTAGTCCTGTAGGGCTTATGCTGCTCCCTTTGCATGTAGTTCTGCTTGAATTGGTAATAGACCCTACATGCTCAATTGTTTTGGAACGGCAGCCTGCAGAAGAAGATATTATGGACCGTGCACCGAGAAATCCGGGAGAGAAGTTATTGAATGCAAAATCTCTCACAAAGAGTATACTGCAAGGACTGATGATTTTTGCAGCTTCATTCGGAACTTACTTTGCAGTTCTTGACAATAACACGGGAAATGCTGCTATTGCTCGTACAATGGGCTTGGCAATAATTCTTCTGTCAAACTTGTTTTTAGTTCAGGTAAACAGTTCGAATACAAATTTTGCTTTCAGGTCCTTTAAGCAGATGATAAAAGACAAAGTTATGTGGATAGTAAACATTGGTACTCTTATGGGATTGTTTGTTATGATTTACTCTCCACTGAATACAATTATCAAACTGGCACCTTTATCCATTATGCAGTTGCTTTTGGTGCTTGGGATTTCGATTGTTGCAGTTATGTGGTATGAATTTGTTAAGTTTGGTAAATATTTAAGAAACAAAAAAAAATAAATTAATAATATAAATAAAGGAGTGAATTTAATGAGCTTTTTTTCATTATCTTCAAAAGGACATTACAGGCATGGAAATTATGGAAGCAACCATTACCAGAGAAATGGCTTTTTAGGTGATATGTTTGAGGTTTTCAGTTCTCATTCACATGGCCATTATGTTAACCCATATCCGCCACAGTATCCTCCGCAATATCCACCACAATACTATGAACAGCCTCCTGTACAGCAGCCTCCGCAGCAACAGCCTCCACAGCAACAGCCTGCAAGCCAGAATACTATGACCTGCAGCAAATGTAATTCCCAGATACCTGCCGGCTCAAAGTTCTGCTTACAGTGTGGGGAAAAGGTTAACAGTGTTCAGTTTTGTCTGAGATGCGGAGAGAAATTACCGGCGAATGCCAAGTTCTGCATGGGCTGCGGAATGAAAATAGACGGATAATATATGCTTCTACTTAATGCAAGTAAATACTGCGGTAAAACATATAAGGATTATACAATTATCAAACCTGTTGGAGAAGGAAGATATGGAATGTGTTTTTTAGCACATTCCAATACAGGTGTGATGGTAATAATCAAGCGTTTCAAGCCTGGTATTTTTAAAAAGAATAAGGAAAAGAATGAGCATGAAGCGGTTATACTTTCACAGCTCAAACACACTTCAATACCAGAGCTTCTTGGAGTTATAAATGAAAAGGGCTTATATGCATTTGTCCTTGAATACAAACATGGGGCGACAGTGAAGGAGCTTCTTTTCAAACAAAAACACAGGTTTGATAATCAGGAGTTTTTTAATATTGGTACCCAATTGATTAATATTGTAAAATATCTTCACAAAAATGGTGTTGTTCACAG
Source organism: Bacillota bacterium (assembly GCA_023397675.1). Taxonomy (GTDB): domain Bacteria; phylum Bacillota; class Clostridia; order Acetivibrionales; family JANLFN01; genus JAEZTC01. The sequence goes on along the minus strand of JAEWTV010000140.1, from coordinate 24,724 downwards.
AGACATAAGAATTCCAAATGTTTTGATTGATAATGGAAAAGTATATCTGGTTGATTTTGGCCTGGCACGCTGGGCAAATAATGACAGATATCGTTTTGACGTGGACTTTTCATACCTTGGAGATTTCTTTTTGTATCTGCTTTATTCATCATTCAAGAAAGAGAATCATAAAAAGCTTCCATGGTATCAGGAACTGCCTTTAACAAATTTCCAGCAAACATTTCTAAAAAAACTACTTGGTATTGAGCCTTTCCATGCATCAATAGATGAAGTTGAAAAGGATTTTACTGAGGCTTTTAATGTCAATGCGAATAATTTTATAGGTGAATAAATAATGAATGAAAAATATGAAAAGCTTTTGTATATTATATTGAACCTGGAAAAGAAAAAATCTGTTGTTAATACCGGAACAATTAAATATAATTTGAAAATAGTAAGTGATAGAAATGAAGTGGAAACCGATATCGAATGGCTTATTACAAACGGGTGTATAGCTGAGAATGGGGAAAACTTCGTGCTTACCGAAAAGGGGCACAATGAAGCAGATAGAATAAGTAAAGCCATGGTTAACAAGGAATTTGATATTAAAGTTGGTAGGTTCACAAACAGTAAGGCATACCTCGATTATTGCGAAGAGGTATATGGTTACAGGATGTATCTGTTCAATATGATGGATAAAAAGCAGCTGGACTTTTTATTTAACTCAGTAGATATTTCACACCAAGACAGTATTTTGGATTTGGGCTGTGGTTCCGGCAGCATTTTAACTAAACTTGTAAAAAGGTATAAATGTAAAGGTTATGGCATAGATCAGTTGAGTAAAAGTGTTGTAGAATCTAAGAATGTCAACTTCTCCTATATTAATATGGACATGGATAAACTACATGAATCGGGATTGAAGCCCAGTATAACTATTTGTGTTGACAGCCTTTATTTTTGCAGCCATTTGTCTGAGCTTGTAAGACATTTGAAAAGTATTGAAGACAACAGATTATACATATTTTATTCTCAATATCTATTTGATGCTTCTGCTGGTAAACAGACGCTGGAGTGGGGCAATACAACTATTGCAAGAGTACTTGAGGAAAATAATATTGCCTTTAAATACATAGAATTCACTGATAATGAACGTCAACTGTATGAGAAATCCTTAAAAGTTCTCCCAAGTTATAAAAATGCATTTGTAGGGGAAGGAAACCTTGACTTATTTGAAAACAAAATGAGGGAAGACCAATTTGGCAAAGAGTTATACGATAATGGCTATGCAAGAAGATATCTATATATTGCATAATACTAAAGTTCAATTATAAATATGGTACTTCACAAATAAAGTGAAGTGCTTTTTATTTTATATACGTCTTAATTATTAGAAAAAGGAAATTTTTTATTTCAGTATATTGAATTGCAAGGTAGTAAGTGATACACTATAGAATATTACAATATACCGTGCAATGAAATATACATTTTATAACTCTATAAAGAATGATAATATATAACAACTCCAAGCAGGAGGTGAAAACAATGAATATACAATTTAAAAAGGGAGTACTTGAACTATGTGTACTGTCAATGCTTGCAAAAAGAGATTGCTACGGGTATGAACTCGTTAGTGAGATATCAAAAAAAATACTTATATCAGAAGGTACTATATATCCCTTGTTAAAGAGACTTAAGGATGAAGGCTATTTCAAAACTTATCTTCAGGAATCCCAGGAGGGCCCGCCGAGAAAATATTACGAAATTACGCCGGAAGGGCTGCAAATGTATGGTGAACTCACAGAAGAATGGTATAGGTTTGTAGATGGAGTAAACAGTGTCATACGGGAGGATTTGGACAATGAACAAAAATGAATTTATCAGTGAGCTTGATAATTCCCTTAAGGGAATGAGTATTGATGATAAAAGGGAAATTATATATGACTATGAAGAATATTTCAGAGCCGGTAAAGAGCATGGGAAATCTGAAGAAGAAATAGCGCAGGCCCTTGGAGACCCAAAGGTAATTGCAAGGCAGTTTATTGTAAAAAATAACTATGCAAAAACTTCAAATGCTGCTTCTATAGCTTTAAAATCAATAGGAGTCGGATTTATTAATATTGTTCTTATACTACCTTTATTATTATCTGCATTATGTGTTGTATTTTCACTTGCGGTATCAGCAGCAGCCATTGCTGTATCGCTGGTAGTAGTATATATAAGTTTGTTGATTTCTTTTTATGCATGCGCAGCAGGTTTGACACTGGGGGGGGTAGGAATAGTGCTCGCAATTTTCCTGCGCCCTGTACTGCCCGATTTCATAACAATTGATTTGAATTATGGTTCGGCTATTCTTTTGGCAGTGGCAGTCTTCTGCCTTGGTATCCTTTCTTTTATAGGGGCAGTAAAGGTTTCAGGAGTTTCGGCGATTTCTTGTAAGGGATTTCTTATTGCGACCTATAATGTAACAAAAAGGATTACATTAAGCTTTTACAACTGGGTTTTGAAGTACATAAAAATGAATATATCAATAGTTTTAAATAAAAAGGAGAATGAAGATGCTTAACAGAAATTTAAAAAAACTGTCTTTATGGCTTGCTTTAATAGCTGTGGTCTGTCTTGCAGCAGCAACATTCCTTTTCTTTGAGATAGATGTTAAAGCATATAGGGAAAACGTGTATGATATAAATCAGGAAAAATCATTTTCGGTTGATAGTGTTAAAAGCATAAATGTTGATTCGTTTCAGGCAGATGTAAATGTAATTGAGACTGATGACAACAATGTGAAGGTTCATATTTACGGCAAATTACACGCAAGAGATAATGATAAATTAAAAAATCCTGTAATTGAACTTAAAGATGGAAAACTTATAGTAAAGGAAAGAAATGAGGCCAAAATACAAATAGGGATAAACCTTGATATAGGAGACTGGTTTGGCGATAATAAAATGAAAATTGATTTATTTTTGCCCAAAACTTATAAGGAAAACTTGATGATTGAATCCTCATCAGGGGACGTAATAGCTGATTCAATTAATCTCAAAGCGCTTGATATTGATACTTTTTCTGGCGATATTAAGATAAACAGGGTAACTTCCGATACTGCTGTTTTGGAAACAAGTTCCGGTAACATTGCTGTCGGTAATATAATAAACAATGGGGAGCTTAAGATTAATACATTTTCTGGTGATCAATCCTTTATTGAGATTAAATCAAAAACAGTATATGCTGAAACAAGCTCAGGAAATATTTCGTTAGGCTCAGTTGAGGCTGAAAAGGTTGAGGGAGTATCATTTTCAGGTGATATAATATCAGAAAAAATACAGGGAAAAGAAATGGAACTTAGTACTTCCGGGGGAAATTTAATTACTGGTAAAGCAGAATCAGGCAAAATTAAGTGTGAGACATTTTCAGGTAATATAAAGTTTAATGAAATAACATTTACTGATGCAAACATGGAAACTTCATCAGGAGAAGTATTACTAAGCCGCGTTGGAAACTCTGATTTTACTATGAATGTAGAAAGCAGTTCAGGTAAGGTAATATGTGACTTAGATATTAAGAACCTGAAGAAAGAAAGTGAGCATGATATTAAGGGTGTCGTTGGAAATGGTTCGGGAACACTTAAGATTAATACATTTTCAGGTGATATAAAAATAATTAAATAACATGTAATTTCTTATAAATTTATATAAAAATCTTGACAAGAGAGCAGTTGCTCACCTATACTAAGAATAGGTGAGCAACTGCTCTCTGAATTTAGGAAGGAAAAAAACAATGACAACCAAAGAAAGAATATTGCAAGAATCAATGAAACTATTTTCTATGAAGGGTTTTGATTCGGTATCGGTAAGAGAAATTGCATCCTTTGTGGGAGTTGCAAACAGTGCTTTATACAAGCATTTTGCAAGTAAACAGGCTATTTTTGACGCAATAGTTGAGACTTCTAAAGATAAGTTCATGCAAAAGTATAAAGAATTAAATATGGGGGAGGAGAATAAGGGGGATTTAAAAAGAATATGCCTGAATATGTTTAACTTTCAGACTCAAGACGAATGGATAAAAATGTTTCGTAGGATACTTATTCTTGAACAATTTAAAAATCCTAAAATGGCCGAAATCTATAAGCAGTTCTTTATTGATATGCCCTTAAAATATCAGACAGCAATATTTAAAGGAATAATTGAAAAAGGATTAATGAAAGACAGAAATCCAGAAGTAATGGCAATGGAGCTGTATGCACCGTTTTTTTTATATCATACTGTGGAACGTGATAAAAATGAACTTGAAACACTGTTTAAAATTCATGTCGATAACTTTTTAGAAATGTATTTGGAGGTAAAGTAAATGTTAAAAGAATATCCATTGATAACAAAAAAGGAAGTAAAAAAGAATAAGTCAATTAAGAAAATACAAAAGAATAGTCAAAAGCACTATAAGGGTGTAAAGGGTAAATTTCCTAAAGCTAGAATTTCCAAAGTAGTTGAATTAAAGAAGGACAATAACTTTTTTGATCTTACTGAAAATAACATTAAAGAGAATTTTAACGGCAGTAAAAATATTCTTGAACGTATAGAAAACTGTGAATTGACTGGTTTAAGCGGGAACGGATTTTCAACAGCTAAAAAAATCAAAGCAGCTATAGAAGCAAAAGTAAAGGACAAGTATCTCATTGTAAATGCTGTTGAATGTGATCCAGGCTTACTGCATGACAAGTGGTTAATGGAAAAACATTTGTCACAGATTGAGGAAGGAATATCAGTTTTATCAGAAATGCTACCGTTTAAAAGAATAGTTTTAGCTTCAAAGGAAGCATGCACTGTACATAACAATAGAATTGAACATACTTTGGTACCAAACAAGTATCCGATGGGTCAGGAAAAAATACTAATAGAAAAAGTGCTTGGGATAAAATTGGATGCCGGTCAGATACCATCAGAGCAAGGTATACTTGTTCTGAATGTACAGACGGTGTTGGCAATAAATGAAATAGCACAAGGTATATATAAAAAAGGAAGCAGGTATATTACAGTAGCTGATTTTACGAGTGGGGAAGCTATAGTAGCAAAGATAAACGGGAATTCAACTCCATCTGAAATTTTGAAGAAAACCTTGGGAGTAAAAGAAGGAAAGAATATTTTTGCAGGCGGCGGAATTATGTTTGGTCATAAGGTGCAGAAAGATGAAAAGGTTTCTGCAAAAACAAACTTTGTAGCATATGGGCAGGATATAGCTTTCAGTGAAGATTCAAAATGCAAAAAATGCGGAGCATGTGCCAAAAAGTGTCCAATGGGAGTTAAAGTACATGAGATAGTAAGTGCTCTTGAAAAAGATAAAAATGCTGATATAAGCATGTATCAGCCAGAATTGTGCATTAATTGCGGAACCTGCACATACCATTGCAGGGCTGGTAAAAATACAATGAATACAATTCAACAGTGTATAAAATAAAGTTGGTGCAAATTTTCTGTTGGTTTAACAAAAATACTTAAAATTATCTTATTGTTACCGATATTTAACATATATACATTAATTTATTTTAGAAAAGGATAATTAAGTATGCCAATAGAAATAATCAGTGATTCTGTATATTATAACTCAATAATTACAAAAACGGTTAATAAAAGCAGTATTTCAGTTCCCGGTAAGGATAGTGAAAATACTGTTGATAATACTGATACTTATTTATCTGGCTCACTAAATACGGATAAATGTACATATTCTAAGCCTGTATCGAGTATTACAGCTGCATCACAGAATGATGGAAATGAAGATTTTAATCTGCCTTCAAAGTATGATATGTTAAAAAGTACATATATTTTTTACAAAGGAAAAAGAACCAGTGAATATGATTTGGTTAAAGAGGCGATAAAAACAGGTAAAATTGAGCTAAATGAAGGAGAATCACTGGGAAGTGTTTTACACAAAGCAACAAAAGCATTGATAATAGATAAATCAAAACCACTGTACAAATGGAGTAGTACAGTTTATTCAGAAGACGGATCTTATAAAATGAGAATAGGTAAAGATGGAGAAATTGATGGATTCACTTATGCGGGTTCAGCTAACGGAAATCTGACCAAAGATATTGCTGCAAAAGTTGCAAGTGGTGAAGCACTTAATAATGAGGATATAGAGGATTGCAGATTCTTAATGGAATTTGATCCTGAGCTATTCACTGCTGCAATAAGCATAAGATATGTAAAAGAGGGGTACAAACTGCTTTCTGGAATGCGTGATCAAGGAATTCTCTCATCAGAACAGTTTAATGATTTTTGCCTTCCTGTTTTTAAGTTTTTCTTTGGAGATAAGATAGGAGCACAGTCACAAAATATTGTTGGAAAACTTAAAGAACTTTTCAATATGGACAGTAAAGAATTTGCAAAGTATGCTCTTGAGAATTATAATCCTATTTAAATGATGTACTTTTTGAGGAGTTTCATAATGATACAGAAGAAATTAAAATACGCTGCATTCTTTGCTGTATTAATTCTGCTTTTTATTTTTACTAGCTTTCTTTCAGTACCAAATAAAACGATTACAGCAGAAAATGGCACTCTCAACCTGAACGGTCAGAATTTCAATGAACGGCAAACATTCAAGCTTTACGGACAGTGGGCATTTTATTGGAATAAGCTATTAGACTATAATAATATTCAGCACACAAAGCCTGACTTATATGCCCAAACACCGAATACATGGAACAAATATGAACTGAATGGGAAAACCCTGCAAGGTCAGGGTTATGCTACATATCGACTTCATATTATAACCGGGGTTGACACGGGTACCCCGCTGGGTTTGAGACTAAAAACTCTTTCAAGTGCATATAGGCTTTATATTAACAGTGAGCTTATTGCATCAGCAGGGCAGGTGGCTGATAATACAGAGGATGAAATTGGCCGGTACAAACCCCAAACTGTTTACTTTAAGGCCCCTTCCGGAGAATTTGACATCATTGTCCAGATATCAAACTTTGAGCACGCAAGAGGCGGTATATGGGATAACATTTACCTTGGTAGTGCGGATAACATAAGTTCTTTTCATACTTTTACAGTCGGAAAAGTATTTCTCCTTATCGGTGTATTTATTATAGTGTTCCTATTCCATCTGTCAGTATACATTCAAACAGGTCTTAAATCCTTCCTGTTCTCATCTTGTTTTTGCTTTTTAATGACTTTTTTGATTGATACGGTTGGAGAAAACCTTATTATTGGCTTGATTGATGGACTGCCGCTTAAAATTGTAATATTCATATGGTATACATCATTAAATCTTGTTCCGTTTTTCCTTATGCTATTTATAAATGAACTTTTCAAAACCAAGTTTTCAAGAATTACTATAAAGATATATTTTTTGACCACAGTTGCTTTTCAACTAATTTTTATCCTGCTTAATGCAGACGAATATACCAAACTCGCCTTTATCTTTGATATCCATAATATAGCAGGTTTTATATGTGCCTTCTTTTTCATAATTGTTGGCATGAAAAAAGGATTTAAAGATGGGTGGTTGCATCTTTTGAGCATGGTGATTGTATTAGTCAGCTATATTCATGATACCATCTATTACAGTAATGTAATAAATGATAACATTGGAGAAGTTTTTTACATAGGGTTGTTTTTATTTATTTATATCCAGATGATAACTCAAGCGAAACAATTAAAGGAATTTATGAATAAAAACGCTGCCATGGAAATGGCTTTTTTACAGGCACAGATCAAACCCCATTTTTTATATAATGCACTCAATACGGTTGTTTCCATATCCCGCTATGACCCGGATCATGCCAGAAGTCTCTTGATTAATTTCAGTAATTATCTCAGACGGACCTTTGATTTCAAGGGTTCCAGCCAGTTTACTCCATTAAGAAATGAAATAGAACTTGTAACAACATATGTTGATATAGGAAAGGCGCAGTTTGAAGAGCGGCTTGATGTGAGCTTGGATATTTGTGATGATGCGGAATTAAATGTACCTGTTTTAATGCTTCAACCTGTTGTTGAAAACGCTATATTCCACGGAGTGCTGCCAAAAAGCGAAGGAGGCAACGTTGATATATCAGTTAAAAGGAATGGGAGAATGCTTGTATTTACCGTTAAAGATAACGGTGTGGGGATGGAGCAGGATAAACTGAAAAGCATTTTAGATCATGAATCTGAAAGCGGTGTGGGACTATCCAATATTGACAAAAGGCTTAAGCGGTATTATGGAAAAGGCCTTCAAATTAAAAGCACTCCCGGAATAGGAACAGAGGTAACCTGGTCTGTTCGATTAACAAATGAGAGGATGTGACACAGGTGATAACAGCGATACTTGTTGACGATATGAGACCAGCACTTCGGGAATTGGAGTTTTTACTAAAAAAATACCCGGATATTTCAATAGCCGGAATGTATACCAATCCTTTGACCGCAATTGATAAGATAAGTGAGATAAAACCGGAGGCTGTATTCCTGGACATTAATATGCCACAGCTTCAGGGAATGGACGCGGCGTCGAGGATACTGGATTTAAGTCCTGAAACAGATATTGTCTTTGTAACTGCTTTTGATCATTATGCTGTTGAGGCCTTTGAGCTTCATGCAATGGATTATTTGTTGAAACCTATTATGGAAGAACGCTTGGAAAGGACAGTAGAGCGCTTAAGGAAAAAAACTCATGTTAAAAAGGAACAGCCTTTATCAAAACTTCAGATACGATGTTTTGGACAATTCCAGATGGGTTGGGAAGGTCAGGAGCCTATTAAATGGAGAATAGAAAAAGCCCAGGAGCTTTTTGCGTATTTACTTCAAAACCAAAACCGGAATATTTCCAGAGATGAGCTGTTGGATAAGCTCTGGCCTGAGGATAATCCGGAAAGGGCCGTTAAACAGCTTTACAATGGTACTTATTATCTACGCAAAGCTTTGGATGCATATGGAATAGACAAGACACTTATCAGTATAAATAATAACTATAACCTGAAGCTTGGACAGGTCGATTGGGATGTTGGGTTCTTTTGCGAGCTTTTTGAGAATAAGCGAGGGGACAGGAATAAAGCACTTGAACAAATGGAAGTCCTTTATGCAGGTGGTTATCTGGAAGGTGAATTCTATCAATGGTCGGATTTAGAAAACGAAAGATTATCCAGGCTTTATGATCAGTGTGTTGTTGAGCTTTCAAAAAGTTATATTCTTGAAAAGAAATTTGATCAAGCAGAGAACATTTTACTCAAAGCCTATTACAAAAATCCCTATTTAGAGGATATCACAGAACTTCTGCTTAGGCTTTATATGGAAAATGGCAATACAAACAACGCAATAATGCATTATAATACATATGCCGCATTAATAAAGGAAGAGCTTGGTATAAGCCCTTGCAAAAGGCTTCAGGAGCTAATCAAATAGTACTTCCAATCATAATAATTCAATAAATTTTGAAATAATTAAAAAACCAGTATTTGGTCACAATCCAACAAATACTGGTTTTCTTTTTGTTATTTATTTGTAGAAAAAATGTTGAAAACTGTCTGATATAATTCAAACAAAAAAAGTGGAATGGAATATTTTACCTTAGCGTTTCATTCATCGGGGGGGTGTTTGGTTGAGGGTATATATACTGGATTTACAGGGGAAAATCCGGGAGCAGCTTCTTAAGTGGCTATTAGAAAATAAGAAAACAGACGGTATAGAGGCTTTTGAGAACTACGAACTATTTATTGAACAGGTAGTAAAATCTCCTCCGGATTTCTGTTTTATCCGGCTTGGGAAAAATGGAATACCTGGCTTGAAAGCAGCTGGGATAGTACAGCAGATTAGCATAGATACCCGTGTCATTTTTGTATCGGAGGACAAAAACTATGCGGTCGATGCATATGAAGTCGGTGCTTACGGATATCTTAGCTACCCTTTGAGTAGGGAAAAGCTGAATAATTGTCTGATGAAATGAAAGATGACTATATCATATAAATAACAAGGAGATGCTAATAATGAAAAGAAAAAAAATTGTAAGTGTTTTACTTGCATTAGTAATGATAGTGTCGCTTATGCCAATGATGACATTGTCGGTAAGTGCAGGAGCTGTTGCTGATTATAGAATCAGTGGCAACCCCGGCGACTACCAGGTTGACGGCAATGGTTCTTACGCAACACTTAATGCAGCCCTTGCAGTGTGTACTAATGCAGGTGGTGACAGTGTTCTCACAATACAGTTCGGAATCAGCGGCTCAGATTTTGTAGTAAAAGAGATTCTAACTTCGGATACTTCACAATCACTCATTTCAGCAACATATATTGGTAGTGTCACAATAATGCGGGATGCTAAGCTTTCCAGCGGGAGTACTTCATATGGGCTTGGCATTCCTACTGGTGTCACCGCTTTCTTCAGTGGTCTGACAGTAGAAGACAGTGGAAGCTCTTATACAGAGCTTTCGGCGATTTATGTCAGCGGCGGCTCACTGATGGTAAAAAGCGGCACTTCTATAACCGTCAATGATTCTAATGATCGTGCAATAAATGCTGTTAGCGGCAGTGTTACAGTAGAAGACGGCACTATTACCGCAGCCAACACCAACGGCTCAGGTATTGCATTATTTTGTAACGGGACAGCTTCCACGGTTATTAGTGGTGGAACGATTGAAACATGCGGAAATAACGGATTTGCACTCGGCCAATTCTCTGCTGGTACTGTAACAGTTTCCGGAGGAACAATTAAGGCCTCGAGTTCAGGTGATGATGAAAATGGAGGTATCGGCATTGGGGCGAATTCTGGAAAGACCACAATTAGCGGTGGCACAATCTCAGCAGCTGGTTCAAAGATGATGGCTGGTGCTATATTAATGAGTGATGCAACCAATTCGGTTTTGGAGATCTCCGGAAGTGCAGATATTACAGGAGTCAGCAGTGCTGTAACGATTTCTACAAAGAGCTTGAGTAAGAATGGAACGGTAAACATCACCGGAGGAACTCTTACCGCAACAGGTTCTAATTCAATAGGAATATTGAACATGATGGGAACAGTAAACGTAAGCGGCGGCCGAATAAGTTCACTGGGCACAGGTGAAATGTCGTGTGCAATCTTATGCGCCAGTGGAATGAGTACATTCCCTGCGCAGTTAAATATTTCAAATACTTCCGAGCTTTCCTCTGCAATATCGAAAAGTATATTTTTATATAATATGAGTGAAACAGGAGCTACTGACCCCGATTCATTAAGCGCAAGTATTTTTGGTAAGACCGTATACGGTAGCAACAAGGCAAATGTTATTATTTCGGGAACAGGGAGTAATCCTTATGTATTCAATAGCACAAATTACACAGAAGCAAAGGTTTCTGCCGAGAACTTGCAAGCAGGCAGCACATTTACCAATTGGACAAGTGACTCTGTGCGAAGCAACGTTATTAGTACGACAAATACTGATACTCTTTCCAATCTTACAACTGGACCTAATTCGTCAGTGACAAGCATTTATCTTAATACAAATACAGTTGTTGATGCTGATTATGTTATTACAGGCGGACCGGCAAGCTATAGCGTCAGTGGTGATAAAGATACGTATTCGACACTTGCAGATGCCCTAAAAGTGTGTAGTAATAAGGGGACTGATGGTGTTCTTACCATTCAGCTTGGAACAAGCTCCACGTCTTTAAAAGTAAACGAACAGTCACAGTCAGGCAATATAAATATGCTTAAAAACGGACTTAAAGCAGCTACATATTCTGGAAATGTTGAGATTCAAGATACAATTACAGATGCAGGGTTTGGTCTGGTTATTCCCAATACGGGAGTCATTTTCGATGGCCTGGCTGTTAGTGCAAATGTTAACTCATCAACTACATTCTATGCTGTTTATGTTATGTCATCGGCAACTCTGGCTGTAAAGGGAACAACCTCAATAAACACAAGCTCTGATAATACGAACGGAATACTAAACCGCGGAACATTTACAATGTCCAATGGTCAGATATCTACGACCGGTAGTATCAGTTTCGGCCTGGAGAACTCAACAAATAAAAGTATAGCGACGATCAGTGGTGGTACGTTTACAGGCTCAGGAGTTAATTCTAAATGCCTTTTAAATGAAGGGACTCTAACAATCAGCGACGGCACGTTTACAGGTTCTGGAAATGATTTTAGAAGCATTATGAATTTAAACTCAGATTCTGGTGAGGGTCAGCTTACAGTAAGCGGAGGTACGTTCAGTGTTGAGGGACAAAAAAGTATAATCATCAATAACGCTGCAAAAATGTCTGTTACAGGTGGAAGCTTTACGGCAGGAAACGGAACCGCTCAGCAGAGCATTTGTATAGCGAACTCATCATCCCAGTCATCAAACTCTACCATTTCAGGCGGTTCGTTTATTTCCAATGACCCCATAGGGTACGGAGTTGGTAATAGGCGCTTTCTGACTATTTCAGGCACCCCGGAAATTGTATCTGCTTTTGGAAATAATATTTACTTAAGGATGGGTGCAAATACAACACTGCTTGGTAAAACGATTCATGCCTCTAACGATTGTGAAATCTTGGTAAAGGGTGCAGCAGCTGGCAGCAGCTTTAATATCACTCCTTCAAATTATTCAAATTCTTCATTGATTGCTTTTAATTTTCTTACAGGAAAGTCGTTTGCTGCATGGACAAGTGATTCTGCGTTTGCAAACAGCATCAGCACAACAAACGGCGATACTATATCTAAGCTTACAACAGGTGCAAACGCATCTGTGTCTGATATCTATCTAAAAACAGGTACCGAAAAAGCTGTTGTTCTTACATCTGGTTCGCTTGGCAAGGCTGGAGACGGAACAATCACCGCTCTTTCAGCTGGAACAAAGTACAAGGTTATAGTTGGCTCAAATACTTATTATGTTAAAGCAGACGGAACGCTTTCAGCAAACGCTTCTGACATTGCTGAACTGACAGGCACCGAGATCACGGGACTTTCAAATGGTACAAGCTATTTGGTTTCTGTATATTCAACCGGTGGGGGAGCGCCTGCAGGACCTCCAAATTCTCCAAGTCCTTCTTCCAACAATGATAATTCATCAGTTGTTGTAAATGGTAAAACGCAGAATGCTGGGAAAGTAGAAACCACAACTTCAGGTGGAAGCAAAAAGACAACTGTAACAATGACCTCTGAAGATTTAAAAGATATACTGGATAAGTCTGGCAAGGGCACAACAATCGAAGTACCTGTAAAAACAGGTGCCGATACAACAGTAGGAAGGCTGGACGGCAAAGCAGTTAAAGAAATGGAGAATAAAGAGGCGACGCTTGTCATTCAAACCAATTCCGCAATGTATACTCTCCCTGCGTCACAGATAAATATTGACGCTGTATCTCAACAGTTTGGAACGAATGTATCCCTTGGGGACATTACAGTTGATGTTTCGATATCTGAGCCATCAGATACAATGGTTACAGTTACTAAAAATTCAGCTGAGGACGGCGGCTTCGCAATTGTAGTTCCGGCAGTGGAATTTACAGTCAGCTGCACATATAATGGCCAAACTACAGAGGTGAGCACATTTAACTCATATGTGGAAAGAATGGTAGCCATACCTGATGGCGTTGATCCAAATAAAATTACAACAGGTATTGTTGTTAAGCCGGATGGAAGCACACGTCATGTCCCGACTGAAATCATAGTAATAAATGGTAAATACTACGCAAAGATAAACAGCCTTACAAACAGTGTATATTCAGTAATTTGGAACCCAATTGAGTTCTCAGACGTTGAAAATCATTGGGCTAAGAATGCTATTAATAATATGGGCTCAAGAATGATAGTAACAGGTGTTGGAAACAACAAATATGAGCCAGCCCGCAACATCACACGTGCTGAATTCGCATCAATTATAGTCAGAGCACTGGGGCTTGAGCCGGGAACAGGTACAAGCAGCTTTAAAGATGTTGACCAAGCTGCATGGTATTGTGGGTATATTAAGACAGCAGCATCATATGGCATTATCAATGGTTATAGTAAGGATACTTTTGGACCAAAAGATACAATCACACGCGAGCAGGCAATGACCATGATAGCCAATGCTATGAAAACTACAGGGTTAAAGGTAAGTATGACTGACAGTGAGATAACGAAGCTTTTGGGTACTTATAGTGACGGAGCATTTACTTCAGATTATGCAGAAGGAAACATAGCAGTCTGTGTAAAAGCAGGTATAATCTCTGGTACGGGTACAAACACTATTTCACCCAAGAGCTATGTTACACGTGCCGAAGTGGCAGTTATGGTTGAAAGGTTACTGCAGAAGTCAAAACTGATTTAAAAATCAAGTACAATATGACAAAATATCTGGAGCTAAGTAATATAAGAGGCAAAGGGGCTGCAGCAAAATAAAAATGCTGCGGCCCTTAACGCAAGTATAGAAAGATGTAAGTAAAAAAGTACTTCACTTTAAATGTGAAGTACTTTTTTCTTGTTTGATCGATGGAACTTCAACAAATAAGGTGTTACGATATGCCTTTGGCAGCATTAATTAATAGTTATTTTATTGGCCAGAAAGTCGACAGAAGGTAAATATTTTGTCAAAAAATATAGAAGAATGTAAAATATAGTGTTATTATATTCATTAGAAAATTAAATTACAAAGATATACATATGAGCTTCAAAACAATGTGTTAATGGATAATACAATTACACATATTACATTCTTTTATTCCAAGATATAATTGAAAAACTATTTATGATGACGGTAATTATAAAAAAGGGGGAAAGTATCATGAAAGACGCTTCTGGATTTAACCCAAAAAAGGCAGACAAGTTTTGTATTGTTATCATTCTTATTGTTTGTCTTTTTTCAATTGTAAGCTATTTTGTTACATCAAATTTATCAAATGCACTCCAATCGTCATTACCATTCATAGCTTGTTCAGTTGTTGTTGTGTTAACCTATTTTATTCCGATAAACAGTAAAATCAAAGGAATATTCTATAGTATCGTCATTCTTGCTGGTGCTTTGTCAACTCTCAGCAGTGATCCAACGGATCAAACAACTCAATATACAATTGCTGCATCTATTGTAATACTTGCTCTATATTTCTCAAAAGAAATTCTTGTTATTTATGGGGGAGTTTTAAATTTAACTTTTGTAGTCTTGTACTTTACCAACAATGAAATGCTGTTCGGTAAAATACGCCCGATTAGTTATCTGATTTCTACATTGGTTGTAATTAACGGTATTTTTATAGTGCTTTTCTTCGTGAATAAATTGGGAAATGGAATGATTGTTAATTCAAGCAATAAGGAAAAGGAAGCAAGCGGTTTGCTTGGAAAACTAAAAGTATCCATGGAAAAGATTGAAAGATCATCGAAAATCCTGAACGAAGAGTGTACCATTCTTGAGCAAAATATGAGTTCTATCGTGAAATCGAGCGATGATGTTACTAAAGCGATAGGAGAAATGGCCCAGGGAACCCAGATTAATGCCGAAAACATAAGTAATATCAATACAAACATGTCCAATGCGTTATTTGAGGTCAACGAAACAAAGAAAATATCCGAAGATATATCAAGAACTTCCAAAGAAATTTCGAACAGTGTCTCTATGGGTTCGGAGAAAACCAACGCAATGACTGCTCAGATGCAAATAATCAATCAAGCTATTGGCACGGCATTAACAACCGTAAATGAGTTACAGGTTAATATCAACAACATTAACAACTTCCTTGAAGGAATTAATGATATAGCACGGCAAACAAATTTATTGGCGTTGAACGCTGCCATTGAAGCTGCCAGAGCGGGAGAAAACGGAAAGGGGTTCTCTGTCGTAGCACAGGAAATAAGACAGTTAGCCGAACAAAGCGGAGGCATTGTTAAAGATATCAATACAATTATCAAGCAGGTCGGTGAAAAAACTTCTATGGCCTTAGATATGGTTGAGAATGGTGAAAAGGCAGTAGAAACGGGGAATACAATTATGAATGAGGTGGCCGGGTATTTTGGTGATGTTCGGAATGCTACTGAATTGACAATTAATTCATTGAATACTGAGAAATCAATGATAGCGGATATTTCGGAAATGTTTGCAAAAGTCCATGTTCAGATTGAAACTATTGCAGCTACTTCACAACAGCATGCAGCGTCGAGTGAGGAAGTATCAGCTACTCTGGAAAATGAAAATAATGATATTTTACATATTAAACATTCGATCAATGATATAAAACAGCTTTCAGATGAACTGAAGGAAATGATAAAAAAATAATATAGGATAAGAAAAGAGAGCATCCTCTATCTAGAAGATACTCTCTTTTTTGGTGCGGTCGATGGGACTTGACCGTCTGGCTACGCCATACTGCCGCCTCGACTTTAGTCTCAGCACACTCGCCTATAGATATGCCATTTAGGCATATCCATAACGGCTCGTGCCCTCCCGGGTCCAAGCCCCATCTGAACATAAGAAAAGAGAGCATCCTCTATCTAGAAGATACTCTCTTTTTTGGTGCGGTCGATGGGACTTGAACCCATACGGTATTACCATACGCCCCTCAAACGTACGCGTCTGCCAGTTCCGCCACGACCGCAAATCTGTGCCGCTCAAGCTTTTCACCGGAGCAGCATAATCAATTATACTAGCATATATGCTCTGTGTCAATATGTTTCGACATAAAAAATTATGGAAAATGCAACTTTTTTATGTCAATCCTGTTTTGATGTCGAAACACAGGCTGCAGAAGGGCTGCAGCCTGGTTGATAAAATGTATTTACAAGTTGTACTCTGATTTTATTGACTCAATGGCTTTGTCAATATCCTTTTCAGCAATTAAATAGGATATGTCAACCTCGGAGGTTGTAACAAGCTTGATTTCAATATCATTGCCTGCAAGCAGGGTATAAAGCCTTGCTGCAACGCCAGGAACATTCTTCATTTTTTCACCGTAGACATTCAGCTTGGCATTGTTAGCCTCAACTTCAACATGTAGATTAGGAACATCCTTTTTAAAGCTGTTCAGTGAGCTTATAGCCTTAACAAGATCATCTGAAGGTAAACTGAATGATATATTGATACTTCCCTTGTATGTAGGGGATTGGCTTATCATATCAATATTTATCTGCTGTGAGGCAATAGTGTTAAAAATACTTGAAATAAGGTTCATTTTGCTCGGAAGGTTATCAACGGTAATCAAAGCAACGTTATATGATACGGTAATGCCAGTTACTGGACTTTGTTCCATAAGGAAACACCTCCGGAATAATATTTAACCTCTAAACTAACCAGAAATCAGTTCTTTCATTCTGTATATACCCGGTTGTTTTCCATGTATATACTTTGCGGCTCTCAGTGCTCCCATGCCTAAAATATCTCTTGACATGGCAGTATGCTTGATTTCTATTATTTCATCGTTTCCTGCAAATATTACTGAATGTTCGCCAACAATTGTACCACCTCGTACTGCATGAATACCAATTTCTCTTTTTGCTCTTTTCTTTCTCCTTGAATGTCTGTCATAAGTATACTCATACTTATTTTCAAGTGCAGAGTTGATTTCATCAGCAATTGCCAGAGCAGTACCGCTTGGTGCATCAATTTTTTGGTTATGGTGCTTTTCAACTATTTCTATATCAAAGTTTTCTTCCAATACAGTTGCTGCTTTTTTTACAAGGTCTATCAACAAATTGACGCCAAGTGACATATTTGCAGACATAAATACCGGAATTTGAGTTGATGCATTCTGAATCTTCATTTGCTGGGCAGTGGAAAGTCCTGTTGTAGCTATAACAATAGGTATTTTTCCTGTCACTGCAAAGTCAAGTATATTATCCAAAGCTTCAGGATTTGAAAAATCAATAATTACATCAATCTTTATTTTGCAGGAGGATAGATTTGTAAATACAGGATAATCATTTTTCCTTGTACCGTTTATGTCATATCCTGCACTAATCTGAACTCCTTCAACACCTTCTGAAAGCCTTGTGATTACTTGGCCCATTTTTCCGTTACATCCACTTAGTAAAATATTAATCATTTGTTCACTTCCTAAATTTCAATTTTTATTATTATGTATTATCAATTGTATTTTATTATTAGTTAGTTTAATTTATTGCATATAACTGTAACTTGTACATTGCAGACTGCAAACTCTATCTGCCTTTAACTGACCCGTCGTCAATTGTTAACAACTTTTTGTTGACCTCTTGACATCTTATCATCCTATCAACTAGCTTTTAACTATCATATCGTGCTCTGGTAAACTGTAAATTGTACACTATAATAGTCCATAATTGGCCAAAGCTTTCTTCAGTACTTCCAGATTGTTATCAGACATATCTACCAAAGGCATACGGCATTTTCCTACATTCATGTTAAGAAGGTTCATTGCTGCCTTGATAGGGATAGGGCTTACTTCAATGAAAAGTGCCTTTATAAGGTCAAGTGTTCCCAACTGAAGTTTTCTGCTTCCTGCAATATCTCCTTCGAGGAATTTAGCTACAAGGTCATGAGTATCCTTTGGTATTATGTTTGCCATAACTGAAATAACACCTTTTGCTCCTAATGAAAGCATAGGGAGGACCTCTTCGTCATTACCCGAGTAAATAGTAAAATCTTCTCCGCAAAGATTTATTGTTCTGCCAACCTGACCTAATACGCATTCCTTAACACCGACTATATTGTCAATCTTTGATAGCTCCTTGAGTGTTTCTGGGTTTATATTAAGGTTAGTTCTTGAAGGAACATTATAAAGTATTATAGGTGTCTTAACACTGTTTGCAATAGCCTTAAAATGTTCATACAATCCCTTTTGGGTAGTTTTGTTATAGTAAGGAGTAACACTGAGTATTGCGTCAACTCCTACACTTTCTGCATATTGGCTTAGCTCAATTGCATGAGTAGTATAATTACTTCCTGCACCTGCAATTACAGGAAGTCTTTTATTAACCTTATCGACTGTAAACTTAATAACTGCCTTATGTTCTTCATCAGGCATTGTGGATGCTTCACCGGTTGTACCGCAAACTACAATAGCATCGGTTCCTTCTTTAATATGATATTCAAGAAGCTCCTCAAGCTTCCCGTAATCAACACCATCATCTGTAAAAGGAGTAACAATTGCAACTCCTGAGCCTGTAAAAATTGGACTCTTCATAATTTCAACTCCCTAACAATTTAATATTCAAAAGCAGAGGAAAGTCAATAACTTAACCTAAGTATCCTTCAGCTTTAAGAAGCTCTGCCATGAGGACTCCGCCGCCTGCAGCTCCTCTTATTGTGTTATGTGACAGACATACGAACTTGTAATCGAAAATTATATCTTCACGAAGTCTTCCTATGCATATTCCCATACCTTTTTCAACGTTCCTGTCGAGGTTGGTCTGTGGTCTGTCCGGCTGATCCATATAAGTCAGGAAGTGTTCCGGAGCACTTGGAAGCTTAAGCTCCTGAGCTTTGCCCTTAAAGGATTTCCAGCAGTCAATCATTTCATCCATTGAAGGTTTATTCTTGAAGGATACATATACCGCAGCCATATGGCCATCTGAAACAGGTACTCTGTAGCATTGTGCGGAAAACTTTGGGCCGGCTGCTTTAACTATCTTGTCGCCTTCAATTTTACCCCAGATTTTAAGTGGTTCATTCTCGCTTTTGTCTTCTTCTCCACCGATATAAGGTATAACGTTGTCAAGTATTTCCGGCCAGTCGCTGAATACCTTTCCTGCACCTGATATTGCCTGATAAGTGCATGCAAGAACTTTTTCAGGACCAAATTTCATAAGTGGATGAATAGGGGGAACATAGCTCTGAAGTGAACAGTTGGACTTAACAGCTATGAAGCCCTTTGAAGTACCTAAACGCTTTCTCTGTTTTTCTATAATTGCAGCATGCTCCGGATTAATTTCAGGAATTATCATAGGAACATCATCTGTCCATCTGTGTGCAGAGTTGTTTGATATAACAGGAATCTCAGCCTTTGCATACTGTTCTTCAAGAGCCTTTATTTCATCCTTTTTCATATCAACAGCGCAAAATACCATATCAACTTCATCTTTGAATTTTGCTATTTCATTTACATTCTTTACTGTGATGTTTTTTACCTTTTCAGGCATCGGAATATCAAGCTTCCAGCGGCCATTAACAGCTTCTTCGAAAGTACGGCCGGAGGATCTCTCACTTGCGCCAAGAGCTACGACTTCAAACCATGGGTGATTGTCAAGAAGAGTAATAAATCTCTGACCAACCATTCCAGTTCCGCCAAGTATACCAACCTTAAGTTTTTTATCCATTTTTATTACCTCCATAGTTTATTTGGTAAAAGCCCATATAACTAAAAATGCCAGTACATGTGTGTACCAGCAACTATACAAAATATCTGTAAGATAATTTGCAATTAACTGATAGCGCTCCATCAAAGTTTGATGACAGTCAGGCAGCTATTAACTGTCCAACCAGGATACAATTATGTGGGTAAATATATCCTTCGGCATTTTCCCCTTTCGTTACACATCATTAAAACCCAGATTTTTCAGTGTATTTACTATTGGAAAATGCGCCTCTACCAATAAAACATATTTTGTTTTATATATAATAACATTCAGTCTGATTAATGTCAAATAGTTTAGCCATCAAATCCACTGTGTATAGATATTATAATGTCGGAGCTAGAAAAATGTTACAGTTATATTAAATGTGAAAAAATTGAAAAGGATTATCTGATTTATGTCGAAATATATTAAGTAGGTAATTATTTTGCCAATATTAAGCTTGTTATAGAATATTTTCATATTTAATATATACTTCAAAAGATAAAATGGGGGGTACTTATGAAGAAATCTGTTATAAGAATACTTATGGCAGTTGTATTAGCTTTTTCCGCAGTTATGATGTCGTCGGTTCCGGTTTCTGCCAAGGTAAGCATTCCTGATAAGGTAAGGATAGGCCTTTATTTTGAGGATACAGCACAATCCAGGTTTAATGTAGGTGCACAGAAAGGTCTTCAGTTTGGAAGTTTTGTTAATGGTACATTTTCAGTATTATTTGAAGATCCATCCAATAATACTTATACAGTACTAAAAGATTCACCGGCACCGTATCATATACTGCTTTATAATTCTCTTCAGGATTACAACAATGCAAATATGAAGGCTCAGGCAGCAAAACAGGCAGGAATAGAAGCGTACCCTGTATTTTCTGATACATGGCAGGTTTGGACAGGGAATTATATTGATACTGCAAGTGCAAGCGCAGCTATTGCAGCAATTCAGCAAAAACTTGGTGCAGGTATTTATTCTGTAGTTAATCCTTCTGCGTTAAGAATTGCTGTACAGAATTCATCTGGAAGTACGGTTTTAATGTTTAACAGTGCAGTTTCTGCATTGCAGATATATCCAAGGGCTGAGAATAGTCCAAATGTTTTTTCCATTAACTCTTCAAGATACAGAGGAGGACTGGAAGTAAGAAGGTTTACAGACAGTGATATGACAATCATAAATGTAATTCCGCTTGAAGAATATCTTTATGGTGTGGTTCCAAATGAAATTCAGGGCAGTTCCAATATTGAAGCTCTTAAAGCTCAGGCTGTTGTTGCAAGGTCATATGCAATAAGAAATCTTAACAAGCATTCATCACAAAAATTTGATCTATGTCCAACTACTTATTGTCAGATGTATCGTGGTTATAATACCGAATATCCGGCAACAAATAAGGCTGTTGATGATTCAAAGGGTCTTATAGTAACCTATAACGGAGAAGTAGCAGAAACCTTGTACTGTGCGTCAAGTGGCGGACCGACTGAAGATTCGAAAAACGTATGGGGATCTACAGTGCCGTACCTTGTAAGCGTTGATAACAAGTATGAACTGACCACTTCAGGTCACTATTACTGGCAGGAATCATTTACGCCGAGTCAGATTAAAACCATTATGTTTAAATATGGATATGATCTTGGTGATATAACAGGTATTTCAATAGTTGAAAGAACTCCGGCGGGAAGGGTTAACAAGCTTCTTATACAGGGCACTAAAGACAGCAAGACACTAACAAAAGAGAGCACCAGGGATATGCTTGGGCTTGATAGCCGTATGTATGAAATAACTTCAGGTTCGGGGGCTGTAACTACGTCGTTTAGCGTTTCTAACGGTTCATCTTTATCTAATGTATCGTTGCAGGGCAAAACAGTTATCACTGCGAATGGTCTCAAACAGATATCTTCTAACACAGGCCTTACAATTTTAGGGGCTAACGGTACCAATAAAATTGGAGTAAGTACAGGAAATGCAACTACTGCAAAGTTTGTTTTCACAGGAAAGGGATGGGGGCATGCACTTGGAATGACCCAGGAAGGTGCAAGGGGAATGGCGCTTGCAGGGTTTAAGTTCGATCAGATTCTGACACATTATTATCCTGGAACAGTGGTTGAATAAGTTATATAGATTTTAAAAGGTCTCCAATCGGAGACTTTTTTTAGTACTTTCTTAAAAACAGCCGTATACTTTATTGTTTAACAATAATAAGGGAGTCAAAAATGAAAAAGTTTAAAAATTATTTGTACTGCTTAGTTCCGTTATTGTGTACATTACTAATTCATTTAGTTGTTATGTTTTTAGCAAAACTTATCAATGGATTGATTTTAACCATTCAGGAAATTAATGAGAAAAATATTGATTTCGATCTGACAATATTAAACAGAAACATGGAAATAGGACCACAGCTTAATGAAATAATGCTTATTGTTGCAGCTGCAATTTGTATTATTTGTTTCGGATGGTATTTTAAAAGGAATAAAGTTGAAGCTACACAACCTGTAAGAGAGATATTGTCGGTTAAATTGTTTTTGTTACTTATAATTTTAGGAATAAGCCTGCAGTTCCTTAACTTCATTATGCTGAGTTTTATATTTTCCTCTGACAGCAGCCTTACATTACAGCCTGAACCTATTAGAAGTATCGATATTATTACACTTGTTTTTGAAGGGCTGTTTGCACCTGTTTCAGATGAACTTATCTTTAGAGGGGTTATTCTGAGCAAATGCAGAAAATATATGCCTTTTGCAGCAGCTAACATTTTTCAATCTGTAATGTTTGGTATTTACCATATGAATCCTATACAAGGACTATACGCATTTATGATGGGACTGTTCCTGGGATATGTAATGAAGCATTTTAACTCAATTGTGGTGCCAATTATATTACATATGATTATTAACATTTCCGGCAACCTGGCAGTTTTTATTCCTGCAAACCTGGTACCTACAGAAAGCCCTATATATTTAGTAATAGGAATAGCTTTAATTGCCGCATGTATGGTAGGTATTGAAAAGTGTAAAAGAATTGCTAAAGAATAAGAAAACAGAAATAAAGTACCTAAAGCTATTGAATTTGTATAAAAATTTTTATATAATATGACTGCGGTCAGAAAATAAACCGCGGTCATTTTTATTTGGAGGTGGATATAGTTGACTTTGTTTCAACAGCAAAGAGCTCAAGCAAAAGAGCATATCTTCAGCAAGTCTGTAGAACTCTTTAAAGAAAACGGCTACGAAAATGTGTCAGTTGACCATATAACAAAGACTGTAGGAATTGCAAAAGGAGGTTTTTACACTTTCTTTCCCTCAAAAAGCGATATTTTAATGCTGTGGGCAGAAAGGGAATTTGAAAAATATGATTTTACAGGAACAGTTAAAAATAATCTGACTATAGAGGAAAACCTGTATGAGCTTATTAAATTCCTTGTTAAATCAATAAACGAAAATTTCAGGATGTTTAAAGCCTTTATAAATGAGCTTGTAAAAATCCACGGCGTAGAGCAGGCACCTGACGGAAAATTTGATTTTATATTCATTTTCTCAATGATAATCAGGCAGTCTTCCGATTTTGACAAAATAGGTGAATCATACTTTAAAGAGAAGATTGAAGTTTTAAACAATTCATTATTCATGGCACTTATCAATTGGTTTAATAAAGCTGAAACCATAGAGGGTTTGGAGCATTATCTCACAAATATAGTTAAGGTTTGTATTTACGGAATTAAAGAAAAGATGGGGGATTGATTCTATGAAATTATTTGCAATTGTGGTATTGGTTCTTGTAGTTTTAACAGCAGGCTGTGGATTTACAATTCATTTTGGAGGCGAAAAGTTCAAAAATGCTATGGGTGGGCACATGCTGTTAGGTAT
Source organism: Bacillota bacterium (assembly GCA_023397675.1). Taxonomy (GTDB): domain Bacteria; phylum Bacillota; class Clostridia; order Acetivibrionales; family JANLFN01; genus JAEZTC01. The sequence goes on along the minus strand of JAEWTV010000140.1, from coordinate 650 downwards.
TCTTTCAGTGATTTCAGTTATAGCGCTTGTAATCTATACTTTTATTAAAAAATAATTTATGGAGATTAATATATGAACAAATCACGGTTTTCATTTAATGTAAAAGTTTTATCAATTCTATTGTTTATTACCGGAATTTTTGCCTTCGCAGGTTCTGTCTTTATGTGGGGAAAGGGCTTTATTCTTGACTTCCCAAAAGGGGTTGACTATTCCTACCCTGTAACCGACATAATTGTCAATGTACCTGTATCTTTAATTGCAGCAGTAGGCTTGTGGAGATTGAAACGGTATGGATATATTGCTTCACAAATATTTTCTGGATTTGCAATATATGCATCTGTAGAGATTTTTGTAAAGGCAGTTCAAGGCGATCTGGCAGGTTCAATAGAAATAATTTTTCCTCAGATTTTCGCCGTATTGCTTGCAATAGTTCTGATAGTATACCTATGGCATAAAAAAGATGAATTCAGATAAGGTTTAAAATTTTAAAAGCACTCTATATTTATCTACAGAGTGCTTTTGTTTTGTGTGACAACCTCCGGCTATGCCGGTGGATAAAAAGGCTTTAGCTCTGAACAAAAACTCCTATGATATAATGCAGGCGACTGACAATCGCAAGACAATAAACATAGGAGGTGTCGTATGAGTAA